>JADJQS010000015.1 GCA_016712635.1 Gammaproteobacteria bacterium | reverse complement strand
CCCCGGCCACCGATTACGAGACCTTCATCGGACGCGCCGGCCCGGTCGAGGTCAACGGTACGTTGAGCGGCGCGACCGTCACAGGGCACGCACCGGGGCGATCCGGCGTCAACCTCGGTCGACACCTTCGAACGCAGCGCGAAGTCCGGAAACAGATCGTGCTTCGACCTGCGCGCGCGCCTCGCCCGGTGTACGCCAAGTTCAGCCGGCGGCGAAACATCAAGCTGGTCGAGGACCCGCCGGGTCCGCTGGTGCGCGCCACCCCTGCCTGGGAGATTCACGGCCTGGACATGACACCGCGCGCCGCCTCGCGCAGGTGCGCGCCGGCTACGCGGGTACCCTGGGACTCCGCCGATATCGACGACCCGGTCGGCGAGGACCAGATCGAATACCGCGATGGTCGACAAGTAAAAAGGCGGCTGCGGCTGGCGTCGATACTGAGGCGATCGCTGTGGTCATGCGCGACGGCGTCGCCGGTTTTCGATATCGGCGGCACCATCCACGCCGCGAGCGAGCGCAACCTGGTGCTGATCCACATCCGCATGCCGGAACGCTTCCGCATCGCCCGCGCGACCTCGACCGCCTGTTCGTCGCCAGCAGCGCGGGCGGGCAGGTGCTGCGGCCGCCTTCACCGGATCACGCGGAGGTCGTTGACGGCCTGACCATCCAGACCAAGGACGGATCTCCCGTCGTCTATGTCACCGGCGAAACCGGCCACTGGATCGCAGGTCTATCCGCTGCCTGACCTCGACGGTCGGTTTGACGGTGCGGAACCCCTGCCGGGCGTCAGGCTCACCACCGGCGGCCTCGGCTTCATGCGTCCCCTGCCCGACGCGACCTTCGACCACGGCTCGCTGTGGGATTACGAGATGCGCCTGACGCTGGACGTGTTCCGCGACTCCGGCGCCGCGTTCATGGTCGCGCTGGTGCTGATCTACCTGCCGCTGGCCGGCCATTACGGCATTTCATCCCGGTTGCTGATCGTGATGGGCGCGATCCCGCTCACCATGATCGGAATCTTCCCGGCCAACGGATCATGCAGCAGCTGCCCACCGCCAATCTTCGATGATCGGGCATGATCGCGCCTTTGCTGGGATCGTGGTGCGCACCATCGCTGCTGACTCGACTTTATCTCGACAAACCGCGCCCTCGGCACCGGTCTGGGCGGAGGCAGCGCCGAGGCCGGCAGTGCGCGCGCGCCCGATCTCTGGCTCACCGCGCTCGCCGTCATCGCCGGCACCGCGATCGCGATGGAGCGACCCGGTGTTCGGCGGGCCTCGAAGGCTCGCGATGGCCTTCGGCACGCTGGCCTTCGACCCTGCTGGGACTCTGTTCGTCATCCCGCTGGTCTATTATCTGTGGTATGATAAAACTTGTAAAGGGGACGGATTACGAGAGGGGGCTGCAGATTTCAAAACCGTCCCTCAACCACCGACCACTGACTGACCGGTGACGGATTTTAACCCGTCACCTGAATCAACCACCGCAACACTGAAGGAGGCCACACCTTGGCGAACACCGAACGGCTCATCCGCATCATCGCCGTGGCAAGCCTCATCCAGTTCTCGCGGCATGCTCGCGCGACGTCCACAACGGCGCCAGCTCGACCGCGGGCCCGACCTCGGCCAAAGTTCGCTTCGCCTTCGTCGGCGCCATAACCTGCTGCAGTCCGGCATCACGCGCTGGTGCCTGATGGAGAAGATTCTGCTGGCGCTCGGCGTCAAATCTTGGCTGCGTGGCGATGCAGGCCGCGCCTGTGAAGTGATGCGGGACCATACGCGCTCAGCGTATATGGAAAATGGATGCTAACAGGCCTGAAAGCGGAGCGAAAGAGAGACGCCGTTACGCGTCATGACGCCTGATTCAGGCGGAACCACACACCAGCCACGGACGCCCCCGCGTTTGTCCTCGCCCGCCCCGCCGTTGCCGTACAGTATCCCAGTCCGGGCGCCCAGTACAGATGCCGCAGACCTGCGATCCTGCCCTGACCGCGAGCACTCCTTTGAGCGCCCGCTTCACGACGCCGGACGCGGAACAGTCATGGACCGCCGGACCGGTTCTGACCTCGATGCGCTGCGCGGTCGGCCAGCGCTGGGACGGCGCTGGCTGCACGGGCAACCGGCTCGCCTCGTCCTCGCCCGGCGCCTTTGACCGCCACGCGCTGGTCTCTGAACAAGGTGGCGGATCTGGCGCCTGCGGAGTCACGGAGTAAGTTCGCACTGGATGAACTCGCATCAGTGGTCGAACATCGCTGCTACGATCCGGCGCTCACTCCCGATCTGTTTCTGCGGCACCGATCACGGGATTCTGGTCCGCGGACACCCACCAGAGCCCTGATCACGCCAGCGATGATCCATTTCAAATATGGCGGTTAACATGGGCACAAGGACCGTGTCCCTGGCGTTGCGCCCGGTGCGCGACTGAAGCGGGCGACCCCGGTCTTCGTCTACGCGGAGATTGAACGGCCGCCGTGCGCCCGGCCGCGTCGGGATCGGTTAAGATTGGCGTAAAGCCGACGCGCGCGCCCGCACCATGCCCCCTCACGCAGACAGCAGTTCCTGCCTCGACCCAGACGTCGTCTTCCTGAACCACGGCTCCTACGGCGCGACGCCGCGGTTGGTGTTCGAGGCCCGCCAGGAATGGCGGCTGCGGTTGAGCGGGCGAGAGCCGGTGCAGTTCATCAACAACGAACCGCCCGGACTCCTGCGGCAGGCGCGCGGCGAACCCGGACGCCACCTCAATACCGATCCGATGACCTCGTCTATGTCCCGAACGCCACCTTCGGCATGAACGTGGTCGCGCGCTCGCCAGCCGCTCGCGCCGGGCGACGAGGTGCTGACCACCGATCACGAATACGGCGCTGCCGGTTAAAATGCCCTCGGCTGCACGTATGCCGCAGCGCGGCGGGCGCGCTACGTCCGCCAGCTGGTCTCGTTTCCCGGCGGACTCCGACGCGGCTATCGTCGACGGGATTCTGGCGCGGCGTCACGCCGCGCACGCGTGCTGTTCCCGAGTCACATCACCTCGTCCACCGCGCTGCGCCTCCCGGTCGAAGATGCCGTGCGTGAGCGCGCACGCGCGGCCGGCATCCTGACCGCGATCGACGGCGCCCACGCGCCGGGACAGATCGAGCTCGACCTCGGCGCGGTCGACGCCGACTTCTATGCCGGAAACTGCCACAAATGGCTGTGCAGCCCCGCGGGCGCGGCGTTCCTCTACACGCGCGGCGCGAACTGCAGCCTATGATCGAACCGCTGGTGATCGGGTCAGGCTACGGCGACAACCGCAAGCTGGCGCAGAACCCGGACTATGTCGATGCGCTGCAATGGCTCGTGGGGCACTGAATGACCTCGCCGCCTACCCGGCGGTGCTGGCGGCGATCGCCTTCCCGTGGAGAGGGCACGACTGGCCGCAGGTGCGCGCGGAGGTCACCGCCCGCTCGGCGGGCGATTCAACGCGTCTCCGAACCGACCGGCCCTCGGCGCTGCTCTACCGACGGACCGCCACTACGTGCAGATGGCGGTGAACGCCCTGCCGCGTATCGACGAACTGCCGCCTTCAACTGTAACCTGTTCGACCGGCATCGGGTGGAGATCCCGTATCGAATGGAACGGTCGGCAGTTCCTGCGCATCTCGCTGCAGGGATATAACACCCGCCGACATCGACGCCCTGCTCGCGGCGCTGCGAACCGAACTGCTTCGCTGCGCGCAGCTGACGGATCGGACAGATTTCAAATCTGTCCCCATACAGGCAGCCCTTCCTCAGGAACTAACGGGGACGGATTTAAAATCCGTCCCCGCAGAAAGCGGTTACAATCTCCCATGACCAACGACACCGCCATTCCCTACGCCGGACTCACGCCGGACACCATGCTCGACGCGCTGGAGAGCGCGGGGCTGCGCGGCGACGGGCTGCTCGCGCTCAACAGCGCCACGAGAACCGCGCGTGTACCAGTTCGGCCGGAGGACGCACCACCACCGGTGGTGGTGAAATTCCACCGCCCGGGCGCTGGTCCGACGCCGCCATCCTCGAGGAGCATGCCTTCGTGCAGGCCTCGTCGAACGCGAGATCCCGGTCGTCGCCCCGCTCGCATTGGAACGGGCGCACCTGAACAACTAGAGCGGATTCCGCTTCGCGGTCTACCCGGCGCCGGGCGGTCACGCGCCGGAATTCAATGGTCGACGACACCTTGCAGTGGATGGGCCGCTTCATCGGGCGCATCCATGCGGTCGGTGCGCTTTCTCCCGTACCGCGCGCGTCCAACGCTCTCGACATCGCAAACTCGGCACCGGGCCAGCGCGCTACCTGCTCGGCGCGCGGACCCGGTCCCGCAGCGGACATCGCCGAGGCCTGGCGCAGCGTGACCGAGCATGCGCTGGCGGGCGTGCGGCGCTGCAATGAAGCGCGCCGGGCGGGTGAACAGCCTGCGCCTGCACGGCGACCGCTGTGGCGCCGGCAACGTGCTGTGGACTGACGACGGGCCACTTTGTCGATTCGACGACAGCCGGATGGGACCCGCGGTGCAGGACCTGTGGATGCTGCTTTCAGGCGACCGCGCCGCGATGGAGCTCCAGCTCGGCGAGTGCTGGCGGGTTACGAGGATTTTTGAATTCGATCCGCGCGAGCTGCACCTGGTCGAGGCGCTCCCGCACGCTGCGCCTGATTCACTGCCTCCGCCTGGATCGCGCGCCGCTGGTCCGATCCGGCGTTTCCCGCGGCCTTCCCCCCTGGTTCAACACAGCGTTACTGGCAGGACCGCATCCTCGAGCTGCGCGAGCAGCTCGCGCTGATGGACGAACCGCCGCTCGCACCCGCCTGAGCGCATCCCTGGATTCGCCGCGGGATGAACCGCCGGCAACGCCGCGACTCACTTCATCCGGCGTGCGCGCAGGGCGCGCCCGTGATGATGATGAGGGTGAGCACCGTCAGCGGCAGCACGAAACCACGCATCGCCGAGCTGAAAAGCGGCAGCAGGGCATGGCCGGTCGCGGCCAGAATCAGATAGGCGGTATAGGCAAGGTAATAGGCGAGGAACACACCGCCCGCCCAGCGCGCGATCAGATGACGGTTGAAGAAGATCGGCAGGCACGCAATCGCCACCGCGACCATCACCGGGATATCGAAGCGCAGCGCCGTCGCCGCCACCGAAACGCCGGCGGGCGACACCAGGCTGGCCAGCCCAGCACCCCAGCAGGTTGAAGAGGTTGCTGCCGACCACGTTGCCGACGGCGATGTCGCGCGCTCGCCGCGGATGCTGGCGATGACCGAGGTCGCCACCTCCGGCAGCGAGGTTCCGGCGGCGATGATGGTGAGGCCGATGACGAGCTCGCTGACGCCGAGATGCTGCGCGATCGCCACCGCGCCGTCGACCAGCCAGCGCGAACCGAGCACCAGCAGGGCGAGCCCGGCGGCGATGAAGGCCAGATTGAACAACCACTGCGCGGGCGATCGCACAGGCTTGGCATTGTCTGCCGCCGCCGTCTCCGCAGCGGCCGCATTATTCTCCTTGCGGCTCTGGCGAATCAGGAAGCCGGTATAGATCAGCAGCGCGAGGAACAATGCCCCGCCCTCGACGCGGCCGATGCGGCCATCCAGTCCGAGGATCAGCACCACGACCGAGGCCGCGATCATCAGCGGCACGTCCAGCCGCACCAGCTGCCGCGCCACCACCAGAGGCGCGATGAGCCCGGAGAGCCCGAGTATGAACAGGACATTGAAGATGTTGCTGCCGACCACGTTGCCGAGCGCAATGTCCGGCTGGCCGGCCAGGGCGGCGTTGATGCTCACCGCGAACTCCGGTGCGCTGGTGCCGAAGGCGACCACGGTCAGGCCGATGACGAGGGGCGAGATCCCGATGGCGGAGGCCAGGCGCGAGGCGCCGCGCACCAGCAGCTCGGCGCCGGCGACCAGCAGGACAAACCCGGCCATCAACAGCGCTACGGTCATGGCTGCACGATCTCGTCTGCGAAACCCGGACCGCCATGATACTTGAAAATCCCGCCGCCGACCGGCGCGCCGGAACAGACGCACGCGAGGACGAGGGGTTACAATCCAGGGTATCTCTGACCCGGGAACGCCATCGTCACATGCGCACAGACAGCCGCTTCATTGTCGCACTGCTCGCGCTCGGGCTGTCCGCCTGCGCCGGCAATCCCGTCCGCCTTGCGCACGACACCAAGGTCCTGGGCTCGGCGGAATTCCTGCAGGACCGCACCGACTGCAAGCTGTTCGCCAATGCCTCCGCGCCCGTGACGGGCGCGACGGAATTCGGCGCTGAGCGCGACCAGCAGGAATGGGTCCGCGCCTACTACCAGTGCATGGAGGAAAAGGGCTGGTATCCCGTCGACCGGGACGGCAACCGCGTCGATTACATCTGCAATTATTTCGATTGCTTCTGACCGGGCCCGATCACGGCATCGCGCCGCCGATGACGGCGGGCCGGGCGGCGTTTCAAAACAGTTCGAAACGCCGCCCTGACTCCACATCCATGACTGCCACGGGCCGGCGCGGGATTGGCACCCGCGCCGGCCTTTGCGCGGCGATCAGCCGAGATCGAAGCGATCCAGGTTCATCACCCTGGTCCACGCCGCCGCGAAGTCCTGCACGAACTTTTCCTTCGAATCGGCGCAGCCGTAGACTTCCGCGAGGGCGCGCAGCTGCGAGTTCGAGCCGAACACCAGGTCGACCCGCGAGCCGGTCCACCTGACCTTGCCCGTCCTGCGGTCGCGCCCCTCGAACACGTCCTGCGCGTCCGAAACCGGCTTCCATTCCGTGCCCATGTCGAGCAGGTTGATGAAGAAGTCGTTGGTCAGCGTGCCCGGCTTCCTGGTAAAGACCCCGTGTTTGGCGCCACCGGCGTTGGCGCCCAGCACGCGCAGGGCGCCAATCAGCACCGTCATCTCGGGCGCCGTCAGCGTCAGCAACTGTGCCTTATCGACCAGCAACTGCTCGGCGGCGACCGAGAACTTGCCTCTGAGGTAATTGCGGGAAGCCGTCGGCGACCGGCTCGAGCACCGCGAAGGCCTCGACGTCCGTCTGCGCCTGCGAGGCATCCGTGCGTCCCGGCGTGAACGGCACCTTCACGGCGGCGCCGGCCTGCTCCGCGGCCTGCTCGACGCCCACACATCCTGCCAGTACGATCAGGTCGGCGAGCGACACCTTCCTGCCGCCCTTCGCCTTCTTGTTGAAGTCCCACCTGGATGCCCGCGAGCGTCTTCAGCACCTTCGCGAGCTGCGCCGGCTGGTTGACTTCCCAGCCCTTCTGCGGGCGAGGCGGATGCGCGCGCCGTTGGCACCGCCGCGCTTGTCCGAGCCGCGGAACGTGGACGCCGATGCCCAGGCGGTCGTGACCAGCTGCGCAATCGACAGCTTCGATGCCAGGATCTGCTTCTTGAGGTCGGCGATCTCCTTATCGCCGATCAGCTTGTGGTCAACTGCGGGGATCGGGTCCTGCCAGATCAGCTCTTCCTTCGGCACTTCCGGTCCCAGGTAGCGGGCACGCGGGCCCATGTCGCGGTGCGTCAGCTTGAACCAGGCGCGTGCGAAGGCATCGGCGAAGGCCTGCGGGTCCTCGTGGAACCGGCGCGAGATCTTGCCGAACTCCGGATCAAAGCGCAGCGTGCAGTCGGTGGTCAGCATGGTCGGCTTATGGAACTTGCCCGGGATGTGTGCGTCGGGAATGATCGCCGGCGCGTTCTTCGCCACCCATTGCTTGGCGCCGGCCGGCGACCTGACCAGCTCCCATTCGAACTTGAACAGGTTCTCGAAGAAGTTGTTGCTCCACAGCGCCGGAGTCCTGGTCCAGGTCACTTCGAGGCCGCTGGAGATCGTGTCGGCGCCGCGTCCCGTTCCGTAGGCGCTCATCCAGCCCAGGCCCTGCGCCTCCATCGGCGCGCCTTCCGGATCCGGGCCCTTGTGCGATTCCGGGGCGGCGCCGTGGCACTTGCCGAAGGTGTGGCCGCCTGCGATCAGGGCGACGGTCTCCTCGTCATTCATCGCCATGCGGCTGAAGGTGGCGCGGATGTCCTTCGCGGCGGCCAGGTAGTCGCCGCTGGCGTTGGGGCCTTCAGGGTTCACGTAGATCAGGCCCATGTGGGTGGCGCCGAACGGCCCCAGGTCGCGATCGCCGCTGGAAGCGCTTGTCGGCGCCCAGCCACGCGATCTCCTCGCCCCAGTTCCGTCCTCGTCCGGCTCCCAGACGTCGGCGCGGCCGCCGCCGAAGCCGAAGGTCCGGAAGCCCATCGACTCCAGCGCGACGTTGCCGGCGAGGATGATCAGGTCGGCCCAGGAGATCTTCCTGCCGTACTTCTGCTTGATCGGCCACAGCAGGCGCCGCGCCTTGTCGAGGTTGACGTTGTCGGGCCAGCTGCCGAGGGGCGCGAAGCGCTGCTGGCCGCGGCCGCCGCCGCCGCGGCCGTCGGTGACGCGGTAGGTGCCGGCGCTGTGCCAGGCCATGCGGATGAAGAACGGGCCGTAGTGGCCGAAGTCCGCCGGCCACCAGTCCTGCGAGTCGGTCATCAGGCTGACCAGGTCCTTCTTCAGCGCCTTGTAGTCGAGGCGCTTGAACTCCTTCGCGTAGTTGAAGCCCTTGCCCATCGGGTCGGACTTCGCGGAATGCTGGTGCAGCAGCTCCAGCCGCAGCTGGTTCGGCCACCAGTCGCGGTTCGTGCGGCCGACGCCGGCGACGTGTGTGAACGGGCACTTGCCCGCGCTCATGTCCTCAGTCTTTGCTTCATGTTTCACCCTGTCGCGTTTCACAACCATGTTCGAATTATTCCGTATAGGACGGCAATGCCTTCCAGAAGGTGTCGCCGACAATCTTACGGCTGGCTTCCCCGGCACAGCACGCGAAGGCGTGGCCGCGCATGCTATATGCATGCCGGGCTGCCGGCGCCGGTGGACAATAACTTTCTGTCACTCATGTCCTTCCGCCTTACGGTCGCGGACAGCCGCCCACAGCTTGCGCGTTTCCATTTATGAAAGCCATGCCTGTTTATACCGGGTGGGTCAAAGACGATCCCACCTTAGGCGAACGCGATGAAGGATGAAAATCGATTATCCCGATTACCCTGATAGGCAATGTATATCCTGAACTGACTGATCCGGCCGATGTTCAACGGTCAGGCCTGCATTAGCGCTTTTGTACTAGAACTGCCATGAAAACGTCGAGTCGTCATTCCCGCCCCCGATCAGGTCGAGGGCAGGTTCCAGCGGGTATCCGGAGATATGGCGGGATTCTCAATCCCGGCCCGGCATCGTTTCCTTTCAACTGTCCCGGTCGGGACCCGCGTCCTCGAAACGCAGCAGACTGTCGTGCGTCTCGAACCAGGCGATGCGGCTCATGCGCCAGATGTGATACTCGGGGGCGACCCGCGACGGGTCGTCGAGGCTGGCGGTGGTGATATCCACCCTGCGCGCACCCTGCTGGCGGCGAAACACGAGCTGCGTGCCGCAATGGCCGCAGAATTCGCGCTGGCTGTGCGTCGACGAACAATACACCGCCGGCTGGCCCCGGGTGTATGAAAACGCCTCCACCGGCACCGTCAGCCACGCCAGCACCGGCGCGCCGGCGGAACGCTGGCAGAGGCGGCAGTGGCAATAGCCGGCGTCGATGTGCGGGCCCTCGATGCGATAGCGGATCGCGCCGCACAGGCAGCCACCGTCGAGCGCGTGCGTCATGCCTCGTCGTAGGCCCGCATCGCCGCCGGCAGCACGTGCGTCACGCCGTTGCCCGCCGCCGGCAGGCCGACCAGGATCGCGCTGATGATCTCCGCGCGCGTGGCTCCGGCCTCTTTCGCGATCACTACATGGAACGGCACGCCGCTGTCGAGTCGCAGCGCCGCCAGCACCGCGAGGTACGCCAGGCTCTCGGTCTTGCTGTCCAGCGCACTCGCGCCGGCCAGCCCCTGCACCGCATCCATCCACGCCTGCGCATGCTTGGGGGCCTCCTTTAGGAATGACTGGAAGGCGTCGCTCATCAGATTGATTTTGTTATTCACGTATTACCCCTCAGCCATGCCGAAAATCAAATGTAGCCCGGATGCAGCGCTAGCGGAATCCGGGAAGGGTTTAATCATCTTTGTTTATCCCGGATTCCATTTGATTCCCTCTGGGATACGCTTTCTGCAACATTTTTGTGTGGCGATTTCTCGCTAGTTATTTGGAAGACCAAGACGATCAAAAAATGCACGATTTCGTTCGCGCCCACCCCTCAGCAGTTGGTCAAAAGAGATTACTTCAATATACGCTTTGTAATTCTGGTTGAACCCGAAATATCCAAGGTAATCGCTAGTGACAGTTAGACCAGCCAAATCGCAGCGCCTCCTTACACTAGATGTAAGATCGCAAACTATATAGCAAAATCCTGGAATATCTGGCGAATTTGGAATAGGCCGTCCAGACGACGTAAGTACGCCGCCCTTACGAATCCGATCCAAATACCCAAGCGCCTGCTCAATAGGATCATGTGCCTCACCTGCTTTAGCGTCATTTCTCATTGGTCGTTTAAGTTCAACAACAACAATAGATGCCAGCGGTAATGTTTTCCCTTCCGCAATGAGCAGCGGCTCATCGTAAACATTCAGGGCTACAACATCCGGCTCTTTGGTGTCAACTGAATCAGTGATCGGAATCGCCTTCAGCGTTGTATCTGAGGAAAGAAAGTCGTGGAAGGCTAGTCGTTCGTTTATCAGCCATAGATTATTTCGCTCGAATTCTACCGAATTGGATGTTTTCCTAAGAGGCATGATCATGTCGTGAATTAGTTCTTCTTTAGAATACTTACCATTATCTTGCTGTGCTATTGCAACACCGAGAAGATCGAGTATCACTTTTCTATGTGAGACATATTCCGCCAAATCGGATTTCTTTATGTCATCCGCCAGCTTCAGATAATCTTTTACGCGAGACTCATATTGAAATAGGTTTTCACTTTCGGAAGGCTGCATTATTTTGTGCCCTTCCGAAATCAGCTCGCGCTCCTTCTCAGATCGGTATTTATGCAATAGAAGGTCGAGATCCTTATCCGAGATCTCTGGATCGACGTATTTTTCCTCGTCTGGAACGTACTCCAAAATGGCGCGATATCGCGGTTGCACCTCTACCACGAACTGATTGATCCGCTTTAAGCCCGCTTCGCGCTTCACAGTTAAGTAAGGCTCAAGATAAATACTGATACGCGCGAGTATTTCTTTCGACAATTCGTCAAGTGTAAATTCTGTCTTGGAGAGCAACGTATCACCAGCAGAAGATTGCTCCAGAGAAAGTCAGTGCGTTCTGGCCGGACGCGCTCATCCAGATATGGTGAACTCACATAACACATGTATATAAATGGACTTTCTTCTTCACCAAGTTTTCCGAACAGCCCTGGAATCTTCGAAGTAATGCCGTCTTCTTTAACGAGACGATTAGCAGCGCACCAACCGATTCTATGGGACTGCGCATGAGCTGCACGCAACTTTATATGTAGCAACTCAAAAGAGATATTCTTTAAAGTAAGACTTTCCGTTTGCGTTGACGAGTGCATATGTGCCTCATAAACATCGTCCAATCTGATGACTGACTCACCGTCTTGAACGACAATACTTGGGCCCCCACCTGCTCGAACGAAATACCACAAGCAGTGCTGGAATAGTAGATTCGCGATTGCCTCACCAGTGTTTCGCGACGCATTTCTGTATCGCTCATCAAAATCGTTTAGCGCCACAGTCGTCGCAATTGGCTCATCGTCTCCTACTGCAATCGGTTCGCCACTTACGACTCCCAGTTTTGCCGTAAAATTGAACTGGCGCCGCATTCTTGACCCTGATTTATCGAGATAGACGCTCCTGACTGATGCATTCTTAAACGCTTTCAGCCATAGAAGTCGACCGACTCCTCGACCACCGATCGACGCCTTGAGATCGCTATCGAGCGTTTCAAAAGATTCAAAATTTTTATCGTTAAAGCCTGCGCCATCGTCAATAATCTCGAATCCCATTATTTCCGGAAGAGAATCTGGGCCTCGTTTTGGTGCCGTATCTTTCTGGGGCAACGTATATTGAGGGTTCCGCTTTACAACTATACGGATGCGCCCACCGCCATTTGCACCTTTTGCTTCGTCGATGGAATGGATAGAGTTCTGTACAGCCTCAAATAGCGGCATCAGCCCTTGGGAGTATGGCAGCTGAGTGTTTCGAACCCTATTTGGTAGATTAGTCGTTATAGTCATCTGATATTCCGAGCATCTATCCTGCGAATTCACATTCGTAAATCTTCAGCCCTAACGCCACATAACAGTGAACAGATTTACAAATTTTGCTTTATAACACACAAGTTTTATACTCAACTCGCATCAATGTCTATTACCCTGTTTATCATCAAGGGGCATTAACAGGATAGATGATAAAAATGGATATTCGACGGATAACGCCGACTGGAAAACTAACGTATCAGAATAGTATGAGACAGAATCTGGGTTATTCGATGATTGCACCATTCCCACCGCAACCGTGCCGCTTTAACCACTACCACAGTCATGGCATTTGGCGGTAAACTGCCGCCAGCGATAAGGGAACCTCTGATCAGTTCGTCATTCCGGGCGGAACGGGGCGTAGGCCCGGAATCCAGGGCTTTCAATTCAGCGGCTTACTGGACCCCCGCTTTCGGGGATGACGTTACAGAAATCAATCAGGGCTTCCCTGGACCTGTTTACCTGGACCAACGGCAACAACAAGAAGGAGCACACGCCATGTTAAAGGAGTTCAAGGAATTCGCGATGCGCGGCAATGTCGTCGACATGGCCGTCGGTATCATCATCGGCGGCGCCTTCGGCACCATCGTCAAGAGCATGGTCGACGACGTCATCATGCCGCCGATCGGACTGCTGGTGGGCGGGGTGGATTTCTCCGATCTGTTCGTCACGCTGAAGGAAGGCGCCACGGTGGCCGGTCCGTATGCCTCGACCGCGGCCGCGAAGGCGGCCGGCGCGGTGACGCTCAACTACGGACTGTTCATCAATTCGGTGATCAGCTTCCTGATCGTCGCCTTCGCGGTGTTCATGCTCATCACCAGCATCAACCGTCTGCGCCGCGAGGAGAAGGCCCCCGCCGCGGCGCCGACCACCAAGGACTGCCCGCGCTGCTTCAGCGCCATCCCGATCAAGGCGACGCGCTGCCCGCACTGCACGTCCGACGTCGCGTAAGCGGGATCCCGGAAACGAAACCGCCGCTCCGGGACGGGGAGCGGCGGGGTTTTATCCAGCGTCAGCGGTAAACATGCCGGCTCCGGATCGTGGGGCGCGGCTTCGAATGAATCCCTACTGACAGGCACCGAGACGGCGGCCTTCCCACTCCTGCTCGAAATCCAGCGGCATGATCGCGGCCGGCAGCGTCACCTTCAGCACGCCGCGCACCGCGCTGCCGGTGGAGGTGAAGTCGGCCGCGCCGGTGAACGCGCCGCCCGATTGCCTGCAGCTCAGCTTCCAGTGCAGCGACGCGGCATCGGCGCGCGATTCCACCACCGCGCAGCCCTCGATCTGCACGTCCTTCAGGAAGGTGTCGGGCGAGACCTCGCCCGCGTTCAGGCAGCGCGTCGTCACCGCCGGCGGCTTGCCCAGCATCATGGGCAGATTGGACGTGCTGCGGAACTCCCACTGGCCGGGCTCGACCTTCATGCCGGCGGCGTGGACGGCGAACGGCAGCAACAGCAGGCTTGCGAATATCCAGCGGGCATTGGTCACGGGGCGACTCCTTGAATGTTTTGTCGAGCTTTGGCGTGCTGTTGCACAGGTTCGCGGGGACGGATTTGAAAATCCGTCCCCGTTTGCGGCGGTTATACTTTCCCGGGGACAGATTGAGAAATCTGTCCCCTCTTACCGCGGTTCCGCCGGAGGCAGGTAGCGCGACCAGTCGTGGGCGGGATCGCCGGAGACAAAGAAGTCGGGGTTGAGCAGCGATTCCTTGGTGTTATAGCGCAGCGGGCGCATGGCGGTGTCGGTGACACGGCCGCCGGCCTCCTCGACGATGCAGTGCGCGGCCGCGGTGTCCCATTCGGAGGTCGGACCCAGGCGCGGGTACACGTCGGCGCGGCCTTCGGCCACCAGGCAGGACTTGAGCGAGCTGCCCATGCTGATCAGTTCGTGGCTGCCGATGTTCGCCAGGAAGCCGGCCAGCGTGCCGCCGGCGTGCGAGCGGCTGCCCGCGACGATGACATGGGCCAGGTCGAGCAGGCGCACGCGGATCGCGGCCGCCTGGTCCCCTGGCCGCTGGAGAAAGGCGCCGCCGCCGCGCGCTGCGTAGTAGCACAGGCCGGTGACCGGTACCAGGATCACGCCGAGCACCGGCTCATGGTTCTCGATCAGCGCGATGTTGACGGTGAACTCGCCGTTGCGCTTGACGAACTCGCGCGTGCCGTCGAGCGGATCCACCAGCCAGTAACGGCGCCATGCGGCGCGCTCGGCGAAGGGCAGCGCGGCCGATTCCTCCGACAGCACCGGCAGCTCCGGCGTCAGCGCGGAGAGTCCCGCGACGATGGCGTGGTGCGCGGCCATGTCCGCCTCCGTGAGCGGGGACTTGTCCTCCTTGTGCTCGACGCTGAACCCGCGGTTGTAGATCTCGACGATCTTCGCCCCCGCCGTCCGCGCGATCTCCACCACCGGCGCGATCAGCTTCCGCAGATCGGCGCTCGTCATCTTGTCCGTGTTCGTCATTGCCCGTTAACCCTTCGCTTCCTCAGTTAAAAGTTCCCGCGCCATGAACAGCGCGGCGATGCTGCGCGCCTCGGTGCAGTCCTCGCGGGCGATCAGCTCGTTGAGCCGGCTCAGTTGCCATGGCACCACCTCGATCTCCTCGGGCTCGTCGCCCGCGATGCGCTGCTCGTAGAGGTCCTGCGCCAGCACCAGGTGGGTGACGTGGCCGATATAGCCCGGCGCGATCGTCACCGAGGAGATATGCCGCAGCCGGCGCGCCCCCTGCCCGACCTCCTCCATCAGCTCGCGGTTGGCCGCCTCGAGCAGGTCCTCGCCCTCCTCGATCCGTCCCTTGGGCAGGGCCAGCTCGTAGCGGTGCATGCCGGCGGCGTACTCCCGGATCAGCAGCACGGTATCGTTATCGACCATCGGGATCACGAGCACAGCCCCGCCCGAGCCGCTCTGCAGCCGCTCGTAACTGACGCACACGCCGTTCGAAAACCTCAGGTCGAGCTGTTCGATGCGGAAGATCCGCGTGGTGGCGACGGTCTCGCTGCTTATGATCCGGGGTTTCTCGCGCATGGTAGACTGCCGATTATACCGCCGCAGGAGCAAAACCCCACGCGCGCGTGCATATAATCACCCATGGCCGCGAAACCTATGATCGACTGGGAAAAAGTCCGTACCGTGCTGCTCGACATGGACGGCACATTGCTGGATCTCTATTACGACAACCATTTCTGGCAGGAGCACCTGCCGCGACGCTACGCTGAAAAACACGGCCTCGATCTCGACTCGGCCAAGGCCCTGCTGCATGCGCGGTTCACATCGGCGCAGGGCACGCTGGACTGGTACTGCGTGGACTTCTGGAGCCGGGAGCTCGACCTGGACATCACCCTGCTCAAGCTCGAGGTCGCGCACCTGATCGCGGTCCATCCCCATGTCACGGACTTCATCGACGCCGTGCGCGCGAGCGGCCGGCGCGCCGTGCTGGTCACCAACGCCCATCACAAGAGCCTCGAGCTCAAGATGCAGCGCACCCGGCTCGGCGGCCACCTGGACGCGGTGATCAGCGCCCACACCATCGGCATCCCGAAGGAAAACCACGCATTCTGGGGGCATCTGCAGCGTATCGAGGCATTCGAGGCGGCGCATGCCCTGCTGATCGACGACAACCTGTCGGTGCTGAAATCTGCGCGCGCCTACGGCATCGCGCAGCTGCTCGCCGTGCGCACGCCCGATTCGCGCGGCGGGCCGAAGCTGACGGAGGACTTTCCCGCGCTGCGCAGCTTTCGCGACATCCTGCCTCCCCGGCATGCGGCGGCACGCGATCGCGTGTGAGGGGGAAAACGGCGCCCCGGCCCCTCAGCTCTTCGCCCTGCGGTCCCAGTTCTTGAAACGCTTGCGGCAGTATTTCAGCAGCGCGGCATAGCCGTCGAAGAACAGCTCGAAGCCTTCCTCGGCCGACGAATCGAATTCGCAGTAGTCGTTGGAGTATTCGCGGCAGACCTGCGGGCGGGTCTCGTAGATGCCGCAGCGCCCCCCCGGCTGCAGGTGCAGGCACTTGTTGTTGACCAGGAGGTACCAGCCGTCCTCGTCCTTGTAGACCTGCACGTTCTGATGCGATATCTGCCACAGCAAATGGTCGAAATCACTCTTGGAGCGCGGCGTGGGGACCTGCTGGGTCAGATACGTGCAGCACTTGGAGTTGGTGCAGAAGCCGCACTTGTTCTCGGGCGTGATCTTATGTGCCGGAACGATCGGGATTATCTTGGTCATGAGGCAGAACCCGGGCGGCGTCCAGGGTTACAGGGCCGTGGCGCCGCGCATAGCGTGTCCATATCGAAGGCGCATAGTGTACCAGTATTCCGTGGTGAAGGAGGCATACCGGCGGGCGACACGGGGTGGAGGACCCGGGAACGGATTCGGGTCGTCCACGGGAAGGTTATAATAGGCAATTATAAATGTAGGGTATAGGGACAGATTTGAAATCTGTCCCTATGCTCTTAGAAACCCAGGTTGAGGCGGAGGGTGTAGCTGCTGACCGCCGAGGTGAAGTCCGCCTGGGCGGTCAGGTTCATGAAAGGCAGGAAACCGACGCGCATGCCCAGATACCCGCGCGTCTCCGAGGTGTCGCGCGGATCGAGCGAGAGTCCGGCGTGCTCGGTGCCCTCATACCACACCTGCCCGATGCCGCCGTAGGGGGTGAACATGGCGAAACCCTTGCTGATGCCGAGATCGATGCCGTAGGTGGAAAGATCCAGGTCGTCCACCCCGCTCAGATTGCTGAAATGTCCCAGCACGGATACCGCCGGCACCGCGGTGGTCCCCTCGATGAGGGATTTGCGCAGCTCGCCGCCGACGATGGTGACGTTGCTGTCCGGCACGCTGGTGTAGCTGGCGCCGATGTCGATGCCCAGCGGCAGGCCCTTGCGCACCATCAGGCGCGGCACCGGCAGCAGCGACGGGGCATCGGCATCGCTCAAGGCCTCGTTCCACACCGAATCGTCGATCTTGACCATGGTGACCGACGCACCCAGCTCGAACCCGGTCACGCCGAGGGTCTCGGCGGGCGAGAACGGCGCATAGGCCGCCGCCATGCCGAGCTCGTCCACCAGCGTGTTGAAGGTGCCCTGTGACATGGGCTGCAATACGAGATCATTGTCGGCGGCCACGGCGGCGCCGGTGCCGGACAGCAGCGTCACGGCGGCCAGCGCGATGCGGTGCATGGATTTGAGCATGGGCAGTTCTCCTCAGCGGCTGCGCGCCAGCATAGCGGGCGCCGGCTTCCGCATGTTGTGAAGCCGATCGGGCTTCCCGCCTTTATAATAGCGCCGGTCCGTGTCTACCTTAGCCTGCGCGCGCGCGCGACGCAAGGTCGGGTACAGGGTATACCGACATCGCCGCGCGCATCTCATGATGACACGGACGGCACGCCCCGCGGGTTCCCCCGCCGGCCGTCCCGAACGCCGTTTTGACAGACTGCCGGACTGAAACATGACTGAACGCGACTGGCTGCAGCTTGAATTGACCGCGAACGCCGCGACGGCGGAACAGCTCGCCGAGCACCTCACCGCCGCCGGCGCGCTCGCGGTGACGCTCGAAGACGAGGCCGACGATCCGGTGTTCGAACCCGCCCCGGGCGCCACCACGCTGTGGCCGCGGACCGCGGTGGTGGGATTATTCGCGCCGGAGACCGACATCCCCGCGGTGCTGCGCGCGCTGCAGCAGTCGCTTGCGCTGCCTGAAGCGCCTGCCTGCCGCGTGAGGCGCCTGCAGGAGCGCGACTGGGTGCGGGTCTGGCTGGATCGGTTCCATCCGATGCGCTTCGGCGGCCGCCTGTGGATCTGTCCTACCAGCCAGTCCCCGGCCGATCCCGCGGCGGATGCGGTCATCGTCACGCTCGATCCCGGTCTCGCCTTCGGGACCGGGACCCACGAGACCACCGCGCTGTGCCTGGAATGGCTCGACCGGCACCTTCGCCCCGGCTGGGAGATGATCGATTACGGCTGCGGATCCGGCATCCTCGCGGTGGCGGCGGCCAGGCTCGGCGCCGGACATGTCTGGGCCGTCGACATCGATCCCCAGGCGCTGTACGCGACGGGGGAGAACGCTGGCAAGAACGAAGTCGCCGATCGCGTGAGCGGGGTTGAGCCGGCGCGCCTGCCTGACCGTCCCGTCGACTGCATCGTGGCGAACATCCTGGCCGGACCCCTGATCACACTCGCGCCGCGCTTCGCCGCGCTGCTGCGAACGGGAGGCCGCCTCGTGCTGTCCGGCATCCTGCACAGCCAGGCGGCGGAGGTCGGCGCCGCCTACGAGGGAGCCTTCGCCATGGAACCGGTGGAACGGCGCGGCGACTGGACGCGCCTCGCCGGGACACGGCGCTGAGCCATGCCGGAGGGGGACGGTGTAAATAAATCTGTCCCCGCGACGCGCGCCGCCGCAGCGTGGTCACGGCGCCATCGGATTTCACCCACCCTTCCCGTATAATGCAGCCTCAGCTCGAGGCCGTACGCGGAAAACCGACCGATGCTCGCAACCTGCCCCCATTGCCATAACGCCGTCGATGTCGGCGACGGCAGCGCCGTCATGCTGTGCGAATACTGCGGGCGCGAATTCCACCCCGCGGCAACGCCGGTGATCGCCGCCATGCCCGAGTCGGCCCTGCCTGAACCCGCTCCGGCTGAATACGCCCCGCCCGAATCCGCGCCGCGGCCGCAGTACCGCCTGCAGATCAGCCCCGAGGAGCGTGCCACCCTCGGACCGCGCGCACATGTCGCCACGGCCGCGGCATCCGCAACACACAGTCCCTTCGCGACCCTGACATGGTCCGTGGGCATCCTCGTGCTCGTCGGCGCGCTCCTCGTCCAGTACGCCTATTTCATGCGCGAGGATCTCGCCCGCCACAGCGCGCTGCGCCCGTGGCTGGAGACGCTATGTACCTACGCGCAGTGCGAAATCCCGCTGCTGCGCGACCCCGCACGCGTGCGCATCGCGGGGCGCGACATCCGCCGGCATCCGGAGACGGAAGGGGCGCTCAGGGTGATGCTGACTCTGGAAAACGAGGCGGCCCACGTGCAGGCCTACCCGATCATCCAGCTCAGCTTTTTCGACGTCCGCGACCGGCTCCTGGCACGGCGCCGTTTCACGCCGCAGGAATACCTGTCAGTCACCGTCAACCCGGCCCTGGGCATGCCGGTACGTCAGCCGGTGCAGACGATGATCGATATCGTGGATCCCGGTCCGGACGCGGTCAACTTCGAATTCCTGTTGCGCTGATTATTTTTTCACGCGCGTCTTTATCCGCGCCTGCCGAGCAAGTATCATGGTCGGTCTCGTTTTACCGGCTGCCGCGCGCATACCGCAGTTCTGCGGTGTTTCTCAAGAAAATGAATTAGTTAACTTATGCAAATCGGTCCGTACAGGCTGAACAACAACCTGATCCTCGCGCCCATGGCCGGGGTGACCGACCGGCCCTTCCGCCAGTTATGCAAGCGCCTCGGCGCCGGCATGGCCGTCTCCGAGATGGTGTCGTGCAATTCCCTGCTGTGGGGCAGCGCGAAGACGCTCCGCCGCGCCGACCATGCCGGCGAGGTCGATCCCCGTTCCGTGCAGATCGCCGGCGCCGACCCGCAGATGATGGCGGACGCGGCGCGCTACAATGTCGACAACGGCGCCCAGATCATCGACGTCAACATGGGCTGCCCGGCGAAAAAGGTCTGCAACGTGATGGCGGGCTCCGCCCTGCTGCGCGACGAAACCCTGGTCGGCCGCATCCTCGACGCCGTGGTCGGCGCGGTCGACGTGCCGGTCACGCTGAAGATCCGCACCGGCTGGGACAGCCAGCACCGCAACGGCGTCGCCGTCGCACGCATCGCCGAGTCAGCCGGCATCCGCGCGCTCGCGGTGCACGGCCGTACGCGCGCCTGCGGCTACAGCGGCGAGGCCGAGTACGACACCATCGCCGCGATCAAGGCCGCGATCAGCATCCCGGTCATCGCCAACGGCGACATCCGCACGCCGCAGCAGGCGCGCCATGTGCTCGAATACACGCACGCCGACGCCGTCATGATCGGTCGCGCCGCCCAGGGCCGGCCGTGGATCTTCCGCACCATCGAGCATTACCTGCGCACCGGCGAGCATCTGCCGGAGCCGCCGGTGCAGTGGATCCGCGACGTCATGCTCGAACACCTCGAACAGCTCTACGCCTTCTACGGCGAGCACGTCGGCACGCGCGTCGCGCGCAAGCACATCGGCTGGTACAGTAAGGGCCAGGTCGGCGGCGCGGTGTTCCGCCAGAGCGTGAACCTGGAGGAATCCGCCGCGGAGCAGCTCGCGCTCACGCGCGAATTCTTCGACGGTCTGGCCGCGACCGCCGGACTCGCGGCATGAACACGGCGCCGCAAAAGACAGGCGCCGCCGGCGCCATCGACGAGCGTCGCAAGCAGCCGCTCGCCAGCGCCGTCGAAACCGCATTGACGCGCTACCTGAAGGATCTCGACGGCGACATGCCGGCCAATCTGTATGAAATGGTGCTGTGCGAGGTGGAACAGCCCCTGCTGCGCAGCGTCATGCAGTTCACGCGCGGCAACCAGAGCCTGGCCGCGCAGATCCTCGGCCTCAACCGCAGCACGCTGCGCAAGAAGCTCGCCAAATACGGTCTCGGCCGGTGAGCGGCGGCCTGCGAAGCGTCAAGCGCGCGCTGATCAGCGTCTCCGACAAGGACGGACTGGTGGATTTCGCGCGCGGCCTGCGCGAAATCGGTGTCGAGATCCTCTCGACCGGCGGCACGGCGCGCCTGCTCGCGGACAACGGCATCCCGGTTGTGGAAGTCTCGCAATACACCGGCTTCCCCGAGATGATGGACGGGCGCCTGAAGACGCTGCACCCGAAGATCCACGGCGGCCTGCTCGGACGGCGCGGCACCGACGATGCGGCGATGATGCAGCACGGCATCAAACCGATCGACCTGCTGGTGCTTAACCTGTATCCGTTCGGGAAGGTCGCCGCCGACCGTCACGCGAAATTCGACGACATCATCGAGAACATCGACATCGGCGGCCCGGCAATGCTGCGCGCAGCGGCGAAGAACTTCGCCCACGTTGCGGTCGCCACCGACCCGACGCAGTATGCCGGCGTGCTCGCCGAACTCAACGCCAACGACGGCAGTCTATCGGCGAAGACCCGCTATTCCCTGGCCGTCGCCGCCTTCAATCGCGTCGCCCAGTACGACGCGCGTATCAGCGACGTACTGTCGTCCATCGGCGAACCGAGCGACGAAGGCGCGCAGCGTCGCGCGCAGTTCCCGGCTCAGGCCAACGGCAACTTCGTCAAGATCATGGATCTGCGCTACGGCGAAAACCCGCACCAGCAGGCCGCATTCTACCGCGACCTGTACCCGGCGCCGGGTTCGCTGGCAACTTTCGCCCAGCTGCAGGGCAAGGAGCTGAGCTACAACAACATCGCCGACGCGGACGCGGCGTGGGAGTGCGTGCGCCAGTTCGATGCACCGGCCTGCGTCATCGTCAAGCACGCCAATCCCTGCGGCGTCGCCGTCGGCAGAGCGCCGGGCGATTCCTACGAAGCGGCCTACGCCACCGATCCGGTCAGTGCCTTCGGCGGCATCATCGCGTTCAATACGAAGCTGGACGCAGCGACTGCGAAGGCCGTCCTCGACCGCCAGTTCGTCGAGGTGTTGATCGCGCCGGACTATGAGGAAGGCGCGCTCGATTACGCGAAGAAGAAAGCCAACGTGCGCGTGCTGCGCATACCCGCGGCACCGGCATCGACAGGTTTCATCGATACCAAGCGCGTCGGCTCCGGCCTGCTGATGCAGACCGCCGATGACCGTGTGGTGACCCGCGGCGAGCTGAAGGTGGTGACGAAGCTGGCACCGACCGAAGCGCAGTTCGCCGACCTGCTGTTCGCGTGGAAAGTGGCGAAGTTCGTCAAGTCGAACGCGATCGTCTACGCGAAGGACCAGCGCACCATCGGTGTCGGCGCCGGGCAGATGAGCCGCGTCTACAGCGCGCGCATCGCCGGGATCAAGGCCCACGACGCCGGGCTGGCAGTGGCAGGCTCAGTGATGGCGTCGGATGCCTTTTTTCCGTTCCGCGACGGCATTGACGCCGCAGCGGAAACCGGGATCATGGCAGTGATCCAGCCCGGTGGCTCGATGCGTGACAACGAGGTCATCGCCGCGGCCGACGAGCACGGCATCGCGATGGTGTTCACCGGCGTGCGGCACTTCCGCCATTAGGAGCAGGTGAGGTGTCAGGCGTGAGGGGTGAGGCGGAAAAGAATGAAAAGGCTTTACTCCTAACACCTATCACCTCACGCCTTACATCTCACTCCTAACGCTTAACACCTCACGCCTCACCGTACGACGCAGCAGCCCTCCCAGGCCCAGCAGCGCCAGCATCAGGAGATCAAGCCCGCCCACGCTGTTGCGGTCGGCGCCGGTATCCGAGGTAAAGGAATAGATCCCGGCGATACCGCTGCTCCGGTTGCCGGCGGTGTCGAGGGCAAGCACGCGCAGGACCGAGCCCGCGGCGATCGTGACCGGATCCGTGTAGCGCGCGGTCTGCGGGATGACGTTGCCCGACTCGTCGGTGATGGTGCCGTCGGATGGCGTGGAATCGTCCAGCGTATAGTACATGTCGGTGCATCCTGAACCCGTGCCGTCGTTGCAGGCCAGCGTCACCGCGATCGGTCCGGCGTAATTTCCGGCGGGGTGCGACACATCCACGCGCGGGCCGGACAGATCGACCTGATAGAGCACGGTCTGCACCGTCTCCTCGTTGCCGGCATCGTCCCGGGAGAAATATTTCAGCGTGACGGTGCCGGCAAGGTGCAGCAGCGGGTCGACTTCGTCCGGTTCGATATCCGCCGGCGGGAACAGGCCGGCGAGCGAGATCGCCCCTGCATAGGCGGTCGAGGCGGCGGTCGGCGCGGTGCCGTCGAGGGTGTAATAGGTGGTGCAGCCGAGCGCGAGGTGGTCATCGCTGCAGGCCAGCTCGACGTCCTCCACGTCGGCGCTGCCGTACAATCCGCCCGGCAGTGAATTGGCGGTGACCGGCGCGGCGGTGTCGACGGCGTACACCGCGGTGTTCATCCCCTCGCGGTTTCCATCCGCGTCCACGGAGAAATACTTGAGCGTGGTATCGACGCCGATCGCCACGTCCACCGGCGCCGTATAGCTGACCGGCGTGGCAGGATCGCTGCCGTCGGTGGTGTAGTAGATCCCTGCGCACCCCGCGCCCGAACGGTCGGTGCAGGTGAGCGTGACCTGGGAGAGCGCCTGGTAGCCGCCGCCCTCCGGATCAACCGCCGTCTGCGGCGCGGCGATCCCGAAGGCCGCGATGCCGGTGAGGTTGGTCGCGCCGATGCGGGTGAAGTCACCGCCGGCGTACAGGGTGTCTCCGTCCGCGGCCGTCATCAGGAAATCGATCGAGGTGATCGCGCTGTCGAGGCCCGGATCCCAGGCGATGGCGTCGGCACCGTCGATGTCGGCGCGGAATCCGGCGATGCGGCTCCGCGCGGCAGTCCCGTTGACCGCGGCGAATACGCCGCCGGCGTACAGGCGCGCACCGTCGCCGGACAGCGCGAGCGCATGCACCGCGCCGTCGACATCCGGATTCCAGTCCGTGGCCATGTCCGCATCGATCGTGGTATCGAGCGCAGCGAGGTTGCCGCGCGCCGCGCCGCCGATCTGGCTGAAGCTGCCGCCCGCGTACAGCGTGTCGTCCGCAAGCACCAGGTCGAATACCGCGCCGCCCGTCAGCGCGGGATCCCACTCCGTTGCCTTGCCGTTCACGGTCTGCAGCGCGGCGAGGCCCTGCCGCGGCTGGCCCCCGGCCGTGGTGAAATCGCCGCCGGCGTACAGCGTGGCGCCGTCGGCGGACAGGGCCAGCGCGCGCACCGTGCCGTCGGCGCCGGGATCCCATGGCAGCACGGCGCCGGTGGCGGCGTTCACGCTCGCGAGATGGTTGCGCGCGACGCCGCCGACCGCGGTGAAATCGCCGCCGAGGTACAGCGTACGCCCGTCGGGCGAGAGCGCCAGGGCGCGAACGCTGCCGTTCGCGTCGCCTTCCCCGTTCGCGCTCCAGGTCGATACAACCCCGCCGTCCGCGGCGTTCAGCGCCGCGAGCCGGCCGCGCGCGACCGCGCCGATCTGGGTAAAGTCGCCGCCGATGTACACGCTGCTGCCGTTCGCGGAGATCACCAGCGCGCGCACGACGTCATCCATCTGCGGCGCCCAGGTGGCGACCGACTGATTCTGCGCCAGAGTGATCTTGGCGATGCGCGGAAACGACGAACCCTCGACGGTGGTGAATGTCCCGCCGAGGTAGAGAAAACCGCTGCGGATCGCGCCGGTCAGGGCCGCGGCGTTGACCTCGACGAAGGCGGTATCGGGTGAGTCGGAGGCGCGGCCCGCCAGCGGCACGGACAAGGCCGCGAACAGCAGGGCGGCCGCCGCGCGGCGGCCCTGCCGGTGTTCAGCGCGCAACACCGGACGGCCTCCTGCATCCGGCCCGCAGCAGCAGGGAGGCCGCGAGCGCCAGCATTGCGTACAGGTCGAACGCCCCGACCTCGCCGCGTGTCCTGGCATATTCCTCACGCTTGGCACCCTCGGTGTTACCGGCCGCATCGACCGAAAAGAACTTCAGCACCACCGTATCGTCGATGGTGATCGGGCCGGTATAAAGCGTGGAGGCGGTGGTCGGCGGACTCCCGTCGAGTGTGTAGTACGTGGCCGCGCAGCCGCTGCCCGCGTCGGAGCAGCTCAGCGTCACCCGGATGAAATTGGCATCGAAGACGCGCGTCACGGGGCTGGCGGTGGTCAGCGGCGGGCCGAGCTCGACGCTGTAGGTCTCGGTCACCACCGCGCCGGCATTGCCCGCATTATCGATCGAAAAGAATTTCACCACCAGGTCGGCATCCAGGGGGATCTCGTCGGCATACACCTCCGACGCGGTGGTCGGCTCCGAGCCGTCCGTTGTGTAATAGGTCGTGGCGCAGCCGGAGCCGCCGCCGTCGTCGCAGACGAGTGCGATGGGTGCCGCCGTCACGCTGTTGTACAGGCCGCCGGACGGCAGCGCCGTCGTCACGGGCGGCGCCTGCTCAGGCGGCAGGGCCGCGAGCGCGGCCAAGCCCTGGCGCGCACCGCCGTCAATCGTGGTGAACGCGCCGCCCGCGTACAGGGTGTGATCGCCTGCCGTCGCGCCGCTGACCGCAGCAAACGTATGCACTGTCGCGTCGGCCGCGACGATCCAGTCCGCGTCCACTGTCGCGTCCGCGACGCTGAGCGCGGCGAGCCGATTGCGCGCCACGCCTGCGGCCGTCGTGAATTCGCCGCCCATGTAGAGCAGCGTGCGGTCGAAGGAGCGGGACAATGCGCGCACACCGCCGTCGAGCCGGGGATTCCAGGCCAGCGCAGCGTCCGCCGCGGGATCCAGCGCCACCACCCCGACCTGCGGCGCCCCGCCGACCGAGGTGAAATCGCCGCCCGCGTACAGCACATCGCTGTCTGCGATGTATGCCAGCGTACGCACGGCGCCGTCGTCGATCTGCGGCGACCAGTCGAGGATCTCCTGCACGCTCATATCGAATGCCGCGATGCGATCGCGCGCGATGCCGTCGATCTCCCCGAAGTCTCCCGCGACATACAGCCTGAATCCGTTGACCGCCAGGGCATATACGCCCGTGCCGGCCGCGGGCGACGGGTTCCACGCCGTCGCGATCCCGTTGGAGATCGACACCTCACCCAGCCAGTCGCGCGCGAGCCCGCCCACGGCGGTGAATGTCCCGCCCGCGTACATCGTGCCCCCGCCGTTCGCCAGCGCAAGGGCGTACACCGCGCCGTCGGCACCGGGATTCCAGACCGTGGCGGCACCGGTGGCGGCATTCAGTCCCGCCAGCCGGTTACGGGGCTGTCCCGCAATCGCACTGAACTCACCCCCGACGTAAAGCACGCTTCCATTCGCCCCGAACTGCAGGGCGCGCACCGCGCCGTCCGCGTCCGGATCCCACGCGGTCGCCGTGCCGGTGGCGAGGTCGAGCGCCGCAATATTGCGCCGGGTCACCCCGTTCACGGAAGAGAAGTCGCCGCCGGCATACAGGACACCGCCGTTGAGGGCGAGCGCCTCGACCGTTCCGCCCGCGCCCGGGTCCCAGGCGGAATCGGTGATCGCGCTGGTGACGGCGGTATCGAGCGCCGCCAGCCGGTTGCGTGCGAGCCCCCCCATCGCGGTGAAGTCGCCGCCGGCATACAGCCTCGTCCCGGAGAGCGCCAGCGCGCGCACCGCGCCGTTCGCAGCCGGGTCCCAGACCGCGGCGGTTCCGCCCGTCGTATCGAGCGCCGCGATGCGGTTGCGCGCCGCGCCGCCGATCTGCGTGAAGTCCCCGCCCGCGTACAGCGTCGTACCGGAGAGCGTCAGCGCGCGCACCGCAGCGTTCGCATCCGGGTCCCAGGCCGTGGCGGTTCCGCCCGTCGTATCGAGCGCCGCGATGCGGTTGCGCGCCGCGCCGCCGATCTGCGTGAAGTCCCCGCCCGCGTACAGCGTCGTGCCGGAGAGCGTCAGCGCGCGCACCGCAGCGTTCGCATCCGGGTCCCAGGCCGTGGCGGCTCCGCTCGTCGTGTCGAGCGCCGCGATGCGGCCACGCGCCGCGCCACCGATCTGGGTGAATTCGCCGCCCGCATACACGGCGGCGCCGTCGATCAGCAGCGCCAGCACCGCAGCATCGGCGCCGGGATCCCACGTGCTCACGTTACCTGCCGCCGCATCAAGCGCCGCGATGCGGTCGCGGCCGGCGCCGTCAACCTGGGTGAATTCGCCTCCGACATACAGCACCCCGCCCGCGAGCGCGAGCGCACGCACCGCGCCATCGGCCACAGGCGCCCACGCCGTCACCGTCCTGGCCGCATCGATGTGCGCGAGATTGGCGCGCGCCTGCCCGCCCGCTGCGCTGAACTCGCCGCCGATGAACCAGCCCCCGCTGCCGTCGGCCGCCACCGCGTGCACCGGGCCGTTGACGCGCGGAAAGGTGAAATCGGCAGCGCCCGTGCCGGCCGGGTCGATTCCCGCACCGGCGCCGGTGACCGGACCGACATAAGAGAAATCGCCCCCCAGATACAGAGTGGCAAGGGATGCGTCCGCGGTGCTCACATAGATCGGGCCATTGGCGACCCAGGCCTCATCGCGGACATCGACGGCGGCCGCCGGAAGTCCATACAACAGGACGGTGAACGCGCACAGGAGATATCTGACCATCTCCGCTCCATGGGTACCGGCGCGGCGCAGGACGGGATTATGATAGAGCGGTTCCGGCATGCGACATCATTGCCGTAGGGTGAGCGTGGAATCCGGAAAGACGCCTCCATGATACGCCGATTTCACTGCTGCCTCAACGAATTAAGGGGCTATAAGGGTTGCGGTAAATGTGCGGCGGGGACAGATTTACAATCTGTCCTCATCTGATGAGGACGGATTGATAAATCCGTCCCCGGGATGACCCGCCCGCGCCGGATACGGTATCCTTTACGCCCTGTCATCCGCGTAAACGACCAACAGACCGGTACATCCGATGAATATCCTGATCATAGGCGGCGGCGGCCGGGAACATGCGCTGGCCTGGAAGGCCGTGCAATCGCCGCTCGCCGACACCGTCTTCGTCGCCCCCGGGAATGCCGGCACCGCGCTGGAACCCGATGTCGAGAACATTGACATCGACGTTGTCGACATCCCCCGCCTGGTGGAATTCGCGCGCGCGAACGAGGTCGGGCTTACCATCGTCGGGCCGGAGCAGCCGCTGGTCGCCGGCATCGTCGACGCCTTCCGCGCCGCCGGGCTGCGCTGCTTCGGCCCGAGCCAGGCGGCGGCGCAACTGGAAGGCTCCAAGGCCTTCAGCAAGGATTTCCTCGCCCGCCACCGCATCCCCACCGCGGCCTACGGCGTATTCAGCGAGGTAAAGGCGGCGACCGACTACATCCGCCGCGCCGGCGTGCCGATCGTGATCAAGGCCGACGGGCTGGCCGCCGGCAAGGGCGTGATCATCGCCGCCACCGTGCCGGAGGCGATCGCCGCCGTGACCGGCATGCTCGAAGGCAATGCCTTCGGCGACGCCGGGCACCGCGTGGTGGTGGAGGAATTCCTGCGCGGCGAGGAGGCGAGCTTCATCGTCATGTGCGACGGCGGCCACGTGCTGCCGATGGCCACGTCGCAGGACCACAAGGCGCGCGACAACGGCGACACCGGCCCGAACACCGGCGGCATGGGCGCCTATTCGCCGGCGCCGGTGGTCACGTCCGCGATCCACGACCGCGTGATGAACGAGGTGATCCTGCCGACGGTGCACGGCATGGCGCAGGATGGCATCGTCTACACCGGCTTCCTCTACGCCGGCCTGATGATCGCCGCCGACGGCACGCCCAGGGTGCTCGAATTCAACTGCCGCTTCGGCGACCCGGAGACGCAGCCGATCATGCTGCGCCTGAAGTCCGACCTGGTTGCGCTGTGCCTCGCCGCGGTGGAAGGACGGCTCGACTCCGAGCCCGTCGAATGGGACCCGCGGCCCGCGCTCGGCGTGGTCCTTGCCGCCGGCGGCTATCCCGATGCCTGCGCAAAGGGCGAGGTGATCCGCGGCCTGCCGGCGCGGGAATCCGCCGACGCCAAGGTGTTTCACGCCGGCACCCGCCGCCAGGGCGACGACATCGTCACCAGCGGCGGCCGCGTGCTGTGCGCCTGCGCACTGGGCGAGACCGTCGCCGCGGCGCAGGCCCGCGCCTACGCGCTCGTGCGCCAGATCGACTGGCGCGACGTCTATTACCGTACCGACATCGGCTACCGCGCCATTGCGCGCGAGTCCGGCGCGCACCGCTGAATCCGCACAGAAGGAGAACACCACCATGAGCAAGACCTTTGTCGCCGTACTGATGGGTTCCGACAGCGATCTGCCCGTGATGCAGAATACGCTGGACACCCTGAAAAAACTGCAGGTCCCCTTCGAGGTGCGCGTCACCTCCGCCCACCGCACGCCCAAGGAGACGCACGAGTACGTCGCCGACGCCGACCGCCGCGGCTGTGCGGTCTTCATCGCCGCCGCCGGGCTCGCCGCGCACCTGGCCGGCGCGGTCTCGGCCATCACGGTCAAGCCGGTGATCGGCGTTCCGCTCGATGCCGGCCCGCTGAAAGGCATGGACTCGCTGCTCTCCACGGTGCAGATGCCGGGCGGCATCCCGGTCGCCTGCGTCGCGATCGGCTCGGCCGGCGCGAAGAACGCCGCCTACCTCGCCGCGCAGATGATCGCGCTGTCCGACGCCGCGCTCGCCGCACGACTGAAACAGGAACGCGCCGACAACGCCAGGTCGATAATCGCGAAGAACGCCGCCCTGCAGGAACAGCTGCAGGCGAAATGATCCCCGGGCTGGAACCGACGCGATGAGCGGCAATTGGCAACTGCGCATGGCCGCGCGCAGCGTGCGGGCGGGCGGCGTCATCGCCTATCCCACCGAAGCAGTGTACGGCCTCGGCTGCGACCCGCTGGACGGCGATGCGGTGTCCCGCCTGCTCGACATCAAGCAGCGGCCACTTGCGCAGGGGCTCATCCTGATCGGTGCGAAGTTTTCACAGCTCGCGCCCTACATCGGTCCTGTGTCCAAATCTGTCATCCGGCACGTGCGCGACTCGTGGCCCGGCCCTGTCACCTGGCTGCTGCCGGCCGCGCCCGGCGTCCCCTACTGGTTGAGCGGCGCGCACAAGACCATCGCCATACGTGTCACCGCGCATCCGGTTGCCGCCGCGCTGTGCCGCGCCGCCGGCTATGCGCTGGTCTCCACCAGCGCCAACCGCCATCGCCGGCCGGCGGCCCGCACCGCGCTGCAGGTCGAACGCCACTTCGGCGCCGAACTCGATTACGTGCTGACCGGCAAGGTAGGGCCCCGAAAACGCCCGAGCGAGATCCGCGACGCGCTGACCGGCCATGTCGTCCGGCCGGGCTGAGCATTCGCCCGGGGACAGATTTCAAATCTGTCCCCTCCGCGATCTGCGCTAGAATCCTGACATTCTGTTCACGAACCCGACGGTATCCCATGAGCCAGCCCGACATCGCCGCCGTAAAAACTTACCTGCTCGGCCTGCAGGCGCGCATCTGCTCCGAACTCGAGACCGAAGACGGGTCCGCGCGCTTCGTCGAGGACGCGTGGGAACGACCGGAGGGCGGCGGCGGGCGCAGCCGGGTGCTGGCGAACGGGGCGGTGTTCGAGCAGGCGGGCGTGAACTTCTCGCACGTCATGGGCGCGGGCATGCCGGCCTCCGCCACGGCGCACCGGCCGGAGCTTGCCGGGCGCCGCTTCGAGGCGCTCGGCGTGTCGCTGGTGATCCATCCGAGGAATCCCTACGCGCCGACCTCTCACGCCAACGTGCGCTTCTTCATCGCCGAGAAAGGAGGCGCGGCGCCGATCTGGTGGTTCGGCGGCGGCTTCGACCTGACTCCTTATTATGGATACGAGGAGGACGCGGTGCACTGGCACCGCATCTCGCGCGCCGCCTGTGTTTCCTTCGGCGAGGACGTCTATCCGCGCTACAAGAAATGGTGCGACGAGTATTTCTTCCTGAAGCACCGCAATGAGCCGCGCGGCATCGGCGGGCTGTTTTTCGACGATCTGAACGAATGGGGTTTCGCGCGCTGCTTCGGCTACATGCAGAGCGTCGGTGACCACTACCTGGCGGCCTACCGCCCGATCGTCGCGCGCCGCAAGCAGACGACACCCTACGGCGAGCGCGAGCGCGACTTCCAGCTCTACCGGCGCGGGCGCTACGTGGAGTTCAACCTGATCTACGATCGCGGTACGCTGTTCGGCCTGCAGTCGGGCGGCCGCACCGAGTCGATCCTGATGTCGCTGCCACCGCTGGTGAAGTGGCGTTACAACTGGCATCCCGAGCCGGGTACCGAGGAGGCGCGGCTGTACAGCGATTTCCTGCGGCCGCGCGACTGGCTCACCGAATTTAAATAACACGTGCGGCTGGAAACCCGCCAGGAGCCGGGCAGGCCTCCGACATTCCCGCGGAAGCGGGAAACCAGCCTCCTGAGCTAAACCCTGGATCCGGAGTCTCCGCTGCGCCACGCACGGGATGACCAGGCTTTGTTGCGGCTTATTCCTCCCCCGGCCGGCAGTAGCCGGCGCAGGGCAGGCTGATCCACTGCGGCTCGCCGTCGAGGCGCAGCGCGGTCAGCGCGCCGCCCCAGACGCAGCCTGAGTCGAGCGCGCAGACGCCGGGGGCGTGATAGCGGCCGAGGGTCGACCAGTGGCCAAACACGAGATTGAGATCCGCGCTGGCGCGACCGGGGATATCGAACCACGGTTTCAGGCCGTCATCGCGTCCGAACGGCGAACCCTTCTCCTTCAGGTGGATGCGCCCTTGCACATCGCAGAAGCGCAGGCGCGTGTAGCAGTTGAGGATGAAGCGCAGGCGGTCGGTGCCGCGCAGGTCCTCCGACCACCGATCCGGCTTGCCGCCGTACATGTCGCGCAGGAACGCGACGTAATCATCGGAAGACAGCACGGCCTCGACCTCGGCGGCGCGGGCCGCGGCCTGCGCGAGGTCCCACTGCGGCGGCAGACCGGCGTGGATCATGGTATAGCCGAGCGCGGCATCCTGATGCAGCAGCGGAAGGCGCCGGAGCCAGTCGATCAGTTCGGCGCGGTCCGGCGCGGCGAGGATGTCACCGAAGGTATCACCCGGACCCGGCTCGCGCGTGCCGGTCGCAATCGCCAGCAGGTGCAGGTCATGGTTGCCGAGCACGGTGACCGCGCGATCGCCCAGGCTCTTGACGAAGCGCAGCACCTCGAGCGAATCGGGCCCGCGATTAACCAGATCACCGACGAACCACAGCCGGTCGGTGTCAGGATTGAATTCAAGCAGCGACAGCAGCGTCATCAGTTCGCGCTGACAGCCCTGCACATCGCCGATGGCATAGACAGCCATGGAGCCTCCCTGGGGACAGATTTATTTTTCGCTGTTCATCGGGGACAGATTTATTTTTTGGAATAAATTAATCTGTCCCCGTCGTCAATTATACGACGCGATTCGCGGTACTGATTTAGTTTGGTGCTGACAGCGTGAGGCCAACCTCAATAAATAAATCTGTCCCCGACGTCAGTTATCTGGCGCGACGCGCAGGGAGAAGGTGACCGGGCCGTCGTTGACCAGCGCGACCTGCATGTCGGCGCCGAATTCGCCGGTCGCGACGCGCAGCGGATGGGTGCGCGCGCGCCCGAGGGCGTAGTCGAACAGGCGCCGGGCCTCCGCCGGTTCCGCCGCCGGGGTGAAGCTCGGGCGCAGGCCGGAGCGGGTGTCCGCCGCGAGCGTGAACTGCGACACCAGCAGCGCCTCGCCTCCCGTGTCGAGCACGCTGCGGTTCATGCGCCCTTCGTCGTCGGCAAACACGCGGTAGTTCAGCGCGCGCTCGATCAGGCGGTCCGCCTGCGCCTCGGTGTCGCCGCGCTCCACCGCGAGGAACACCAGCAGGCCGCGGCCGATTTCACCGACGGTGCGAGCGTCCACCTGCACCCGCGCCGAGGCGACGCGCTGCAGCAGCGCGATCATGCCAGGCGCCTGGACAGGTCGACGGTCGCGCGCACCAGCGCGTCGACGATACCGGGTTCGAGCGCGGAGTGGCCGGCGTCGGGGATCACGCGCAGCTCGGCGCGCGGCCAGGCCTGGTGCAGGTCCCATGCATTCTTCAGCGGGCACACCGCGTCGTAGCGCCCGTGCACGATGACACCGGGGATGTCCGCCAGCCGGTGCGCATCGCGCAGGATCTGGTCCGGCTCGAGATAGGACGCGTTCATGAAATAGTGGCATTCGATGCGGGCGAGGCTGAGCGCGGTGTAGGGCTCGGAAAAGTGGTCGACCACCTCCTTGCGCGGCAGCAGGTTCGAGGTCTTGCCCTCCCAGCGCGACCACGCCTTGGCGGCGGCCATGCGCGCGATCTCGTCCTCGCCGGTCAGGCGGCGGTAATAGGCGGGGACGAGGTCGCCGCGCTCGTCCTCCGGGATCGGGCGCAGGTATTCCTCCCAGTAATCCGGGAACAGCCAGCTCGCGCCCTCCTGGTAGAACCAGCGGATCTCCTCCGGCCGGCACAGGAAGATGCCGCGCAGGATCAGGCCGGTCACGCGCTCCGGATGCGTCTCCGCATAGACCAGCCCTAGGGTCGAACCCCACGAGCCGCCGAACACCGCCCAGCGCTCGATGCCGAGGTGCGCGCGGATGCGCTCGATGTCGGCCACCAGGTCCTGGGTCGTGTTGTCGCGCAGTTCGGCGTGCGGCGTCGAGCGGCCGCATCCGCGCTGGTCGAACAGCACGATGCGCCAGACCTCCGGGTCGAAGAAGCGGCGGTGCCACGGCTCGCAGCCGGCGCCAGGGCCGCCGTGCACGAACAGCACGGGAAGCCCGTCCGGATTGCCGCACTCCTCCACGTACAGCGTGTGCAGCGTATCCACCGCCAGACTGTGCGTGACGTACGGTTTGATTGCCGGATACTGCCCGATCATCCCCTCTCCTCGCCGACGCCGGCAACGCCTACGCCAGCGCGGCGCCGAGCCAGTGCCCGATGGCGTAGGTCGCCACACCGGCCCCGCCTCCGATCAGTGCCATGCGCAATCCGCCCCACCACGCGCTTTTGCCGGTGAACAGGCTCAGCGCGGCACCTACCGTGAAGAGCGCGGCCAGGCTGATTGCGACCATCCAGGCGACCGGGCGGCCATCGATCCCTAACAGAAACGGCGCCAATGGTAGCAGCGCCCCGGCGCCGAAGGAAACAAAAGAGGAGGCCGCGGCGCCGAGCGGCGAGCCGAGCGAGCCGGGATCGAGACCGAGTTCCTCGCGCGCGAGCGCATCGAGCGCCGCCGCCGGATTCTCAAGCAGGCCGGTGGCGAACGCGCGCGCCTGCGTCAGGTCGAGGCCGCGTGCGTGGTATATGAGCGCGAGCTCCTCCGCCTCCTCCTGCGGATATTCGGCGAGCTCGTCGCGCTCGAGGCCGATCTGGTATTCGTACAGTTCGCGCTGCGAGCGCACCGAGACGTATTCGCCGGCCGCCATCGAAGCCGCGCCGGCGAGCAGGCCGGCGATGCCGGTCAGCAGGACGATGCCGCTGTCCTGCGCGGCGCCGACCACCCCCATAAGCAGGCAGGTGTTGGAGACGAGGCCATCGTTGACGCCGAACACGGCGGCGCGCAGGTTGCCGCCGCGGCCGAGGCTGGAATGGCGGTAGCCGACCTCCTCCACCGAGGTCGGCATGGCATGTCCGGGGCTGGGCGCCGGGTGCGTGTAGACCGACAGGCCGCGAATCTTCATCGCGGCCAGAGCGGGCCGGATCGCGCGCGGGCCGATGCGCCGGATCAGCCAGGCGATGATGCGCACCCGCCCGGTCGGTCGCGGTCGTTGCGGCACAGCCTCGCCGGCGGCGCGCATCTTGTCTTCCCACAGGCCCGCCTGGGTCTCGGCGGCGTGGGCGAGGGCATTGAACAGGGTGATCTTGGCGGGATCGTCCTCGACCTCCGCCATGACGCGGTAAAGTGAGGCCGAGCGCATCTCCTCTACCCAGCTTTCACTGTTGGACATCGCAACCGCTCCTCAATACCGATTCTGGCGGCCACACGGAGCCGCGGCCGGGCCGGCTAGCGCGCGCCCTGCTTCGCTTCCATGATGGTGTTCATCAGCTTGAGCCCGCCGAAGGCGTCCTTGGCGTAGTGCACCTTGTCCGGCGCGGTGTAGGCCGCGCGGCAATCACCCTCGACATAGCGGCGCGTCAATGCGGCGCCGCCCAGCAGTACCGGGATGTCCACGCCCTGGCGCTTCATCTCCTCGAGGTTTTCCTTCATGATCACCGTCGACTTCACCAGCAGGCCGGACATGCCGACGGCATCGGCGCGGTGTTCAAACGCGGCCTCGAGGATGTTCGTCAGCGGCTGCTTGATGCCGAGGTTGATCACCCGGTAGCCGTTGTTGGTCAGGATGATGTCGACCAGGTTCTTGCCGATGTCGTGCACGTCGCCCTTCACCGTCGCGAGCACCAGCGTGCCCTTCTGCTGGCCGTCGATGCGTTCCATCAGCGGTTCGAGGAACGCCACCGCGGCCTTCATTGTCTCGGCCGACTGCAGCACGAAGGGCAGCTGCATCTGGCCGGAGCCGAACAGCTCGCCGACCACCCGCATGCCGTCGAGCAGCAGTTCGTTGATGATGTCGAGCGGCCGGTATTTCTTCAGGGCCTCGCGCAGGTCGTCCTCCAGCCCCTTCTTGTCGCCGTCGATGATGCGCTGCTTGAGCGCCTCTTCGACCGTCTCGGCCTTCACCTTCACCGTCGCCGCCAACTTGGCGTCCTTGAACAGATCGACGAAGTAGAGCAGCGGGTCGCGGCCGTCGCGCCGTACGTTGAAGATCAGGTCCTCGGCCGCCTGGCGGTGGGCCTCGTCGATCTTGTGCAGCGGCACGATCTTGGACACGTGGATGATCGCCGCAGTCATGCCGCGCCGCTGGGCGTGATGGAGGAATACCGAGTTCAGCACGTGGCGCGCCGCGGCGTTCAGCCCGAACGAGATGTTGGACAGGCCGAGCAGGATCTGGCACTCGGGGAACTCGCGCGCGATGCGCTCGATGGCGTCGAGGGTGTTCTTGCCGTGGTCGCGGTCCTCTTCCACACCCGTGCAGATGGTGAAGGTGAGCGGATCGAACAGCAGGTCGGATGCCGGCAGGCCATGGCGCCCGACCGCAAACTCGTACAGCCGGGCGGCGATGGCGAGCTTGTGATCGACCTCCTTGGCCATACCACCCTCGTCGATGGTGAGGGCGACCACGCCGGTGCCGAATTTCTTCGCGTAACCGAGCACCTTCTCCGCCTTTTCCTCGCCGTCCTCGAAGTTGATCGAGTTGATGATGCTCTTGCCGCCGATCAGCTTCAGCGCGGTCTCCAGCACCGGCGTCTCGGTCGAATCGATCACCAGCGGCACGGTGATCTGGCCGCGGTAGCGCGTGACCACCTGGATCATGTCGGAGGCCTCGGGGCGGCCGACGTAGGCCACGCACACATCGAGCGCATGCGAGCCTTCCTTGACCTGTTCGCGCCCGATGCCGACCAGGGCGTCCCAGTCCTCCGCGCCGAGCAGGTCGCGGAATTTCTTCGAGCCGTTGGCATTGGAGCGCTCGCCGACCGCGAACACCGCGTTCTCCTGCCGCAGCGGCACGCTGGTGTACAGCGAGCTGACCGCCGGCGTCAGCACGATCTGGCGCTTGCGCGGCGCCGGATCGGCGCGCCCGGAGAGCATCGCACGCAGGCGCGCGATGTGCGCCGGGGTGGTGCCGCAGCAGCCGCCGATCAGGTTGACGCCGTCCTCCTCGACGAAGCGCTGCTGCCAGCCGGCCAGCTCCTCGGGCGACAGCGGATATTCCGTCTTGCCCTCCACCAGCATGGGCAGGCCGGCATTGGGCATGATCGAGATCAGACCGGGCCAGTTCTCGCCGAGGTACTGCACGTGCTCGGCCATCTCGGTCGGGCCGGTGGCGCAGTTCAGGCCGATCGCATCCACGTCCATCGCCGCCAGCGCGGTCACCGCGCAGCCGATGTCGGAACCGACCAGCATGGTGCCGGTGGTCTCGATGGTCACCTGGGCGAAGATCGGGGTGTCCGCGCGACTCATGCCCTTCTCCGCGCGCGCGCGCTTGATGGCGTTGATGCCGGCCTTCATCGTCAGCAGGTCCTGGTGCGTCTCGAGCAGGAAGGCGTCGACGCCGCCGTCGAGCAGGCCGCGCGCCTGTTCGTAATAGGAATCCTCCAGCGTGTCGTAGCCGATGTGGCCCAGGCTGGGCAGCTTGGTGCCGGGCCCCATCGAGCCGAGCACGTAGCGCGGCCATTCCGGGGTGGTGAATTCGTCCGCCACCTCGCGCGCCAGTTCCGCCGCCAGGCGGTTCAGCTCATAGGTCTGCGCGACCAGGTCGAATTCGGCGAACACCACCTTGTTGGCGCCGAAGGTGTTGGTCTCGACGCAGTCCGCGCCCGCCTCATAGTAGACGCGGTGCAGCTTGCGCACGAAATCGGGCCGCGTCCGGCACAGGATCTCCGAACAGTTCTCCAGCCCGAGGAAATCCTTGTCGACGTCCCACTCCTCCGCCTGGATCAGGGTCCCGGTACCGCCGTCGCACAGCAGCACGCGTTGGCGCAAACGCTCGATGAATTTTTCTCTCATGACAAATCCGATTACCTTGATTTAGACTGGCCGTCTGATGCAGACAACGCCCCGCGGGCGTCCGGCCGCCGCCGGGGAGCGCGGGCACGCGTAATGCCCGCGCTATTCTAACATTGTCATGAACCGATACGGCCGATGCGGGCCCTCCTGATCAAATTTTTCCTGCGTCTGAGCGCGGCCATGCCCTTGCGAGCCGTCCATGTATTGGGGGCTGCGGGTGGCTGGGCGCTCGCCCGCCTCCCCAGCGAGGCGCGGCGCGTCTCCCGCATCAACATCGCGCGCTGCCTGCCGCAACTGGACGCGGCGGGCCGGGAGCACCTGGTGCGACGCAGCCTGATCGAGACCGGCAGGACGGCGGCGGAGACCGGGCCGCTGTGGCGCTGGGACCGGAGGCGCATCGACAGCCTGGTCCGCGGCGTCGAGGGCGAGGCCGTGCTCGATGCGGCACTGGGCGCGGGGCGCGGCGCGATCCTCGCCATGCCGCACCTGGGCGCGTGGGAACTGACCGCGCTCTACAGCTCCCTGCACCACCGCATGACCAGCCTCTACCGGCCACCGCGCCTGCACGGTCTCGACACCCTAATGACGGCCGCGCGCGAACGCTTCGGCGCCGCACTCGTGCCGGCCGATACCGCCGGGGTGCGCGCCCTGCTCAAGGCGCTGCGGCGGGGCGAACTCCTCGGCATCCTCCCCGACCAGGAGCCGGGTTTCGGCAGTGGCGTGTTCAGCCCGTTTTTCGGCCGTCCCGCCTATACGATGACGCTGCTGGCGCGCCTCGCGCAGCAGACCGGCGCACCGGTGTTCATCGCCTACGCCGAGCGCATCGCGGCCGGCGCCGGCTTCCACCTGCATTTCCTGCCGCTCACACCGGTGTCCGGGGCCTCGGTCGAGGAGATCACCGCGGCCGTCAATGCCGGCATCGAGGCCTGCGTCCGCGCCCTCCCGCAGCAGTACCAGTGGAGCTACAAGCGCTTCAAGACGCGGCCCCCGGGTGAGACGCGCTTCTATACGCGGCGCGCCTCATAGCTTCTGGGCGACGATCATCGCCTCGTCGCGCAGGCCCTGGTCGAGCGCGCCGACACGGCCCTCCTCGCGGTACACCAGCACCCTGAGCGGGGAGAACAGCGCGAGCAATTCATTGTCCGCGAGGCGGTACTCCGGATTCCCGGGGCCGGCCTCCGTCACGCGCGTGCGTGTGAACGTCTGATAAAACAGCAGGCCGCCCCGACGCAGCGCGGCGATGAGATCCGGAGCCAGTCCGCGGTCGAGGTAATGGGCGACCACGAGCACGTCGCAGGAGGCGGGGGCCGGCGGCTGCTCAGTCATGTCGCGCGCCTCCCCGGTGAGCGGAAGCCCGCGCGCCCGCGCGTAGTCGTTGATCTGCCGGATCGCAACCGCGGAGATGTCCCAGGCCCGCGTGACCAGCCCGCGCTCCGCCAGCAGGACGGCGTTGCCGGCACGGCCGCAGGCGATCTCGAGCGCGTCGCCCGCACGCGGCAGCAGGTGCGCGTTCTCCGCCAGCACGCGGGTCGGTGCGCCGGGGAACCCGGTCTTCTGGCTGTAGATGGCATCCCATTTGTCACGGCTTTCGCTCATCTCTTCCCTCCGTATAGTCCTCGTATGGCCCCGCGGGCAGGCGAATCATTTGCGCCAGAAGCCCGGCATGAACAGCACCAGCAGGGTGAACATCTCGAGCCGGCCCAGCAGCATCGCGACGCACAGCACCCACTTCGAGGCCGGGTTCAGATCGGCGAATCCCGACCCCACGCCGCCAAGGCCGACACCCATGTTGTTGATGCAGGCGGCGACCGCGGAAAATGCGGTCACCAGGTCGAGGCCGGTGGCCGCCAGCAGCAGGGTCATGGTACAGAAGCAGACCACATACAGGGAAAAGAATCCCCAGATCGAATCGATCACCTCTCCCGACAGGGCCTTGTTTCCGATCTTGACCAGGTAATGCGCGCTGGGATGGACCAGGCGCTTGATCTCCCTCGTGCCCTGGCGCATCAGCAGCAGGACGCGGATCACCTTGAGCCCGCCGCCGGCGGAACCCGCGCAGCCGCCGATGAAGCTGCTCATCAGCAGCAGTACCGGCAGGAAGGGCGGCCATTGCTGGTATTCAGCCGTGGTGAAACCGGCGGTCGTCGCGATGGCGACGGCCTGGAACAAGCCGCGCTGCAGCGCCTCGCCGGGCGTGTCGAAGATGCCGCTCGCGTAAAGATACACGCCGCTGACCGCCGCCAGGCACCCGAGCACGGTGAGGTAGGTCCTGAACTCCGGATCCCTGAGGTAGGGCGCGACGCTGGCGCCGCGCCAGGCGAGGAAATGCAGGGCGAAATTCGCGCCCGATATGGCCATGAAGAACGTGGCCACGATCTCGACCATCGGGTTGTCAAAGTGCCCGAGGCTGGCGTCATGGGTGGAAAAACCGCCGATCGAAACCGTGGAAAAACTGTGCCCGACCGCGTCGAACAGCGTCATCCCCGCGATCCAGTAGGCGCTCGCGCAGAGCAGCGTCAGCCCGAGGTACAGGTACCACAAGGCCTTCGCGGTCTCGGTGATGCGCGGGGTGAGCCGGTTGTCCTTCATCGGGCCGGGCGTCTCGGCGCGGAACAACTGCATGCCGCCGATGCCGAGCATGGGCAGGATCGCCACCGCCAGCACGATGATCCCCATGCCACCGAGCCACTGCAGCTGCTGGCGGTAGTACAGCACGGAGCGCGGCAGCGCGTCGAGGTCGTTCATTACGGTCGCCCCCGTGGTGGTCAGCCCGGAAAACGATTCGAACACCGCGTCCGTGTATGCAAGCCCCGGCGTGAACACGAAGGGGAGCGCCCCGAACAGCGCTAGCATCACCCACGACAGAACCACCACCAGAAAGCCGTCGCGCAGGCGCAGCTCGACGCTCATGGTGCGTACCGGCAGCCACAGCGCCAGGCCGCAGACCAGGGCGACGGCGAACGACAGCGCGAAGCCCGGCAGGGCGCCGTCGGCGTCGTGCCATGCGAACAGCAGCGGCGGCAGCATGGCCAGGCTGAACAGAGTCAGCAGCAGACCGACTATGCGCTGGATGATGCGGAGCTGCATCGGAGGGTCGTCGGCGCGCGCGCGCGGCGCTTGCAGGGAGAAACGGGCGAAGGGGTCATGCGGGCCTGTCTAGAAGAACGTGACGCCGACCTGGAACAGCCGCTCCACCTCGGCGACCCGCTTCTTGTCGACCAGGAACAGGATGACATGGTCGTCCGCCTCGATCACCGAGTCGTGGTGCGCCATCAGCACCTCCTCCCCGCGCACGATGGCCCCGATGGTCGTGCCCGGCGGCAGCTTGATGTCCCCCACGGCGCGGCCGACCACGTTGGAGGATTTGGTATCGCCGTGGGCCACCGCCTCGATCGCCTCGGCGGCGCCGCGCCGCAGCGAATGCACCACCACCACGTCGCCGCGGCGCACGTGGGCGAGCAGGCCGCCGATGGTGGCGAGGTGGGGCGATATGGCAATGTCGATGGTGCCGCTCTCGACCAGGTCGACATAGGCCGAGCGGTTGATCAGGGAGATCACCTTGCGCGCGCCGAGCCGCTTGGCGAGCATGGCGGACAGGATGTTCGCCTCGTCGTCGTTGGTGACGGCGCAGAACACGTCGGTGTTCTCGATGTTCTCCTCGATCAGCAGATCCTCGTCGGCGGCGTCGCCCTGCAGCACCAGGGTGCGCTCGAGTTCGTTGGACACCTCCTGCACGCGCACCGTGTCATTTTCGATCAGCTTGACCTGGTAGCGATTCTCCAGCGCGCGGGCCAGGCCCTTGCCGATGTTGCCGCCGCCGACCAGGGTCACGCGCCGGATCGGCTTGTCGAGCTTGCGCAGCTCGCCCATCACCGCGCGGATGTCCTCCGTCGCCGCGATGAAGAACACCTCATCGTCGACCTCGATCACCGTGTCGCCCTGGGGGATGATCGGCGCACCGCGGCGGAAGATCGCGGCGACGCGGGTCTTGATGCCGGGCATGTGTTCGCGCAGCTCACGCAGCTCGTGGCCGACCAGGGGCCCGCCGTAATAGGCCTTGACCGCCACCAGGCGCACGCGTCCGCCGGCGAAATCGAGCACCTGCAGGGCACCCGGATACTCGATCAGTCGCTGCACCTGGTCAATGACCACCTGCTCGGGGCTGATCAGCATGTCGATCGGCAGCGCCTCCTGGGTAAACAGCTGCGAGTAGGCGAGATAGTCGCGCGCGCGCACGCGCGCGATCTTGGTCGGGGTATGGAACAGGGTGTAGGCGACCTGGCAGGCCACCATGTTGGTCTCGTCGCTGCTGGTGACGGCGATGATCATGTCGGCATCCTCCGCCCCGGCGCGGCGCAGCACCTCGGGATGGGAGGCCTGCCCGAGGACGGTACGCAGGTCGAGCCGGTCCTGCAGGTCCTGCAGGCGCTTTGCGTCGTGGTCGACCACCGTGATGTCGTTGGCCTCGCGCGCCAGGTTCTCCGCCACCGAGCCGCCGACCTGCCCGGCCCCCAAGATGATTATTTTCATGTGTCGATCGCTTCCCGTACCTGGAATCGTGGATGAGTCACGCCGGTGCCATTCTAATCCTGCTTCGCCTTGATACCGAGCATGCGCAGCTTGCGGTACAGATGCGTGCGCTCTATCCCGGCGCGCTGCGCCACCTCGGCCATGTTGCCGCCGACGACGCCGAGCTGGTATTCGAAATAGGCCCGCTCGAATTCAAGGCGCGCGGTGCGCAGCTCGGAATCGAAGGCGACCGGAATCTCAGCGGTATGGCGCGAACGCACGCCCAGCGCCGTCTCCACGTCGTCCAGGGTGATCTCGTCGCCGGCGGCCAGGATCAGCAGGCGCTGCACCAGATTCTTCAGCTCGCGTACGTTGCCCGGCCAGTGATGGCCGCTGAGGCGCTTGCGCGCCGGGTCGGAGAAACGCAGCCGCGGGAGGTTGTCCTGCCTGACGAAGACGTCGACGTAGTAATCGATCAGCTGCGGCACGTCCTCGCCGTGCTCGCGCAGCGGCGGTATGCGCAGCGGTACCACATTGAGCTGGTAATAGAGGTCCTCCCGGAAGCTACCCGCCTTGATGTCCGCCTCGAGGTCGCGATGGGTCGCGGCCACCACGCGTACGTCGAAAGGCACCGGATCCTTGCCGCCGACGCGCACGAAATGCTTGTCCTCCAGCGCGCCGATCAGCTTGGCCTGCACCGGGAGGCTCATCTCCCCGATCTCGCCCAGCAGCAGGGTGCCGCCGTTAGCCTTTTCGAAAAATCCGTAGCGGATGCCGGCGCCCTGTTCCGCGCCGAACAGTTCGACCGCCGCGTTGTCGCCCGCGATGGCGGCGATGCCCGCCTCGACGAACGGTCCCGCGCTGCGCGCGCTGCAGTGATGCAGGTAGCGCGCGAACAGTTCCTTGCCGCTGCCCGGTTCGCCGCTGATCAGCACCCAGGCATTGTGCCGCGCGACGCGCTGCACCTGTGCGCGGAGGTCCTTCATCACCGCGCTGCCGCCGATCGGCTCGAGCAGCGCCTGTGCCTGTTCACGCAGGCCGACGTTTTCACGCTGCAGCCGGTCGGCCTCCAGCGCACGCTGCACCACCAGCAGCAGCTTCGACAGGGAGAGCGGTTTCTCGACGAAATCGTAGGCACCGAGCTTGGTCGCCTCGACCGCGGTTTCCACCGTTCCGTGGCCGGAGATCATGATCACCGGTGCGTCCACGCCGCCCTGTTGCGACCACTCGCGCAGCAGGCTCAGGCCGTCGGTATCCGGCAACCACACGTCCATCAGAATGAGGTCGGGGCGTCGCTGGCGCCGCGCCTGCCGCGCCTGCGCAGCGTCCTCGGCCACGCTGACCTCGTAACCTTCGTCCTCCAGGATCTCCCGCACCAGCTCGCGGATGTCCCGTTCGTCATCGATCACCAGTATATGGGCGTTCATGATTCAACCTGCCTTGCCTCAGCCTTGTGTTTCCGTTCACCGGGTGCGGTCCGCGCCGTCGCGCTGCCGCCCTGCCTTTCCGCCGCGCCATCCTCCGCAGCCGAGGTTGTCTCAGTCGGGAAGCGAACCACGATGAGCGCACCGCCCTCGCGGGCATTCTCTGCCCACACCATGCCGCCGTGTTCCTCAACGATCTTCTTCACCACCGCGAGCCCGAGGCCGCTGCCCTTGTGCTTGGTGGTGAAATACGGCTCGAAGTAGCGGCCCACCATCTCCGCGGGAAGCCCCGGACCGTTGTCCTGCACGCGCAGCTCGACGCTCTCCGCCCCCGCCTCCAGAACGACTGCGGTGCGCAGGGTGACATGGCATTCACGACCCGCCTCCGCCGCCTCGATCGAGTTCTTGATCAGGTTGTGCAGCAGCTGGCGCATCCGGCCCGAGTCGAGGCGCAATTCCGGCAGCGCGGGATCGAGTTCCGTCTCGAAGCGCGCGCCGCTGTCGCCGCGGTACAGGTCCAGCACCTCGCCGATGATGGTGTTGAGATCGAGCGGCCGCAGCTTGAGCTGGGGTGTGCGCGCATAATCGGAGAAGGCCTTGACCATCTCCTGCATCACCTCAACCTGCTGCACGATGGTGTGTGTGGAGCGATCGAGCACCTCGGCATCCTGCGGGCTCATCTCCTTCAGGTATTTCCGGCGCAGGCGTTCCGCCGACAGGCGGATCGGTGTGAGCGGGTTCCTGATCTCGTGCGCGAGCCGGCGCGCCACCTCCCCCCACGCGGCATCGCGCTGGGCCTGCACCAGCGCGGTCACATCCTCGACCACCAGCACGTTACCGGTCCAGCGGTGCCCCTGGCCGGGCAGCGACGCACCGCCGCACATCAGCACCTGCCGCCCGGACGGTCCGTACACGATGACCTCCCTGCGCCAGTCAGAATCGCCCGCAGCGAGATGCGGCCGGATCGCATCGATGAACGGCCGCAGGTGCTCGTGGTCCCGCGCCAGCGCGACCAGCGGGCTGGAGATGTAGTCCTTGGGCTCGACGCCGAGGATATGGCCGGCGGCGGCATTGGCAGTGCGTATGATGCGCTGCTTGTCCAGCGTCAGTACACCGGAAGACAGGCGTCCCAGCACCGCGCGCAGGTAGGCGCGTTCGCTCTCGGCCTGTTGCTGGCTCTGGCGCGCCTCGTCGCGCGCCTGCGCCAGTCGGCGTGTCATGTCGTTGAACGACTTTACCAGAAAACCGAGCTCGTCACTCGAATGCTGCGGCAGCTGACGGTCGTAGTCGCCGGCGGCCACGGCGCGCGTGCCGATGGCGAGCACGCGCACCGGCGCCACCAGCCGGCGCGCCGAGAAGAACGCCGCCCACACCGCCGAGAGCAGGCTGAGCAGCAGCACCAGCGACAGTGTCAGCATGAAGCTGTACTTGAGCGGTTTGCGCAGATAGGCGAGCTGCTTGTAGCGCGATGAGGCATCCTCAACGCTGGCGGTGAGCTCGTTTACGCGGCCGGAAACGGGATACATTGCCTGCAGCAGGCGTGTCTCCAGCACCGGCCGCATACCGGGAAGTTCGATCAGGATGCGCACGTAAAGCTCGTCGTCTCCGACCGGGTCCAGGCTGATATAGGTATCGCCGCGCCGGGCCTGGCGCAGCACCGCGTCAGGGGGAAGATTCGGCATGATCGCGAGCGGGTTGAGGCTGCTGAAACCGATGATGCTGCCGGCCGCCGTCATCACGGTCAGCTCGTAGACGTCGTTCTGCACCCGCAGGTCGTTCAGCACGAGCGGCAACTGCTCGTCCGGCACCAGAGTCAGGTCCGTGCCGATCTGCTTGGTACGGCGCAGATATTCTCGCTTGCGCTCGTCGAGGGAGAGGCGGCTGAGCTCGAGGGCGTCGTCGAAGGCCTCCTCGATCTGCACGTCGAACCAGCTGTCGATCCCGCGCTCGATGAAACCGAGCGAGAAGTAATAGACCAGGGATACCGGCACCAGGGCGAGGATCACAAACATCACCACCAGCCGGACAGTAAGACGGGAACCGGCCGCCCCCTTGCGGTACTGGCGCACCAGCCGCGCCAGGTTGGTGCCGATGAGGATGACCAGGGCCACCAGCCCCAGGATGTTGATCAGCAGGAGGCTGAAGTAGAGCCGGCCGAATTCCTCGGAATTCTGCGTCGCGGCACTCATCATGTAAAGCGAGACCAGCAGCAGGGCGAACAGCGCCAGGATCGGCACTGTGCCCCCGCTCAGCTGACGCAGCCTCAGAGCGGCCATGTGTACCACTCGCTGTTCAATTGCCAGTCCTTCGACACCAGCGCGAGCAGACGCAGCGGCACCGGCAGCTGGTCGACGTCGAGCTCCGCCATCAGGCGCCCGCTGTAGGTCCCGCCCTCCTCGAGCAGGTATCCGTCGATGACGGGCAGGTCGACGACGGTGCCGAGCACGGTCCGTGCGGCGTCGAACGACGGGAATATGTACTGCGAACCGCTGTTGAGATTGCGCAGCATGTACTGCTGGCTGAGCGCATGAAAACTGAGCTGATAACGCTGCTCCAGGCTGGCAACCTTCCGGCTCCACAGATAACTGCGTTCTTGCAGTATCTCTATCCTCATCACCACTGTGAGAGATACGCCTTTCTCCAGGGCCTCGAGTGCCGGCTGGCTGAAATGGTAGTCGATGTTCGCGTGGAGATAATAGACGTCATCCCTGAGCTCGGTGTGCGCCTCGCGCACGACCACTCCGGGCGCGGCGTCCACGTCCGCAGTTGTCGCGTCATCCGCCGCCGCCACACCGGCGCACAGCGACAGCAGCGCGGCCACGACCCAGTGACGATGCACGCTCATGGCGCCGCGGCAGCTTCAGGCATGGGGGAGCTTGTCCAGACACGCATAATAGAAACCATCCATACCATCCTCGCCGGGGAGGATCTGCCTCCCGGCGGACAAAGCCCTCCCCCATTGCGCTTCCAGCCGTCGCACGGCCGCGTCAGGATGCCGCGCCAGAAATCGGGCAATCTGTCCGTCATTTTCCTCGGGAATGATAGAACAAGTCGAATACAAGAGCATACCGCCCGGCTTGAGCACGGACCACGCGGCCTCGAGCAGGCGCTCCTGCTGCGCGACCAGCGGCGTGATGTCCGCTTCCCGGCGCAGGCGTTTGATGTCCGGGTGGCGTCGTATCACCCCGGTTCCCGAGCAGGGGGCGTCGAGCAGGATGCGATCGAACGGGATTCCGTCCCACCAGTCCTCCGGCGTACCGGCATCGGCGCACATCAGGGTCGCGGCCAGGCCGAGGCGGTCGAGATTCTCCTGCACCCGCTGCAACCTCACTGCGTCCAGGTCCAGGGCGAGCAGCGACTCGAGCCCGGGCTGCAACTCGAGGATATGCGCCGTCTTGCCTCCCGGCGCCGCACAGACGTCCAGCACGCGCTCACCGGGCCGGGCCGCGAGCAGCACGGCGGCCAGTTGGGCCGCGGCGTCCTGCACCGACACTCGACCGGCGGCGAAACCGGGCAGGCAGTCCACATCAAAAGCGTGCTCGAGCACCAGCGCCTCCGCACCATGCGGATGAGGGGAGGCGGCGATGCCGGCGGCGGCGAGCTCGCGCAGGTACTCATCCCGTCCACAGCGGCGTCGGTTTACGCGCAGATGCATGGGTGGGCGCTCGTTGCCGGCCAGCGCGATGCGCCTCCAGTCGTCCGGCCACGCCATCTGCAAGAGGTCAAGCATCCAGCGCGGATGCGCCAGCGCCGCCGCCTCGTCACGGTCCGCCCGCTCCAGAACCTCCGCACGCTCGCGCTGAAAACGGCGCAGCACGGCATTGATCACCGAACGCGCCCACGGCTTGCCCAGGGCGGCGGCGAGGTTCACCGCCTCGTCCACCGCCGCATGAGGAGGAATCCGTGTGTATAGTAACTGATAGAGGGCGGCGAGTATGGTGCAGTGGACATCGGTATCGCGTTCCTTCAGCGGCTTGCGCATGAGAACAGCGGCAACGGCCTCAAGCCGCGGCCACCAGCGCAGCACCCCGTAACACAGATCCTGAACCAGTGCGCGCTCGCGCGGGTCCTCCACCTTGCGGACCACGGGGGGCAGACTGGCGCTCAGCGAGCGGCCGGCGCCGAACACCTCCACCAGCACTGTGACTGCCGCGCGGCGTGCGTCCATGCCTCACATGCGCCCTCTGGTTATGACGGCGACCCGCCACGCGGCATACATTCAATCCGCCGGCGTCGCATTGCCACCAAGAATGACGCCGTCCGATAGGGCATGGGCATTGATGAAATCCCCCGTGGAGACTGGACGGCCGCCCGCGAGCTGCACCTCGAGCAACCGCAGTACTCCGCACCCGGTCGCCACGTCAATGCCGTCACGGCCGGCATGCAGCAGGGTGCCCGCCGCCGCCACGGCACCGGCGGAGGCGAGCACCTGCGTCCGCCAGACACGCAGCCGCCCATATGGCGGCAACGTTGTCGAGGTCACCGGCCAGGGATTGAAGGCACGCACCCGGCGCTCCAGCTCTTCGGCCGGCCGCGACCAGTCCAGCTCCGCCTCCGCCTTGTCGATCTTTGCGGCATAGCTGGCCTGGCTGCTGTCCTGGGGTATGCCTGATACAGTGCCGTCCTCGATGCGGCCGATCACCTCGAGAACGGCATGTGCTCCGAGCACGGCCAGTTTGTCATGCAGGCTTCCCGCAGTCTCTGCGGGCGCGATCGGACACACGGCGCGATGCAGCATCGCTCCGGTATCGAGACCGCGATCCATCTGGATGATGGTAATGCCAGTCTCTACATCCCCCGCCAGCAGGGCGCGCTGGATCGGCGCAGCCCCGCGCCAGCGCGGCAGCAGCGAGGCATGGATGTTGATGCAGCCGAAGCGCGGAATCTCCAGCACTGCCGCCGGCAGGATCAGACCGTATGCCACAACGACCATGAGATCGGGCGCGAGCGCACGGAGGATCCGCTGAATCTCCGGATCCTTCAAGCTCTCGGGTTGATGGACGGGCAGGCCGCGCTGGCTGGCCAGTTGCTTGACCGGACCGGGTTGCAGCTTGCGGCCGCGCCCGGCGGGACGATCCGGCTGCGTCAATACAGAGTGGACCGCATACCCTGCGTCCAGCAGGGCCGCCAGCGGTATAGCGGCGAACTCCGGCGTGCCGGCGAAGACTATGTGCAAGCCGTGCTTCATGGGATCCGAGACAATGTCAGCGAGCGCCGCGCTTACAGGGTGCGGCGGCGGTATTTTTCCAGCTTTTTCTTGATCCGCTGCCGTTTCATCTCGGTCAGGTAATCCACGAACAGCTTCCCTTCGAGATGGTCCATTTCATGCTGGATGCAGACGGCGAGCAATCCGTCCGCCTCCATTTCATACGACGCGCCGTCCCGCCCGACGGCCTGCACCCGAATGGCGGCCGCCCGCTCCACGGTGTCGTAGATACCGGGGACGGACAGGCATCCCTCCTCCATGACCTCGCTCCCCTCGCGCGCCAGGATGACCGGATTGATCAGGCATACCGGCGCATCGCGCGTCTCACTGATATCAATCACGATCAAGCGCTTGCTAACGCTGACCTGGGGCGCCGCGAGCCCGATGCCGGGCGCGTCGTACATAGTCTCCAGCATATCGTCGACCATTTGACGCACTTCGTCGTCCACCTGTTCGACAGGTTCGGCCTTGATGCGCAGGCGCGGGTCTGGATAGTGCAAAATGTGAAGTATTGCCATGCTGTATTACCCGGAACCGCTGGGAAATCCATAGTTTTCCGGCATGCGGCATCTTAATATCCGCCCACCCACGCCGATAACTACGGTACTTGGTGTAATATGCCCGCTGCTTCCACAACCCTGTGATGATTTAACAAGGCAAGTCAGATGTCAAACAAACACCTGTTTTTGCGATTGATACTCCCGTTTGCGCTGGTCTTCAGCGCAAATCTGCCGGCCGATACCGTCAAGCTGGCGCCCGATCATCCGGATGAATACGTGGTCGCGAAAGGCGACACCTTGTGGGACATCTCCTCCCGTTTCCTGCAGGACCCCTGGCTCTGGCCGGAACTCTGGCAGATCAATCCGGCGATCGAGAATCCCCACCTGATTTATCCAGGGGACATCATACAGTTGGAATATATCGATGGGAAACCAGTACTTACCGTGCGACGCGGCGATGATCGAAGCGGGCTGCCGACGGTCAAGCTGACTCCCGGCGCCCGGTATTCCTCCCTGGAAACCGCCATACCCACGATCCCGATCGACGCCATAAAGCAGTTTCTGCTTCATCCGCGCATCGTCAGCGACGAGGAACTGGAGGCAAGTCCCTACATCGTCGCGACCTCGGAAGGTCATCTGATCAGCGGGACCGGCGACAAGGTCTATGCACGCGGCCTGGAGCAGGACACCGATATTCACTCCTATAATATTGTGCGGCGTGGCCAGGTATACCGCGATCCGGCAAACCCCAAGCAGATCCTGGGGTACGAGGCCATCGACGTCGCCGGCGCGGACCTCACCGCGACCGGTGACCCCAGCACGCTGCTGATCACCCGTGCCAATCGCGAGGTCCTGAAAGGGGATCGCCTGCTCGCCCCCCTGGATGAGGAACTGGACCAGTACTTCACTCCGCGCGCACCGCAGTCCGATGTGGACGGCCAGATCATATCGGTGCTCGACGGCGTCTCCCGAATCGGCCGCCTGCAGACCGTGGTCATCAACCGCGGCAGGGTGGATGGCCTGGAGAAAGGCCATGTGCTGGCGGTCTACCGGACCGGTGAGGTGGTGCGGGACACGGTCGGCGCCGCGAACGGCGGCGACCGTATGGTGAAACTGCCCAATGAACGCGCCGGTACGTTGATGATCGTACGGCTGTTCGATAATATCAGTTACGCGCTCGTCATGGAGGCGACGCGTGATCTGCGCATACTCGACACCGTAGACAACCCCTGACGGGCAACCGCCGGGACACAGGGATGGACTTCGGCGCCACGGCGCCGCCGACATGGATGAGATCGCCTACTGGCTCGCCTTGCTGCGCGCGCCGGGCATTGGCCCGGTGCGTTTTCGCGAGCTGCTCCAGCGTCTTGGCTCCCCCCGCGCGGTCTTTCAGTTACCGCCCCGCGAACTTGCCTCAACCGTGCAGTTGCCAACCGAGTCGGTACGATACTTTGAAAGGCCGGCGTGGTCCGATGTCGAAAATGATCTGCGCTGGATCGCCCAGCCAGGACACCATGCGCTGACCCTGCATGCGCCAGGGTATCCACCCTGGTTGAGGGAGGTCCATGATCCGCCGCCGGTACTGTTCATACAGGGTGATCCCGTCTGCCTGTCATTGCCGCAGGTCGCCGTGGTGGGCAGCCGAAATCCGACGCCGGCGGGTCTCGATCTGGCGCACGAGTTCGCCCTCGAGCTCGCCCGCCACGGCCTTGCGGTGACCAGCGGACTGGCGGCCGGCATTGACGCCGCCGCCCATCGCGGCGCGCTGGCGGCGGGTGGCATCACCATCGCCGTTGCCGGGACGGGCCTGGACCGGGTATACCCGGTCCGGCATGAGAAGCTGGCTGCGGAGATCCGTCGCACCGGCGCCCTCGTCTCGGAATTTCCTCTCGGCAGTCCGCCGCTGCCGGATTCATTTCCGCGCAGAAACCGTATCATCAGCGGTCTGAGCCGCGGGGTACTCGTCGTCGAGGCCGCCCTGCGGAGCGGCTCGCTCATCACTGCGCGGTACGCACTGGAACAGGGACGGGAGGTCTTCGCCATCCCGGGCTCCATCCACAATCCCTGCGCACGCGGGTGCCACGCGCTCATCCGCGCCGGGGCCAAGCTGGTCGAGAGTATTCATGATATTCTGGAGGAGCTGCACCCGGCCGCCATCGGATTCCAGCCTTCAATGCCGGATGATGCGCGGTGTGGCGCGGCGATAAATTCATCTTTGGATGAAACAATGGCCGCCGTTCTGCGTCAAATCGATTATGCCCCTACGACAGTCGATTGCCTGATCGAACGCACCCGTCTGCCGAGCGAGCGCCTGTGCCCCATATTGCTGGAGCTGGAAATGACCGGCCACATCAGCGCCGCGCCGGGCGGGATCTATGCGCGCCGGAACGAAAGGAAATGACGTGAAAGAAAACACTCTCGATGTCCTCATGTACCTGTTCGAGCATTGTCTCGACGAGGATCGTTCCGTCGAACAGGATGAATCCGCGCTGAAGGGGATGCTGCGCAGCGCGGGATTCGCACAGATGGAAATCAACAAGGCCTTCCTCTGGCTGGAGAATCTGGCACAGCGGCATGTCGCCCCGGATTCAGGCGGGATTGCATCGAGCGGATCCCAGCGCGTCTACTCGGCGCCCGAGCTGGCGAAGCTGGACCGCCACTGCCGCGGCTTCCTGCTCGCGCTCGAGCTGCACAAGGCCATCGATGCGGCCACGCGTGAAATCATCATCGAGCGCGCCATGGCGCTCGAGCTGGATGAGTTCACCCTTGAGCGCTTCAAATGGATCGTCATGATGGTGCTCGCGAATCAGCCGGAGAGCGACCAGGCGCATGCCTGGCTCGAAGCCGTCATCTTCGACAGAAACAGTGGCCACATGCACTGACGCCGGCGCCTTGCCTACGCAACAAAGCGACCGGTCGTCCTACCGCGCCGGTTCGCAGCCAATTCATCAATCCAATCAAGGAACAACCCGTCCTTGCCGATCCCGTCACGGCCGGTGATTTGAACCATTGCACCACTTGCGCAGTCTTATCGGATACGAACGGGCAAGCTGCCGGCACGCGTGCACGGAGGGTGCGGTGGACTTAAGATTTTCAACGCGATACCGAAACAGCTTTGACAGTCGGTGGATCGCACCTCTAATATAGGCGCGTTTTTCTCGCCGCACCGCTCGAACACGATGTTTCGCTTAAGAAACCCCGTGGATTGGCGGATCAACAGCCACTGATGAATCACAGGCAATCGGAGTATCGTACTCGTCGATGAGCAAGCATCTCGTCATCGTGGAATCGCCCGCCAAGGCGAAGACGCTGAAGAAATATCTGGGCAAGGACTTCAATGTCTTCGCCTCCTATGGTCATGTGCGCGACCTGCTTCCCAAGGAAGGCGCGGTCGATCCCGAGCATGACTTCTCGATGAAGTACCAGCTCATCGAGAAAAACCAGAAACACATCGACGTCATCCGCAAGAACCTGAAGGGCGTGGAAACCCTCTACCTCGCCACCGACCCGGACCGCGAAGGCGAGGCGATCTCATGGCACCTGTATGAGATCCTGCGGCAGGATGCGGCGCTGCGCGACATGGCGGTGCACCGCATCGTCTTTCACGAGATCACCAAGAACGCGGTGCAGGAGGCGATCCAGCATCCGCGCGATATTTCCATGAACCTCGTGAACGCGCAGCAGGCGCGCCGCGCGCTCGACTATCTGGTCGGCTTCAACCTTTCGCCACTGCTGTGGAAAAAGATCCGGCGCGGACTCTCCGCCGGACGCGTACAGAGCCCTGCCCTGCGCATGATCGTCGAGCGTGAGCAGGAAATAGAGGCCTTCGAGCCGCGCGAATACTGGACCCTCGAGGCCGAGTCTTCCAAAGGCAAGGAACGCTTCAGGTCCAGGCTCACACACTACCGGGACAAGAAACTCAATCAGTTCAGCATCACCGACGAGGCGGATGCAAGGGAGACCGAACGCGCGCTGCTGAAGGCGGCGAACGGCAAACTCACGGTCATCCAGGTCGAGAAGAAGCAGCGCAAACGCAACGCCGCGGCCCCGTTCATCACCTCGACTCTGCAGCAGGAGGCGGCGCGCAAGCTCGGCTTCACCGCGCAGCGCACGATGCGCACCGCGCAGCAGCTCTATGAAGGTATCGATACCGGACAGGGCGCCACGGGCCTGATCAGTTACATGCGCACCGACTCGGTCAATCTCGCCAATGAGGCAGTCGAGGAAATACGCCGACTCATCGCGGAGCGTTTCGGCAAGGACGCGCTGCCGGCCCAGCCCCAGGTCTACAAGACCAAGGCGAAGAATGCGCAGGAGGCCCACGAGGCGATCCGGCCGACATCCGTCTACACCGACCCGGACTCGATCAAGGAGCACCTGAGCGCTGACCAGTTCAAGCTGTACCGCCTCATCTGGCAGCGCACGGTGGCCTGCCAGATGGTCCACGCGACCATCAACACTGTCGGCGTGGATCTCGATGCCGGCAAGGGCAATGTGTTCCGTGCCACGGGATCAACCATCGTCGACCCGGGGTTCATGAGCGTTTATCAGGAGGACACTGATGACGGCAAGGACGGCGAGGAACAGAACCTGCTGCCCGAGCTTACCATGGGCGAGACGGTCACCCTTGACACCATCCATACCGATCAGCACTTCACCGAACCGCCGCCGCGCTATACCGAGGCGAGCCTGATCAAGGCGCTGGAGGAATACGGCATCGGGCGCCCGTCCACCTACGCGGCGATCATCGCGACACTGCAGCAGCGCGAATACGTGGTGCTCGACAAGAAGCGCTTCAAGCCGACCGACGTCGGCCGGATCGTCAACAAGTTCCTTACCGAGCACTTCTCACGCTACGTCGATTACGAGTTCACTGCCAAGCTCGAGGATGAACTCGACGCGGTGTCACGCGGCGAGGAGGAGTGGATTCCGCTGATGCGCTCCTTCTGGCAGCCGTTCAAGCACCTGGTCGACGACAAGGAGAAATCGGTGCAGCGCAAGGACGTGACCCAGGAGGCGCTTGACGAGCAATGCCCCAAGTGCGGCAAGCCCCTTTCGATCCGACTGGGCAAACGCGGGCGCTTCATCGGCTGCACCGGTTTTCCCGACTGCGATTACACGCGCAACCTCGGCGACAGCGACGAGGACAGCGGCTCCGAACTGGTGGAGGGGCGCGCGTGCCCGGCCTGCAGCGGCGCCCTGGTCGTGCGCACCGGCCCCTACGGCAAATTCATCGGCTGCAGCACCTATCCGAAGTGCAAATATATAGAACCGCTGGTCAAGCCCTCGGACACCCAGGTGATCTGCCCCAAGTGCCAGCAGGGTAACATGCTGCAGCGGCGCTCCCGGCGCGGCAAGACCTTCTATTCCTGCTCCCGCTATCCCGCCTGCGATTACGCCGTGTGGAACGAACCGGTGGCGAACCCCTGCCCGAACTGCCAATGGCCCATCCTGACCATCAAAACCACCAAGAAGGCCGGCGCCGAACTCGTCTGCCCGCAGAAGGACTGCGGCCACAGCGAGCCGTACGACGAGCAGCCGGAACAGCCGCCGCGCCGCGCCGCTCAGGGCTGAACCACATCGCGCGACCGCGACGGCTGCCCCGCCATCGCCCTGTCGACCGTGCGCCGGTCGAGCTGCGGCGCGAACATCTCGACAAATGCATACATGTAGCCGCGCAGATGGCTTCCGCGCCGAACCCCGAGTCGGGTGGTGCACGGCTCGAACAGGTGGCTCGCCTCGAGCATGCGCAGATTGGTGTCACGTTCCGGATCGAACGCCATCTGGGCCATCAGGCCGATACCGAGACCGATCTCGACATAGGTCTTGATCACATCGGAGTCGATGGCCGAAAACACCACATTGGGACGCAGCCCCGCCCGCTCGAACGCCTCGTTGATCTTTACCCGCCCGGCAAACGAGAAATCGTAGGTCACGATCGGATATTCGGCGATCTTCGCCAGCGTCAGCGGGTGATCGCGCAGGATAGGGAGGCCCGGCGGCGCGATCACGCAGTGGTGCCACTCATAACAGGACATCACCACCAGATCCTCGTACATGTCCATGCCCTCGGTCGCGATGGCGATATCGGCGACGCCGGAGGCGGCGAGCTGGGCAATCTGCGTGGGGTTGCCCTGGTGCAGGTGCAGGCGGACGTCGGGGTAGCGTTCGGTGAAGGTCTTGATGACCGGCGGCAAGGCGTAGCGCGCCTGGGTGTGGGTGGTCGCGATGGACAGACTGCCGGTCGCGTCGCTGGTGTATTCATAGCTGACCTGCTTGATATGCTCGAGGTCGCGCAGCACACGCTCCGCCATCGCCAGCACCGCCCGCCCCGGCTGGGTGATGCCCACCAGACGCTTGCCGTTGCGCTCGAATATCTGGACCTTCAGCTCCTCCTCCAACTGGCGGATCTGATTACTGATCCCGGGTTGCGCCGTGTGCAGGACATTGGCGGCTGCAGAGATATTCAGGCCACAGCGCGCCACTTCACGCAAATATCGTAACTGCTGAATGTTCATCGCCCGGATCCTATATACAAAATTCTTATATAAATATAATACATTATTATTTTTTGGAATATAGTTTGAATGCTATAGTTTTTTCCACCCTATTATCACTCCGGTTCCGCAACGGCACCATTGGCCGCCGTCGCGTTTCCAGGGTAACTGTCTGAGTTCACATGATAAAGCGCCGGAGCCCGGCGCTTCGCATCGGCCGACGAGAGGTGCAACAATGGATACACTGGCCTTTATCCTGGCCGGGTTCGGCGTCGGCACCCTGGTCGGCCTGACCGGGGTGGGAGGCGGTTCACTGATGACGCCTCTGCTTATATTCCTCTTCGGCATCGCACCGGTGACGGCCGTGGGGACGGACCTGCTGTTCGCCGCCATCACCAAGGCCACGGGAATCTGGCACCATCAACGCCGGGAGAATATCCGCTGGAACATCGCCGGACTGATGCTCGTGGGCAGCCTGCCTACCTCGGTAACCGTGGTGTATTATATGGACCGGTACAAGCTTGCTGGGGAGGAGCTTAACCTGGTGATCCATACCGGGCTCGGCGTCGCCCTGATCCTGACCGCGCTCTCGTTGCTGTTCAAATCCCGCGTACAGGGCCTGGGCCGCAGAATCAGGGTCTGGCTCCCCAACTGGCAGTCGTTGCGCCCCGCCGCGACGATCGGCGCAGGGGTGGTGCTGGGGATCCTGGTGCCAATATCTTCGATTGGCGCCGGCGCGCTGGGGGCGGCGATGCTGATCTTCCTGTATCCCAGCCTGCCGACGCGCCTCATCGTGGGGACGGACATCGCCCACGCGGTACCCCTGACGCTGGTAGCGGGCCTCGGGCATGTGCACATGGGTACCGTCGATTTCGCGATGCTGTCTATCCTGCTGGTCGGATCACTGCCGGGCATTTATCTCGGCAGCCACCTGACTTCGATAGTTCCCGAACGCGTGATACGGCCGCTGCTGGCCAGTACGCTGATCCTGATCGGGGTGAAATTCATGTTCGCCGCCTGATGAACAGGAACAGCTTGGATAACAGAACAACCAACGATACAGCGCAGGAGATGTACCTATGAACAAGGCGCAGACACTGGTCAATTTCGAGGAACTGGATCGTTTCGAGGAAAGCGTGCACGCCTTCCTGAGCGACGAGATCGACGCCGACCGCTTCCAGTCCATCCGCCTGCAGCAGGGCGTCTACGGCCAGCGCCAGGAAGGCGTCAACATGATCCGCGTCAAGATCCCGGGCGGACGCATGACCCCGGCGCAGCTGGACAAGATGGCGGACATCCTGGAAGGTTACGCGCAGCATGACGTCGCGCATATCACCACGCGGCAGGACATCCAGATCCATTACGTCCCGCTGGAAAAATCGCCGCGCGCACTGAAGGATCTGGCCCAGGCCGGCCTCACCACGCGCGAGGCCTGCAATAACACGGTACGCAACGTCACCTGCTGCCCGCTGGCGAGCGTGTGTCCGCGCGAACGCGTGGACATCGCGGAATACCAGGACGACGCGGTGCAATATTTCCTGCGCCATCCGCTGACGCAGCACCTGCCGCGCAAGTTCAAGATCAGCTTCTCCGGTTGCGAGGCCGACTGCGCCCAGGGCCTGCTGCACGACCTCGCCGTGGTCGCGGTCAAGCAGGACGGCCGCTTCGGCTTCAAGATCCTGGCGGGCGGCGGCCTCGGCCACAAACCGCGCCACGCCGTCACGGTGGAGGAGTTCGTCCCCGAGGCAGACCTGATCCCGTGCATGGAGGCGGTGATCTCCCTGCACAACCGCTATTCCGACCGCAAGAAGCGGGCGAAGTCCCGCATCAAGTTCCTGGTCGACCGCTTCGGCGCCGCGGGCTTCGTGGAAAAGTACCGCGAGGAACTGGCCCGCACCAAGACCGCGCTTGCCGGCAGATCGCACATCAAAGGCAACTGGCGCGACGGCGCTGCGGTCGACGGCTGCACCAATCCCGGCGCGCCGCGCAAGGTGCTGCCGCAGAAGCAGCCGGGGCTGAACATCTTCCCGATCAGCGTGCCGATCGGCGACCTCACCGGCCCGCAGATGCACGGTATCGCCGCGCTGATGCGCAAACTGGGGCTGTCCGACGTGCGCACCACCCAGGACCAGAACCTGATCCTGGCCGGCGTGCCCGACGGGCGCATCGCCGACGTCCGTGCGGGCATCGCCGCGCTCGGCCTCGGTGAACCGAAGACCGGCGACGACGTCGTCGCCTGCCCCGGCACCTCGACCTGCCGCCTCGGCATCACCGCCTCCAAGAAGATCGGCACCAAGATCTCGGGCGGCGATCACGACCTGCGCATCCGCGCCAGCGGCTGCCACAACGGCTGCGCGCAACCCGAGACCGGCGACATCGGCATCTACGGTGAAGGCCGGCGTCTGCACGGCAAGCTGGTGCCACATTACCAGATGTACCTGGGCGGCGACGGCCGCAACGGCGGTGGCCTCGCCCGCAAGGGACCCTCGGTCCCCGCCGCGCGCATCCAGCAGGCGATTGCGCTGATCCAGCAGACCTACGCCCGTGAGCGCGTCAACGGGGAATCCTTCTTCGCCTGGACGCACAGGCAGGCTGCGGATTATTTCGACCGCCTGCTCGCCGGCATCCTCGCCGTCGCGCCGGAGGAGCTCGCCGCCGTTCTGCAGGACCATGGCGATGAAGAGGCCTTCAAGGTAGTGCAGTTCGGCGGCGGCGAATGCGCCGGTGCGGCGCAGGAGACGGTCGCGGCGAACTTCGCCGAGGCGGCGAACGAGCGCAATTACCGCGGCGGCTTCCTGCAGAAGCGCAAATACGATGAATCGATCGAATGCGCGCAGGTCATAGGCCGCCTGGTCGGACATTCGCTGCTGTTCCTAGCGGGCCAGCCCGCCGCCAACGATCTGCCGGAGATCGGCCGCCAGTTGTCCGCGGCGCTGCCGGCCAGTCCGACGATGGGCCAGCGCCTGAGCGATTTCGCCGCGCGGCTGGAACAGCTCAAGGACGATTTCGATGACGCCGCCTACCAGACGCTCATGCAGGAACTGGATCAGTGGACCGCCGAGGCGGCCGTGCTTTGCCAGAACATCGATCGTCAGCTCGACCTGAGCGCCTCCATGCCGGCCATCGCCACGGCTGAAAAAAAAACGCTGAGAGCATCGATCTGACCGCCTACGGCTGCCCGCTGCATTACGTCAAGGCGCGCAACGAACTGCGGCGCGTCGCGGCGGGCGGGCCGGCGGGATTCCTGTTCGGCACCGAGGAACTCGCGCAGCAGGCGGCAGCCAGCCTGCGCAAGGACGGGCATGAGATCCTGCGCATCGAAACACAAGGCAACGCAGTGCGCGTGATCGTGCGCAAAGAGGGAATCACACCGGCTCACTGAGATCCCGGTCCGGAGGCAGGCAGCCGCATCCGCCCATGAACATCGACGCGTCGCTCGAACGGAAGCTCGCCGAGGCCGCGCATCTGCTGCGCGGGATCGCCGACGCAGGCGCACCGGCCACCTTCGCCAACAGCTTCGGCGCCGAGGACATGCTGCTGACCGACCTGATCTGCCGGCACGCGCCCGGCATCGAGATCTTCAGCCTCGACACCGGCCGCCTCCCGGCCGAGACCTACCGCCTGATGCAGCACACCATGCGGCATTACGGCATCTCCATCCGCATCTATTTCCCGGATTTCCGCGCGGTGGAGGAATATGTGCGCGCCCACGGCCCCGACGCGTTTTACGACAGCGTCGAGCTGCGCAAGCGCTGCTGCCACATCCGCAAGGTCGAACCGCTCCGGCGCGCCCTGCACGGCAAGCACGCCTGGATCACCGGGCTCAGGCGCGAACAGTCGCCTTCACGCAAGGATCTGCAGGTCGAGGAATGGGACGCCGAACACGGCCTGCGCAAGTTCAATCCGCTGCTCGACTGGTCGCAGGATGAGGTGTGGACCTGCATCCGCCACTTCGCCATTCCTTACAACGAGCTGCACGACAAACACTATCCGAGCATCGGCTGCGCGCCCTGCACGCGCGCGATCGCCGTCGGCGAGGACCTCCGCGCCGGGCGCTGGTGGTGGGAGGACCCGCAGGGCAAGGAGTACGGGATCCACGTCAGGGAGACCGTCGCCCCGAAATAAGGTCAGGCGCTGTCGACCGGGCGCGGTTTGCGGTCCTGATCCACGGCCACGTAGGTCAGCGTGGCCTCCGTTACCCTGATGGCCTCCTCGATCCCGCGGCTGCGCTCCGCGTAGACTTCGACATGCGCCGTCAGCGAGGTGCGTCCGACGCGCACCACCTCGGCATAACAGCTGATCAGGTCGCCGACGAAGACCGGTTTGTGGAACTGGAAGGAATTGACCGCCACCGTCACGACGCGGCCGCCGGCGCGGCGGTAGGCGGCGATGCTGCCGGCGATGTCGACCTGCGCCATGATCCAGCCGCCGAAGATGTCGCCCGCCGCGTTGGTATCGGTCGGCATGGCCAGCACCCGGGTCGTGGGCTGGCGTCCCGCGGGCAACCGGTCCACTGCGTCCTCCTGCGTCATATCAATGTCCTGCATACATCCGTTCGATTACCGCGCGGGCCTGCTCGGTGATGCGCTGGCGGCGCAGCTTGAGCGTCGGGGTCTGCATGCCGTTCTCCACCGTCCACGGATCGAGCGTAAGGCTGAAGCGCCGGATGCGGGCGTAGCCGGGAAATTGCCGCGTCAGACCCTCGATCCGGCGCCCCGCCTCATCCAGCACGACCGGCGCCTGCAGCGCGCGCGGGTCATCCGGCTCAACACCCAGCTGCTGCGCGAGCACCGGCCAGCGCTCGGGATTCAACACCACCAGAGCGGTCAGATACGGCCTGCCCTCGCCCACCACCAGAACCTGTTCGAACAGAGGATCGGAGGCGAGCGCCAGCTCCATATCCGCCGGAGATACCTTCTCGCCGTTGGACAACACGATGATGTCCTTGAGTCGGCCCGTGATATAGATGTAGCCGTTCTCGATCTCCGCCTTGTCGCCGGTGTGCAGCCAGCCCTCGGCGTCGATCGCAGCCGCGGTCGCCCCCGCATCGTTCAGGTAGCCCAGCATCACTCCGGGGCTCTTCACCAGCAGCTCGCCCTGCTCCGTGACCTTGAACTGCACATCGCGCAGCGGCCGTCCCACGCTCGCCGGATCGTTGTCTTCCAGCCGGTTGCCGCTCAGCACGGGACTGGCCTCCGTCATGCCGTAACCCTGGATCAGGGGCAGCCCCAGGCCGATGAAGGTGCGCGCCACCTCGGCAGGGATGGGCGCGCCGCCGCACACCGCGATGCGAATCCTCCCGCCGAGCCGTTCCAGGACCTTGCCCGCGACCAGGCGCTGCAGCAGCGGCCATAACAGGAGCGCGGGACGCCATCCTGCCCGCCCCTGCTGATACTGAAAACGCGCCCAGCCGGTATCGACCGCCTGGCGGAACAGCCAGCGCGCCAGGGCGGGACGTCCTTCCATCTGCACCTGGATGCGGCCGTAAACCCGCTCGTAGATCCGCGGCACGGAAATCAGCGCCGTGGGACGCACCGCGAGCAGATCATCACCGAGCTGCGCGACCGAGCGGGCGAAGGCCACGCTGGCGTTCGCCATCATGGGCAGGTAATAACCCACGGTACGCTCCAGCGTGTGCGACAGCGGCAGGAAGGAGAGGAAGTTGTCGCCGGAGTCCACAGGGTTGCTGCAATAACTGGCGTAGGCATTCCACAGGATGTTGCCGTGCGACAACATCACCCCCTTGGGACGGCCCGCGGTGCCGGAGGTGAACACGATCGCTGCGAGATGGTCGCCGCGCCCCTGATGGATCTCCTCCTCGCGGCCGCCCTCACCACCGGTGCCCAGCCACCTTCGGAGCGATGTCACGCGGGCATCGTTACCTGGTACGTCCGCGCGCACGACGATTCGCGCCAGATGATCCAGTCCGGCTACTGCCGGGCGCAGTGTTTCCCACTGGTCCGCGTCGTCGACCAGCAGCAGCCGGGCGCCGGTCTCCCGCAGGATATAGGCGACGCTGTCCGGCCTGTCGTTCACGAACAGCGGGACGACCACCAGACCGAGGCTGAGCGCCGCCTGGTCTGCGCACACCCATTCGACGCCGTTCGGCAGCATGACGGCAATACGCTCGCCGGGGACGAACCCCTCGCGGCGCAGGCCCGCCCGCCAGCGCCCCACTTCCGCCGCCACCTGTTCCCAGGAAAGCTCCCGCCACTGTCCGTCCGCCGGATCAAAATGGCGGTATGCAGGGGATTGGGGACTGCGGCGTACGCGCTCGTAAAACAGATCTGACAGCGTGCTTACCTGATCAGGCGGTATCAGCGCCGAATTATCCAGGGCCATGCGTTCTCCCGTAGCGGAGGGTCCGCCTGATTATAGCTCCGTCCAGCCGGGATCGGGCGTGAAGCGTTCGCCGTGGGTGCGTGCGAGGCTTTCCAGCCGCTCTTTCAGGTTGGAGACGCCGCGTTCCCGGATGTAATGAATCGGACCGCCGCGGAACGGCGCGAAACCGGTACCGAATATGATGCCGGCGTCGAGCGCGTCGTCGTCCTCCACAATGCCGGCGCGCCGGCAGGCCACCACCTCGTTGAGCAGGCTGAGGATCAGGCGGTCGGCCAGATCGGGGGGCGCGAAGACCGTCCGGTCCAGCTTGCCCCTGACGAGCTCTCCTTTCTCGTAGCTGTAGAAACCGCGCCCGCTCTTGCGGCCGAGCTGTCCCGCCTCGACCATGCGGCGCAGGCGTTCCGGCACCTTCATCCTGCTATGCTCGGACAGGATGTCGGCCACCGAGAGACAGATGTCGAGCCCCACCGCGTCGGCGAGTTCGATCGGACCCATCGGCATGCCGAACTCCAGCGCCGACCTGTCCACCAGCTCCGGTCGTATGCCCTCGCCCACCGCGTTGACTGCCTCGAGCAGGTACGGCATCAGCGCGCGGTTCACCAGGAATCCCGGGCTGCTCATGACAGGCAGGGGCAGCCGGTCGATCCGGTGCACGAAGCCGCCGGCCTGCGCGAGGACGCCGGCATCGGTGTGCCGGGTGTGCACCACCTCGATCAGCTGCATCTTCGCCACCGGATTGAAGAAGTGCAGTCCGACCAGGCGCTCGGGGCGCAGCAGGGCGCGCCCGAGCATCTCGAGCGGAATGCTCGATGTGTTGGTCGCGAGCAACGCCCCTTGCCGCATGCGCGGCTCAAGTTCGCGATAGAGCGCCTGCTTGGCCTCGGCGTTCTCGAAGATGGCCTCGATCACCACATCTGCGCGAGCCACGCCCATGCCGTGAATATCCGGCATCAGCCGGTCGAGCGCCTCCTGCACGAGGCGCGGCTGCTTGAGTTCGCGGCGGAACAGCTCCGCCGCGCGCCGCATCGCCGGGGCGATGAGCTGCGCCGACTGGTCCTGCAGCGTGACCCGGAGGCCGCGCAGGGCGCACCACGCCGCGATATCCCCGCCCATTATTCCCGCGCCGATGACGTGCACGCGCCGCGCCTGGACCGGAGCGGCGCGGCCGCGCGCCTTGAGCTTTTCCTGCAGAAAGAACACGCGGATGAGATTTTGCGCGGTATCGCCGATCACCAGGTTCGCGACCGAGCCGGCCTCCTCGGCCTGCATGCGCTTCGGATCGTCGGCATGCCTGACCCACAGGTCGATCAAGGCGTATGGCGCGGGATAGTGCTGCTCCGGGATGCGCCGCGCGACCTTGCGGCGCAGGAACTTGGCGATGACCGGTCGCGCCACGCGCATGCCGGCAAGCCGGTGCAGCAGCGCCGGGCGGTGCGGCGGAGGCGCTTCCAGCAACATCGTGCGCGCGGCGCGCACGAGTTGCCGCTCCGGCAGCGCATAGTCCACCAGCCCGGCCTTTTGCGCAGCGCGCGCGCTCAGGCTGCGGCCACTCAGCATAAGATCGAGCGCGGGAATGTGTCCGATCAGGCGCGGCGCGCGCATCGTGCCGCCAAAGCCGGGATGGATGCCGAGCCGCACCTCTGGCAGACCCAGACGGGTGCGCGGGTCATCGAGTGCAATCCGATAACGCGTCGCCAGCGCCAGTTCCAGCCCGCCACCCAGACAGTAGCCTTCGATCAGGCTGAGCGTCGGACACGGGAGCGCTTCGAGTCGGTCGAATACAGTGTGGCAACCCCGGATCAGTTCGGCCGCGTCTTCGCGCGTGCGGGCGCGCAGGAATTCCTTGATGTCGGCCCCCGCGATGAAGCCGCCCGGCTTGCCCGAACGGATGACCACGCCACGCGGTGGTAATTTCTCCAGCGCCACGAGCTGCACGTCGAGTTCGGCAATGACGTCGACCGCCAGCGTGTTGACCGCGGACCCGGTCTGGTCGAGCGTCAGCCAGACGATCGCATCATCGTCGCGCTCCTGACGCCAGTGCCCGATTTCGCCCCCGTCCTTCATCGCTCGCCGTCCCGCTCAAGCAGCATCGCTCCGCCCTGTCCGCCGCCGATGCACAGGCTCGCGATGCCGCGCCGGGCGCCGTGGCGCCCGAGTACATGCAACAGGTGCAGCACGATGCGCGCGCCGCTAGCGCCGACCGGATGCCCGAGGCTGACGCCCCCGCCGTCGACGTTGAGGCGGGCATGCGGGATTTCTCCCGGCGGCGCGTCCAGGCCGAGCTCATCGCGGCAGTAGGCGGGATCGCGCCAGGCCGTGACGACCGCCAGCACCTGGGCGGCGAAGGCCTCGTTGATCTCCCAGAAATCCACGTCGCCGACCTTCAGGTCGTGCCCCTGCATCAACGCTGCCATGGCGTGCGCCGGGCCCAGGCCCATCTGCGCCGGATCGACGCCCGCCCAGGCGCAGTCGACGATACGCCCCAGCACGGGCAGGTCGTGTGCCTCAACCGCGCGCCGGCTGGCGAGGATCAGCAGCGCCGCGCCGTCGGTGACCTGCGCGCTGTTACCCGCCGTGACCATGCCGAAGGGGCGGTCGAATACCGGCTTGAGCTTCGCGAGCCGGTCCAGTGTCGTATCGCGGCGCAGCCCGTCGTCCTGCTCGTAATAACCGCCGGCGCTGTCATAGATCGGTTCGACCTCCTCCAGCCAGCCCGCGTCCTGCGCCTGCGCGAGACGCCGGTGGCTCTCCAGCGCGAAGGCATCCATGGGCACGCGGTCGATCCGGAAGCGGTAGGCGAGATTCTCCGCCGTCTGCCCCATGGACAGGCCGACGACGGGATCGGTGAGGCCGCGCAACAGGCCAACCACCGGCGCCAGGTATGCGGGACGCAGCCGGCCCAGCACGGCGATACGGGCGCCGAGGCCCTTGGCGCCGTTCCAATCGGCGAGCCAATGGACCATCTCGTCCCTGAGCAGCACCGGCGCGCGGCTCATGGCTTCGGTGCCGCCGGCCAGCACCAGATCGGAACGTCCCTCGGCGATGGCGGTGCAGGCACTGTCGAGCGCCTGCATGCCCGAGGCGCAGTTGCGCTGCACGGTCCACGCCGGCACCTTGTGGCCGCAGCCGAGGCGCAGCGCGACCACGCGGGCGATGTTGGCCTCGTCGGGCCCCGGCATCACGCAGCCGAGGATCACCTCGTCGATCGCGTCCGCCTCGAAGCGCTGACGCGCGAGCAGCGGACGCGCCGCCGCGACGGCGAGGTCCGCCGCCGCGAACGGCCCCGGCCGGCCCTTCGCCTTGAGAAAGGGCGTGCGGCCGCCGTCTACGACGTATACCGGCGCGCGGCGCCCGAGCTGTCTCATCATATCCGTCATGACCGATCGGACCCCCAGTATCCCTGCGGAAACTCATCCACCGCCACGACCTCGCGACGCGCCGCCACCGCATTACGATACCGCCCGGCCTCGCCCTCGTCGACCACTCCGCGAAGTAGTCCTTCCTGCAGCATCGCCTCCTCGCCGCCGTTGCCGATGCGCCCGGCGCGCACCGCAGTCCTCAGCTTCTTCTCCACCGCCTCGGCCGCGACTGCCGCTTCGAGGGCGGCCTCGATCCGCCCGATCACCTCGCCGGCCTCCCGCGGTATAAAGGCGCCGGCGGTCAGACGGTCGCGTACGGCGCCGGGCGACAGGATCACCGCCGCCGCCGCCTGACCCATGCGGTCGTCCGGGCCGCCGTAGCGCCGTCCCAGCGGAAATACCAGCAGGCGCAGTATGCGGGCAAGGGCGCGAACGGGGAAATTCCTCAGCAGGCCATCGAGGCGGCCCTGCATCTCGTACAGGGCGTCCTCGCATGCCCAGCGCAGCAGGGGAAGATCCTCCGGCGGGCGGCCCTGCTCCTCGTGGTGCTTGAGCATGCAGGACACGAGATAGAGATGGCCGAACACGTCCGCCAGCCGTCCCGACAGCGATTCGCGCCGCTTCAGTTCGCCGCCGAGCGCGAGCATCGCCGCGTCGGATACCAGCGCGAGCGCGGCGCTCATGCGCGCCGCCTGCCGGTAGTAGCGCCGCGTCTGCGGTGCGCCCGGTGCGATGATCAGCCGCGCGCCGGTGAGGCCGAGCCACACGGCGCGCACGGCGTTGCCGAGCATGAAGCCGGCGTGGCCGAACACGGCGCGGTCGAATTCGCGCAGGGCGCGCGTCGCGTCGGCATCGGCGGCCGCGCGCATCTCCCGCAGCACGAACGGGTGGCAGCGTATCGCCCCCTGTCCGAAGATGATCAGGCTGCGCGTCAGGATGTTCGCGCCCTCCACCGTGATACTGATCGGCACCGCCTGGTACACGCGCCCGAGCAGGTTGCGCGGTCCCATGCAGATCCCGCTTCCGCCCTGCACATCCATGGCATCGTTGACCACGCGGCGCATGCGCTCGGTGAGCTGGTATTTTACGATGGCGGAGATAACGGCGGGCTTCTCGCCGCGGTCGATCGCCGCCGCGGTAACGACGCGCGCCGCGTCCATCAGGTAGGTATTGGCGGCGATGCGCGCCAGCACTTCCGCCACCCCCTCGAAACGCCCGATCGGCTGCTTGAACTGGCGGCGGATGCGCGCGTAGGCGCCGGTCGCGCGGCTCGCCAGCTTGCCCGCCCCGGTGCTGAGCGCCGGCAGCGAGATCGAGCGTCCTGCGGCCAGGGATTCCATCAGCATGCGCCAGCCCTGGCCGAACCCGCTGCTCCCTCCGATCACCCAGTCGAGCGGAATGAAGACGTCCCTGCCGCGGTTGGGCCCGTTCTGGAACGCGATATTGAGCGGTGCGTGCCGGCTGCCGATGTCGACGCCCGGCGTGCCGGTCGGTATCAGCGCCAGCGTGATGCCGATCGACGCGCGCTCGCCGCACAGATGTTCGGGATCGTACAGCTTGAAGGCCAGCCCCAGCACGGTGGAAACCGGACCCAGCGTGATGTAACGCTTGTCCCAGTTCAGCCGGATGCCGACGATCTCGCGCCCCTGAAATACGCCGCGACAGACCACCCCGGTGTCGGGGATGGCGCTCGCGTCGCTGCCCGCCTCGGGACCGGTGAGGGCGAAACAAGGCACTTCCTCGCCGCGCGCGAGGCGCGGGAGGTAGTAATCCTTCTGCTCCTGCGTACCGTAGTGGAGCAGCAGCTCGGCGGGGCCGAGCGAATTCGGCACCATCACCGTCACCGCGGCACTGATGCTGCGCGTGGCGATCTTCATCACCACGCCCGAATGCGCCAGCGCGGAAAATCCAAGGCCGCCGTAATCCCGCGGGATGATGATGCCGAAGAAGCCGCGCGTCTTGAGGAAACCCCATACCTCGGGCGGCAGATCATGCCGGCGTTCGGTGATGTCCCAGTCGTCGAGCATGCGGCAGAGTTCTTCCACCGGTCCGTCCAGAAAGGCCTGCTCCTTGGCCGAGAGCCGCGCCGCCGGGAGGCTGAGGAAGCGGCGCCAGTCGGGACGGCCGCCGAAGAGCTCCCCGTCCCATCCGACCGTGCCCGCCTCGAGCGCCTCGCGTTCGGTCGAGGACATCTCCGGCATCGCCCGCCGGAAGGACTGCAGCAGCGGTGCGCTGAACCAGCGCCGGCGCAGCGCGGGCACGTTGAGGGGAACCGCGCACGACAGGAAGATCGTCCACAGCACGACGGTCGTGACAACCGAATCCTGTGCCAGTGACACTCCCGCGGGAATGAGGGCGAGCAGGGTGGTGGAGGCCGTCAGCGGGAGACGCAGGAATGCGGCGGCGGCGATGCCGAGGAGGAGCGCGAGAACACCGAGCAGGACATCCATATCACGATCCCTCGCGGTCCCGTCGGCCGCCGGACCGCACGACGTAATGAGACGTGCAGTGGATCTTCCCGAGTATCCGCCGTAAGTATACGCTTGTCATCCGGCGCGCCTGTGTCAGGTGTTTGAGTTTGCCAGCCGGCCGCGCTAGGCTGCGGGATGTTCGCGGTCAGGATGGATCCCATAGTCTGTATCGGCGGTCCGGGGGCTTTCCGCAGGTTGTTTCCCATTCCTGACAAGGAGTTAACACGACAATTCACCCCTGATCCGTAGCCATGCCCCGATGAAGATCGCAAGCTGGAACGTCAACTCATTGCGGGTCCGCCTGCCGCAGGTGCTCGACTGGCTCGCCTCCGTCCGGCCCGACATCCTGGCGCTGCAGGAGACCAAGCTGCAGGACGAGCAGTTTCCGCGCGAGGAACTGCTCGCCGCCGGCTATCATGCGGAATTCTCCGGACAGAAGACCTACAACGGCGTGGCCGTCCTGACGCGGGAGCCGGCGCACGACATGATCCGGGACATCCCCGGGCTCGATGACCCGCAGCGGCGCATCCTCGGGCTCACCTGCGGATCCGTGCGCGTGCTCAACCTCTACGTCCCCAACGGTGAGAGCGTGGACTCGGACAAATACCGTTACAAACTGCAGTGGCTCGAACAGGTGACGCGCTTCATCCACGACGAACTGACGCGCCATGCCGAGGTGGTGGTGCTGGGCGATTTCAACATCGCACCCGCGCCGCTCGACGTGCACGACCCGGCGGCCTGGGAGGGCCGGGTGCTGTTCAGCGCGGCGGAGCGCGAGGCCTTCGCCCGCCTGCTGTCCACCGGTCTGTGCGATACGCTGCGCCTCAGGCATCCCGACGAACCGGTCTACAGCTGGTGGGATTACCGCATGGCGGCGTTCCGGCGCAATCTCGGCCTGCGCATCGATCACATCCTGGCCAGCGCGGCGCTGTGCGCACGCTGCAGTGATTGCCGCGTCGACAGGACGCCGCGCGCCGCGGAACGTCCGTCGGACCACGCACCGGTGATCGCGGAATTCGCCCCGTAACCGCCGCGGCAAGCCAGGCACCGACGGGCAACGTATAATGGGCCGATAACCGCCGCCCGCGGCCTGCAACCATCAACGTACGAACAGCGATTCACACCATGAAATACCGCGACCTGCGCGACTTCATTGCAGCGCTGGAACAGAAGGGCGACCTGGTCCGCGTGCGGACCGCGGTCGACCCGTACCTCGAGATGACCGAGATCTGCGACCGCACCCTGCGCAAGGGCGGTCCGGCGCTGCTGTTCGAACAACCCAAGGGCCATGCCATCCCCGTACTCGCCAATCTGTTCGGAACGCCCGAGCGCGTCGCGCTCGGCATGGGCGCCGACTCGGTCGCGGCGCTGCGCGAGATCGGCCAGTTGCTCGCCTGCCTGAAGGAGCCGGAACCGCCGGCCGGCCTGCGCGACGCCTGGGACAAATGGCCGGTGCTCAAACAGGCGCTCAACATGAACCCGAAGACGGTCGGCGGCGCGCCCTGCCAGCAGAACGTAATCGAAGGGGACGCGGTGGATCTCGCGCGGCTGCCGATCCAGACCTGCTGGCCGGGAGATGTCGCGCCGCTCATCACCTGGGCGCTGGTCGTCACGCGCGGGCCGCACAAACCGCGGCAGAACCTCGGCATCTACCGCCAGCAGGTGATCGACCGCAACCGCGTCATCATGCGCTGGCTGCCGCACCGCGGCGGCGCGCTCGACTATCGCGACTGGCTGGCGGCGAGCCCGGGCGAGCCGTTCCCGGTCGCCGTGGCGCTGGGCGCCGACCCGGCCACCATCCTCGGCGCGGTCACGCCGGTGCCGGACACGCTGTCGGAATACGCCTTCGCCGGCCTGCTGCGCGGCGGGCGCACAGAGGTCGTGAAATGCATCGGCAGCGACCTTTCCGTGCCGGCCAGCGCCGAATTCGTGCTCGAGGGCCACATTCATCCTGGCGACGAAGCGCCCGAAGGGCCGTTCGGCGACCACACCGGCTATTACAACGAGGTCGAGCGCTTCCCGGTGTTCACCATCGACCGCATCACCCACCGCGACGACCCGATCTACCACAGCACCTACACCGGTCGTCCGCCCGACGAGCCCGCGGTGCTCGGGATGGCGCTGAATGAGGTGTTCGTGCCGATCCTGCAGAAGCAGTTCCCCGAGATCATCGACTTCTACCTGCCGCCCGAGGGCTGTTCCTACCGCCTCGCCTGCGTCAGCCTGCGCAAGCAGTATCCCGGTCATGCCAAGCGCGTGATGTTCGGTGTCTGGTCGTTCCTGCGCCAGTTCATGTACACCAAGTTCGTCATCGTCACCGACGACGACATCAACGTGCGCGACTGGAAGGACGTGGTATGGGCCATGACCACGCGCATGGACCCGGCGCGCGATACCGTCATCATCGAGAACACGCCGATCGACTACCTGGACTTCGCCTCGCCGGTGTCGGGGCTGGGCTCCAAGATCGGCTTCGACGCCACCGGCAAGTGGCCGGGCGAGACGCAGCGCGCCTGGGGCACGCCGATCCGCATGTCCGACGAGGTGCGCCGGCGCGTGGACACCATCTGGGACGAGCTGGGCATCCGGTTGCCGCCTTAACGCGGCGAGAGGGTACCGATTCCACGATCTGTCCCCGGCGGTATCGCACAGCGACCGGGACGGGCACGTGGTCCGTGCCCGCGCCTGGTGACGGCGGCGCAGTTGCATAAATCTTCCCGTCGGGCCGATATAATCAGGAGGGCGGCTACACGGCAGGAAGGCCGCGGACGCCCCGTTCATGCCGTCTCCCGGACAAACGCGATGCCTACGCAACCGCCATCCGCGAAACCGAAGATCGGGCTCGTCCTCCCAGGCGGCGGCGCGCGCGCCGCCTACCAGGTGGGAGTTCTGCGCGCCATCGCGCGCCTTGTACCCAAGGACTCGCCCTCGCCCTTCCAGGTCATCACCGGCACCTCGGCCGGCTCCATCAATGCCGCGGCGCTCGCCATCCACGCCGACCATTTCCGCCGCGCCGTGCTGCGCATCAGCCGGGTGTGGAAGGACTTCCACGTGCACCAGGTGTTCCGCGCCGACGTGCCCGGCCTCGCCAGGACCGGTGCGCACTGGCTGGCGGCGATGATTCTGGGCGGCCTCGGCCGCTACAACCCCCATTCGCTGCTCGACCGCGCGCCGCTCCACGGACTGCTCCGGGAATCCCTGCCGTGCGGGCAGATCCAGCGCTCCATCGATGCGGGCCTGCTGCACGCGGTCGGCATCACCGCCTCGAGTTACCGCCTGGGGCATTCCATCACCTTCTTCCAGGCGCATCCGTCGGTGCAGGACTGGAACCGCGAGCGGCGCCTCGGCCATGCGGAAGCCATCACGATCGAACACCTGATGGCTTCCTCCGCCATACCGCTGGTGTTTTCCGCCATCAGGGTCGGGAACGATTACTTCGGTGACGGTTCGATACGCCAGATCGCGCCGCTGAGCCCCGCGCTGCACCTCGGCGCAGACCGCATCCTGGTGGTCGGGATACGCAAGAGGCAGAACAGCGGGACGAGCCCGTCCGCCATGGAGAACACGTACCCGACCGTCGCCGAGGTTGCGGGACACATCCTCAACAGCATCTTCCTCGACAGCCTCGACACGGACCTGGAACGCCTCGAGCGCATCAACCGGACCATCAGCCTGATCCCCGATCATCATCTGGTACAGGGCGGCATCGCGCTGCGACCGGTAGAGGTGCTGAGCATCACCCCCAGCCGCAACATCGACGACATCGCCGCGCGCCATGCCCACCTGCTGCCGCGACCGCTGCGCTTCCTGCTGCGCCGCATCGGCGCGTTTCACGGCCACGGCGCCACCCTGCTGAGTTACCTGCTGTTCGAGCAGGAATACTGCCGCGAGCTGATGCAGCTTGGATACCGCGATGCCATGGACTGCAGCGAGGACATTCTGCGGCTGCTCGATACCGGCGACACATCGGCGCATTCGACCACCGGCCGGCCCTCCGCCGCAACGGCGTAGACAGGCCGCGCTGCACACGTCCGGAGAAGCTTGCTATACTCCGGCCAAATCCCCGGAGAAACCGCCGCCACCGTGCCGACCGCCAATTCGACGCTTCCGTTCAGCAAGATGCACGGACTGGGCAACGATTTCGTGATCATCGACGCCGTCACCCGGCCCGTGGCGCTCACGCACGAGCAGATACGCTTCCTCGCCGACCGCCACACCGGCGTCGGCTGCGACCAGCTCCTGATGGTCGAGCCTGCCACCGACGCGCGCGCAGACTTCCGCTACCGCATCTTCAACGCAGACGGCAGCGAGTCCGGGCAATGCGGCAACGGCGCGCGCTGCTTCGCGCGCTTTGTGCGCGAACGCGGCCTGACCGCCAAAGACCAGCTCGTGCTGGAGACGAGCAGCGGGCTGCTGCGCACGCAGCTGCTGGACGGCAACCTGGTGACGGTGGACATGGGCGCGCCGCGCCTCGAACCCTCCGCCGTGCCGTTCGTCACCGAGCAGACCGGACCCATCTACAGCCTGGAGGTCGGCGGCGACCGGATCGAGATCTGCGCCGTGTCCATGGGCAATCCACATGCCGTGCTGCTGGTGGAAGATGTCACCTCCGCCCCCGTCGATCGCCTGGGACCGCTGATCGAGCATGACGCGCACTTTCCGCAGCGCGTCAACGTCGGATTCATGGAGGTCCAGGACCGCGCCCACATCCGCCTGCGCGTATTCGAGCGCGGCGCCGGCGAAACCCTGGCCTGTGGCAGCGGCGCCTGCGCGGCCGTGGTCGCGGGCCGGCTGCGCGGCCTGCTCGACGAGCGCGTCGCCGTGGAGCTGCCCGGCGGCAGCCTGTTCGTACAATGGGGGGGCGACGGCGCCAGCGTCGCCATGACCGGACCCGCCACCCTGGTATTCGAGGGAACCATCGCGCTATGAGCACTGCACATACCGAACCGGCGGGCGACCTGCAGGCACCCGCCGCGCAGGCCGTCGAAGACTACCTGCGAAGCCATCCGGATTTCTTCCTGGGACGCGACGACCTGATCCGCGCGCTCACCCTGCCGCACCCCACCGGCGGCGCCATTTCCCTGGTGGAGCGCCAGGTCGCGCTGCTGCGCGAGGAGACGCAGCGTTATCGCGCGCAATTGCAGGAGCTGGTGCAGATCGCCCGCTACAACGACGAACTGATCGCGCGCCTGCAACAGCTCACGGTGAAGCTGATGGACAGCGCGACACTGGAGGATGCGCTCGCCCTGCTCGAGACGGGCCTGCGGCAGGATTTCCATGCCGACGCGGCGACGCTGCGCCTGTTCGTCACCGACGGCGAGCTTCGCCTCGACGCCGGCGCGCATGCATTCCTGAATGTCGAGGCAATCGCGGCCGACGCCCTGACCCCTTCGCTGCAGGCGGTGGTAGCAGCCGGCAGGCCGGTGTGCGGACATCTGCCCAACGACCAGCTGGTCCAGCTGTTTCCCACCACGGCGGGCGAGATCGGTTCTGCCGCGCTGCTGCCGCTCGCCGGAAGCTCGGGCATTCCCGTCGTCGGCCTGCTCGCCATCGGCAGCCGCAGCGCGGAGCGCTTCACGCCGGAAATCGGCACCACCTATCTCAACTACATGAACGAGCTGATCGGCCGCAAGCTGGCCGCCTGCCTGCGCGACGCGCCACGCACCTGATAACAATGGACCGCTCCGGCCGGATCGAACGCTACCTGGAGATCCTGCGGGTCGAGCGCCGGTTCTCCCCGCATACCCTGGCTGGCTACCGGCGCGATCTCGCCCGGCTCGATGCGTTCTGCATCGCCGAAGGTATCGGATGCTGGCAGGACCTGACCGTGCATCACATCCGCGGCCTGGTCGCGGCGCAGCACCGGCGCGGCCTCAACGGTCGCAGCCTGCAACGCCTGCTGTCCGCCCTGCGCGGCTTCTTCGCCTGGCTGACCGGCCAGCAGGAGCTGGCGCACAATCCGGCGGTCGGCGTGCGCGCCCCGAAGTCGCCACGGCCGCTGCCGCAAACACTGGACGTCGACCGGATGGGGCAATTGCTCGACGCGCCCGCGAAGGACGATGTCCTCATCCGGCGCGATCGCGCCATCCTGGAGCTTTTCTACTCTTCCGGTCTGCGCCTGGCGGAACTGGTCAGGCTCGACCTCGCCGACCTCGATGCGCGCGACGCCACCGTGCGTGTCACCGGCAAGGGCAGCAAGACCCGCGTCGTGCCGGTGGGGCGCCATGCGCTCGCCGCGCTCGAGGCGTGGCTGGCCGAGCGCCGCACCATCCAGGGACCGGATGCGACCGCGCTGTTCGTCGGGATCGCCGGGCGGCGCGTCACCCCGCGCGGCGTGCAGTCGCGCCTCAAGGTCTGGGCGCGCCGTCAGGGACTGGACCTCAACCTCCACCCGCACATGATGCGCCACTCCTTCGCCAGCCACCTGCTCGAATCGAGCGGCGACCTGCGCGCGGTGCAGGAACTCCTCGGTCACGCCGACATCTCCACCACCCAGGTCTACACCCATCTCGACTTCCAGCATCTCGCCCAGGTCTATGACGCGGCGCACCCGCGCGCGCGCCGGCGCAGTCGCGCCTGATTTACCCGGCGATCCGCCGATGGAGGAGATGGAAACGTCTCCCTGCGGTTACAATCCATCCGCAGAGACGTGATGAATGCATGGCCGGATGCGCCAGGATCACCGGGGACCCCGCAATGAACGATGCAAACCCTGACGGGACGGAAAGCCGGATCTCGGCGCATCTCCATCAGGCCGCGGCCTTCAGCCGGCAGGGCCGGCTGGCGGAAGCGGAGGCATCATTGCGCAGGGCGCTGGCCGCGGAACCCGGCAATTTTGACGCCTTGCACCACCTGGGGATCATCCGCTTTCAACTCGGGGACAAGCACGACGCGCTGAAGCACCTCGCCCTGGCCGCGGCGCGCAAACCGGACAATTGCCTCGCCCGGTACAATCAGGGCATCGTGCTCGAGGACCTGGGGCGTTACCCGGAAGCGCTGGCATGCTACGACACGGCCATCGCCCTGGACCCGAAGCTCGCTGCGGCGCACTTCAATCGCGGCCAGGTGTACAGGAAGCTGGGACGCCTGCAGGAATCCCTGGCGAATTTCGACCGGGCGATTGCCCTGAAGCCCGATTTCGCCGAGGCGCACAACAATCGCGGCAACATCCTGCAGGACCTGGGACGCCACCACGAGGCGCTGGCCAGCTTCGATGAGGCGATCAGGCACAAACCCGACCTTGTCCTTGCGCTGCTCAACCGCGGCGGCGCCCTGCGTTCCCTCAACCGCCTGCAGGAGGCGCTCGCGGGCTTCGACCGCGCGATCCTGCTCACGCCGGGCCTTGCCGAGGCGCACAACAACCGGGGCATCTGCCTGCGCGACCTGGACCGTCCGCAGGAAGCCCTGGCGGGCTTCGACCGCGCACTCGCGCTGAAACCCGGCCTGGTCGAGGCGCATATCAACCGCGGCAACGTCCTGCGCAGCCTGAACCGGCATGAGGAAGCCCTGCTGGGTTTCGACCGGGCGATCGCCCTGAACCCCGGCCTCGCCGAGGCGCACCACAGCCGGGGCGGCGCCCTGCGTTCCCTCAACCGCCTGCAGGAGGCGCTCGCGGGCTATGACCGCGCGATCGCACTCAGGCCGGATCATGCCGAGGCGCACAGCAACCGGGGCATCTGCCTGCGCGACCTGAACCGCCAGCAGGAGGCGCTGGAAAGCCTCGACCGCGCCCTCGCGCTGAAACCCGACTCTGCCGAGGCACACAACAACCGCGGCAACGTGCTGCGCGACCTGAACCGGCCGGCGGAGGCGATCGTCAGTTACGAACAGGCGATCCGCCTCAAGCCGGACTTCGCCGAGGCCGGTATGAACCTCGGCATTCAAAAACTGCTGCTCGGTGATTATGCGGGCGGCTGGCCGCTGTACGAGTGGCGGCGGAAAACCGATCAGTTCGCGGAGTGGAGACGGACGTTCACCCGGCCCGGGTGGACGGGCGAGCAGCCGATCGCCGGCAAAACCCTGCTGTTGTACGCGGAACAGGGGCTGGGCGATGCGATCCAGTTCATGCGTTATGTCCCGCAGGTGGAGGCCCTGGGCGCCACGGTCATCCTGGAGATCCCTTCACCTCTCGCCACGCTGTCGGATACGCTGAATACCAGGGCCAGACGGATCATCAAAGGCGAGACGCCGCCGGACTTCGACCTGCATTGCCCGCTGATGAGCCTGCCGCTGGCATTCGGGACCCGCGTCGATACCATCCCGGCGGATATCCCCTACCTGGGCGTTGACCCGCGCAAGGCGGCGGACGTCCGCGCCCGGCTCGGCGCGAAGTCCGTGACGCGGATCGGTCTGGCGTGGTCGGGATACGCAGGACACCGAAACGACCGCGACCGCAGCCTTGCCCTGCGCGCGCTGGAGCCGCTGTTGCGGCTGGAGTTCGAATATCACTCGCTGCAACGCGACATCCGGCCGGACGACGCGGCCGTTCTCGCCGAATTCGCCCGGGTCCGTTCTCATCAGGACGAACTCAGGGATTTCTCCGACACGGCGGCCCTGATCTCCGAAATGGACCTGGTGATCACGGTCGACACCTCGGTGGCCCACCTGGCAGGCGCCCTCGGCAAGGCCACATGGATCATGCTCTCCACCCGGCCGGACTGGCGCTGGATGACGGCGCGGAGCGACAGCCCCTGGTATCCGTCCGCCCGCCTCTTCAGGCAGAAAAGCGCGGGTGACTGGGGCGGTGTGATCGAAGAGATTATTGCCGAGCTGCGTTCCCGGTGACCGCGTGATGTCCGGCCGGCGCCATCGATAACGGACAATCGCGCGCATGGATTCCGACGGAGACACTGGCTCTACCAGGCAGCCTCTATCCGCTGCAAGCGGCTTCTGCCTCAACCCCCCGGATTGATGCTGCGCACCTCGCTCCCGACCAGGTCGAGCAGTTGCTGCGCACCGAACGACGACAGCGGCTTTCCGTTGACGAAAAACGTCGGGGTCTGCTCCACGCCGCGGGCCTGGGCGTCGGCGATGTCCTGCTTCATGACGAGGTCGATCGCGGGTGAAGAGGCCTGGCCGCGGGCGCGCCCGACATCGAGCCCGGCCGCGCCGGCGATGTTCCACGCCTGGTCCAGGTCGGGCGCGCCGTGGACCGCCCATTCCGCCTGCCGCGCCAGCAGCGCCTCAAGCACCGGCTCAAACTGTCCCTGCATGCGCGCCGCCTCGATGATCCGCACCGCCTCGTCCGAACCCTGATGGAAGGGGGTGTATCTCATGACCAGGCGCACGTCCCCCGGGAACATCGCGAGGATCTGCTTCACGACCGGATGGAAGGCCCGGCACGCCTCGCAGGAGGGGTCGAAGAATTCGACGATGGTGACCGGCGCGTCGACGGGACCGAGCACCGGCGAGTGCGGCCGCACGAGTTCGCCGCCACCGGCTGGCGGCGCGGCCGCGCGATCGGCCCGGTGACGGTCGTAGGCCAGTACGGCGGCCATGACCGCCGCGAGAACGGCGACGATAAAGACGGGGCGCGTGAACATGGGAATCCTCCGGCGCAGGGATCGGGCGGCATGCCTCCGACGGTCCAGTATAATCGAATGGCGCGCCGCGCCCAGCCGCGGATGCCCTCGCCCGCGTGAATCCTGGGGGTGATCGCCCGCGGGGGGCGCATTTTCTGGCCGCCGCCGCCTTGGTGTACAATTGCCGGCTCCACCGCCATTCACAGCAGGGAACGGATCTTGGAACAGTACCACGGCACCACCATCCTCTCGGTACGCCGCGGCGGCCGCGTGGTGATCGGCGGCGACGGCCAGGTCTCGCTCGGCGCCACCATCATGAAGGGCAATGCACGCAAGGTGCGCAGCCTGTACAACGGGCGCGTGCTGGCCGGCTTCGCGGGCGGCACGGCGGACGCCTTCACCCTGTTCGAGCGCTTCGAGGCCAAGCTGGAAAAACACTCGGGCAACCTCGCCCGTTCCGCGGTGGAGCTCGCCAAGGACTGGCGCACCGACCGCATGCTGCGCCGGCTGGAGGCCCTGCTCGCGGTGGCGGACGCGAAGGATTCGCTGATCATCTCCGGCAACGGCGATGTCATCGAACCGGAGCACAGCCTGATGGCGATCGGCTCGGGCGGCTTCTACGCGCTCGCCGCCGCGCGCGCGCTGCTGGAGAATTCGGAGCTGGACGCGCGCGCCATCGTGCAGAAGTCGCTCACCATCGCCGCGGAGATCTGTGTGTACACAAACACAAACCTCACCATCGAAGAGCTGGCCGCAGGCTGACGGCGGGAAGCGAAACCTTATGTCCGAGATGACCCCTCGCGAGATCGTCCAGGAGCTGGACAAGCACATCATCGGCCAGGCCGCGGCCAAGCGCGCCGTCGCCATCGCGCTGCGCAACCGCTGGCGGCGCATGCAGGTGGCGGGCGAACTGCGCAACGAGATCACGCCGAAAAATATCCTGATGATCGGTCCGACCGGCGTCGGCAAGACCGAGATCGCGCGCCGCGTCGCGCGCCTCGTCAACGCCCCCTTCATCAAGGTGGAGGCGAGCAAGTTCACCGAGGTCGGCTACGTCGGCCGCGACGTCGAGTCCATCGTGCGCGACCTCGTCGACGTCGCCATCAAGATGACGCGCGAGCTCGAAATCAGGCGCGTGCGCCGCCGCGCCGAGGATCTGGCCGAGGACCGCATCCTCGATCTTCTGCTGCCCCCGGCGCGCGGCGGCGAGGCCGAGGCCGGCCCTGAATCCGGCGGGGGCGCCACGCGGCAGAAGTTCCGCAAGAAACTGCGCGAAGGCGAGCTTGATGACAAGGAGGTGGACGTCGAGCTGAGCGTGGCCTCCGTCGGGGTGGAGATCATGGCGCCGCCCGGCATGGAGGAGATGAGCAACCAGCTGCAGGGGCTGTTCCAGAACCTCGCCGGCCAGCGCACAAAGAAGCGCCGCCTGCCGATCCGCGACGCCTTCAAGCTGATCACCGACGAGGAGAGCGCCAAACTGGTCAACGAGGAGGACATCAAGACGCGCGCGCTCGAGAGCGTGGAACAGAACGGCATCGTGTTCATCGACGAGATCGACAAGATCACCCGCCGCTCCGACTCCCACGGGCCGGACGTGTCGCGCGAGGGCGTGCAGCGCGACCTGCTGCCGCTGGTAGAAGGTTGCACGGTCAACACCAAGCACGGCATGGTGAAGAGCGACCACATCCTGTTCATCGCCTCCGGCGCCTTCCACCTGAGCAAGCCGTCGGACCTGATTCCCGAACTGCAGGGGCGCCTGCCGATCCGCGTCGAACTCGACGCGCTGACGGCGGAGGACTTCGTGCGCATCCTCACCGAGCCGGACGCCTCGCTCACCGAGCAGTACCAGGCGCTGCTCGCCACCGAGAACGTCACCGTCGAATTCAGTGCGGACGGCATCGCGCGCCTCGCCGAGATCGCCTGGCAGGTCAATGAGCGCTCGGAGAACATCGGTGCGCGCCGCCTGCACACCGTCATGGAGCGGGTGATGGAGACGCTGTCCTACGAGGCTTCGGACCAGCCCGGCCAGCAGGTTCACATCGACGCGCCCTATGTCGACCTCCACCTCGGCAAACTGGTCGAGAACGAGGACCTCAGCCGGTATATCCTGTAATGTCCCGCGCCAAGGAACTGATGACATGACGCAACAGCAGCCCAGGCCGAGCGAGATCCGCCTGCACCAGAAGTCACGCGTGCTCGCGATCGCCTTTGACGACGGCGCCCGCTTCGAGCTGCCCTGCGAACTGCTGCGCGTATACTCCCCCTCCGCCGAGGTGCGCGGGCACGGGCCCGGCCAGGAGGTGCTGCAGGTCGGCAAGGAGGATGTGAACATCAAGGCGATCGAACCGGTGGGCACCTACGCGGTCAAGCTGGTGTTCGACGACGGGCATGACAGCGGACTCTACTCATGGGACCTGCTCTACCGTCTGGGCGCCCGGCGCGAGGAGTTGTGGGACGATTACCTCCAGCGCCTGCGCCAGGCCGGCCATGAACGCAAGGCATCCAGCTAACGCCGGCCCCCGGCGGAGAGACCCGGCCATGAAACATCCGACCGACAAGACCGGCCATACCCACTTCGGCTTCGCGCAGATCCCGGCCGCGGAGAAGAGCGGGCGTGTCCGTGGCGTCTTCGACTCCGTCGCCGGGCGCTACGATCTGATGAACGACCTGATGTCGTTCGGCGTGCACCGGCTGTGGAAGCGCTTCACGATCGAGATCGCCGGTGTGCGCCCCGGGCAGCGCGTGCTCGATATCGCCGCCGGCACCGGCGACCTGAGCCGGCAGCTCTCCGCGCGCGTCGGGGCCGACGGCACGGTGATCGCCGCCGACATCAACGCGGCGATGCTGGGGCTCGGACGCGACCGCCTGCTCGACCGCGGCGTGGCGGGCAACATCGCCTATGTGCAGGCCGACGCCGAGCGCCTGCCCTTCGCCGACAACAGCTTCGATCTCGTCATAATCGGTTTCGGCCTGCGCAACGTGACCGACAAGGCGGCCGCGCTGGCCTCCATGCACAGGGTGCTGCGGCCGGGCGGCCGCCTGCTGGTGCTCGAGTTCACGCGTCCGACGCTGGCGCCGGTGGCGCAGCTCTACGACCAGTACTCCTTCAGGATCCTGCCCCTGATCGGCAGGCTGGTGGCCCGTGACGAGGCGAGCTATCGCTATCTGGCCGAATCGATCCGCATGCATCCCCCCCAGGACGAGCTCAAGTCCCTGATGGAGGGCGCAGGTTTCGCGCGCTGCGATTACCTCAATCTCACCGCCGGCGTCGTTGCGCTGCACCGCGGCTACAAGCTCTGAAGCGCGCCGGGGCCGATACGCGTGAGCCTGAACACGCTCCTGACCACCACGGTACTCGCCCCGCTGCAGGCGGCGCTCAACCGCGGACTGCGGCTCGATCCGTCCACGCTCGACCGGCTCGCCGCCCTGTCCGGCAAGGCGATCGAGGTTCGCCTGCGCCCGTTCGATGTCAGTTTCTATATCCTGCCGGGGACGGCGGGCATTGAGCTCGCTCCCGCGCTCGAACGCGCACCGGACGCCGTCTTCGCGGGTACGCCGCTCGGCCTGCTGCGCGGCGCGCTGGGTCGCGGCGGACGGCGGGAGCTGTTCGGCGACGACCTGCGCATCGAGGGCGACACCGAAATCGGGCGGCGCCTGAAATCCATCCTCGACGGCATCGATATCGACTGGGAGGAGCACGCCTCGCATCTCGTCGGCGACATCGCCGCGCACAAGCTCGGCAACATCGCGCGCAGCCTGGGCCGCTGGTCGCGCGAGACCGGCGCCGGCATGGCGGACAACCTCGACGAGTATCTGCACGAGGAGGCCCGCCTTGTGCCGCAGCGCGCGGAGGTCGAGGAATTCCTCGCCGCGGTGGACCTCCTGCGCACCGATGCCGACCGCCTGGAACAGCGCATCGCGCGGCTGCTGCGCCGTCTGGATAAAGACCGGGGCGGCGAGGCGACATGATGCGGATCCGCCCGGGCCAGGTCCTGCGCCTGCTGCACATCAACCGCGTGCTCATCAGGCACGGCCTGGACGAGATCGTGTTCGCGACCCACCTGTTCCGGCCCGTCCGCTTCGCGCTCTACCTGCTGCCGTGGAACTGGTTCCGGCGCGCGCGCGCGCCGCGCGCCGTGCGCCTGCGCCTGGCGCTGGAGGAGCTCGGCCCCCTGTTCGTCAAGTTCGGCCAGATCCTCTCGACCCGGCGCGACCTGCTGCCGGACGACATCGCCGACGAGTTCGCCCGCCTGCAGGACGACGTCGCGCCGTTCCCCGGCGCGGTCGCGCGCGAACTGATCGAGCGCGCCTACGGGCAGCCGCTCGGCGCCGTGTTCGCCTCCTTCGACGAGACGCCGATCGCCTCCGCCTCGATCGCCCAGGTGCACGGCGCAACGCTGCCAGACGGCCGCTCCGTGATCGTCAAGGTGGTTCGCCCCGGCATCCGCAAGGTCATCCGGCGCGATATCGGACTGCTGCACACGCTGGCGGACCTCGCCGAGCGCTACTGGGCGGAAGGACGCCGGCTGCGCCCGCGCGAGGTGGTGGCCGAGTACGAGAAGACCATCCTGGACGAGCTCGACCTCGTGCGCGAGGCGGCCAACGCCTCGCAGCTGCGGCGCAACTTCGTGGAATCGCCCCTGCTCTACGTCCCCGAGGTATTCTGGCCGCAGACCCGTCCCAACGTCATGGTGATGGAACGCATCTCCGGAATCCCGATCAGCGACATCGACGCCCTGCGGCGCGCGGGCGTCGACCTCAAGGCTTTGTCGGAGCGCGGCGTCGAGATCTTCTTCACGCAGGTGTTCAGCCACAACTTCTTCCATGCCGACATGCACCCCGGCAACATCTTCGTCTCCCCCGAGGGGCGCTACATCGCGGTCGACTTCGGCATCATGGGTACGCTGAGCCCGGAGGGACCAGCGCTATCTGGCGGAAAACTTTCTCGCCTTCTTCAACCGCGACTACCGCCGCGTGGCGGAGCTGCACGTGGAATCCGGCTGGGTGCCGGCCGGCACCCGCATCGACGAGTTCGAGGCCGCGATCCGCACGGTGTGCGAACCGATCTTCGAACGCCCGCTGAAGGACATCTCGTTCGGCCGCCTGCTGCTGCACCTGTTCCAGACCGCGCGCCGCTTCAACATGGTGGTGCAGCCGCAGCTGGTGCTGCTGCAGAAGACCCTGCTCAACATCGAGGGTCTGGGCCGGCAGCTGTATCCGGATCTCGACCTGTGGCACACGGCGAAGCCCTTCCTCGAGCGCTGGATGGTCGTACATGCGGGCGCCTATGCCCTGTTCGAGACGGTGAAGACGCGCCTCCCGACCTGGCTGGGCAGGCTCGCGCAGCTGCCCGATCTGGCATACGACACCCTGAAGCGACTGCACGAGGAGAAACTGGCTCTGGAATGGCGTTCGCCCCAGCTCGATGAGTTGCGCGGCGCGGTCCGGCGCGCCAACCGGCGCACCGTGGCGGCGGTCTCCGGCAGCGGACTGCTGGTCTGTGCCGCAATACTGCTCGGCGGGAACAGCGGGGCATATCATCTCGCCGGACTGCTGAGCGGCGCGCTCGGCGCCGTCATGCTGCTGTGGGTCTGGCTGGGGGCGGGGCGGGAGTAAAAAATAACGGAGGCAGGTGAATTTTACTCGATCACCGGGGACCGATTTTCCAATCGGTCCCCGTCTTAACCGACCCGCTGCAGGCCCGCCTCGACCCGGTCTCGTGTCTCGCGTCCGGCCAGGATCTCGATCAACTGCAGCGCAAAATCCAGTGCGGTACCCGGACCGCGCGAGGTGATGACGTGCCCGTCGCGCACCACCGCTTCTTGCAACAATTCAAGCCGCGGGACATCCAGTCCGTCCAGCGTGCCCGGGTATGCGGTGGCGCGGCGGCCGTCGAGCAGGCCCGCGGCCGCGAGCACCTTGGGCGCGGCACAGATGGCAGCGATATATTTCCCCGCGGCGGCCATGCGCTGCAGCAGGGCGATGACGCGCGCGTCGTCACGCAGGTGGTCTGCGCCGGGCAGGCCGCCCGGCAGCACGATCATGTCGTAGTCGCGCCGTCCCGCCTCGTCCAGCGTCGTGTCCGGAAGCAGGCGGGTGCCGCGGCTCGCGCGCACGGGGCCATCGTCCAGGCCGGCGGTGACCACCTCGATGCCGGCGCGGCGCAGCAGATCGATGACCGTTACGGCCTCGAGTTCCTCGCAGCCCTGCGCCAGCGGAACCAGAACGCTCGCCATGATGGCCTCCTGCGGCGGTGACGGGGACTGATTTTAAATCTGTCCCCGTTCAAACGACAGGGGGACAGAGTTGTGAATGACAGGTGACAGACTTAAGACTGCCCCCCGATCGAAATCAGTTGGCGTTGCTGATCAGACGCGCCGGATATTCGGCGTCGGCCGCGGGCGACAGGTTTCTCGATGCAAGCACCGTGCGCCCCTCCTCATCCAGAAAACGGCGGTAGCGGATAAGCTGGGAAACCGGCAGCAGTTCGATGCCGGCCTCGCGCAGGCGCCCGAGGTTCGCCTCCAGGAAGGCCAGCGTCTGCGGATGCGGATGACCGATGGCGACCGCCGTGCCCTTGCGCTGCGCCACGGCGATCAGCTGGTCGAATTGTCGCGCGATGGCGGCCTCGTCCACCACGTCGTCGAGAAAGACGTCGCGCCGCACGGTCGGCACCCTTTGCTCGGCCGCCACCTTGTGCGCCACGCTCAGCAGCGAGGTGAAGCTGTCGACGAAGTACAGGCCTTCGTAGTGACGCAGCTCCTCCATCAGCCATTCCATGTGGCCGCGGAACTGGGTCAGCAGGCTGCCCATGTGATTGTTGACCCCGCTGACATGAGGCACGGCGAGCAGATCGCGGCGCACCGTGCGCAGGAATTCGCGCCGCGTCATCGTCGCCACCAGACCGCCATCGTCGTGCAGCGGGGCCTCGATCGCCTGCATCGGCAGATGCAGCATGATCTCCTTGCCGGCCTCGTGCGCCTGTGTCGCGAGGCGCCGTGCGTGCGGGGTGTTGGGCAGAAAGGAACAGGTTACGGCGCCGGGCAGTTCCACGGTGCGCATGCCGGCACCCAGGCGGTTACCCAGGTCGTCGATGATGATGCTCACCGCAGGGGGGCGGCGGGGGGCCTCGTCCGCCGCCGCCCCGCCGATGAGGCAGGCGAACGGGAACAGGAAGGTAGCGGCGATTAAGGTGGCGGGTTTCAACAAACCTCGCTCATGCTGTCGTGCATCTCCATGCTCCATGCCGCGCTCGTCTCGTCGCGGTCCGCATTATTGGGCATGCTTGAGGATGGTCAGGCCCTTGAGCAGGTTAAGCGCCTCGTAAAGCTGGTAGTCCTCATTGGCGAGGCTTTCCTTCTTCTGCTCGCCTGCGGGCTCCGCCGCCGGCGTCACGGGAGCGGACTCCTCCGATTTCGTGTCGTCGCCGTTGACCAGGTGACGGCTCAGGTCGGCCTCCTTGATGGCCGCGAACTCGGGTTCCTCCACCGCCGCGAGCCTGACGTTCTCGAGCTGGATGTCGGGCACGATGCCCTCGGCCTGGATCGAACGGCCGGACGGCGTATAGTAACGCGCAGTCGTGAGCTTGAGGGCGCTGCCATCGCTCATCGGCAGCACGGTCTGCACCGAGCCCTTGCCGAAGGTCTTGTCGCCCATGATGATCGCCCGCTTGTGGTCCTGCAGCGCGCCGGCCACGATCTCGCTGGCCGAGGCGGAACCCACGTTCACCAGCACCACGATCGGGGCGCCGTTGAGCAGGTCGCCGGGCGTGGCGGGGAATTCCACCCGCGAATCCTCGGTGCGCCCCTCGGTGTAGACCACCAGCCCCTTGTCCAGGAATGCGTCAGACACGTCCACGGCGGCGTTGAGCACGCCGCCGGGGTTGTTGCGCAGATCGAGCACGAGGCCCTTGAGGGGTCCTTGATTGTCCTTCTTCAGGCTGGCGACGGCCTCGACCAGGGTCTCGCCGGTGGCGGACTGGAACTGGGTGATGCGGAGATAGCCGAAACCGGGCGCCAGCATCCGGCTCTTCACGCTCTTCACCTTTATGACGGCGCGCGTGATGACGGCCTTGATCGGCTTGTCGTGCCCTTCGCGCACGATGGTGAGCGTGATCGACGTGTCCGGCTTGCCGCGCATCATGTCGACCGCTTCCTTGAGGCTCATGCCCTTCACCGGGGTGTCGTCGAGACGGATGATCAGGTCGCCGGCCTCGACGCCGGCGCGCTCCGCCGGAGTGTCGTCGATCGGCGCGATGACCTTGACGAATCCGTTCTCCATGCCGACCTCGATGCCGAGGCCGCCGAACTCGCCGGTGGTGCCGACCTGGAGCTCCTCGTAGGATTCGGCGTCGAGGTAGGCGGAGTGCGGGTCCAGTCCGCCCAGCATGCCGCGCACCGCGTTGTCGATCAGTTCCTTGTCGTCGACGGGCTCGACGTAGTTGTTCTTGATGTTGGCGAACACGTCGGTGAACGTGCGCAGCTCCTTGAGCGGCAGCGGCGCGGGCGCCTCGCGCTCCGCGAACACGCCATGGCCGATGGTGAGCGACACGCCCAGTATCAACCCGATGGCCAGGATCAGCACGTAACGCGCTTCGACTTTCATTTCACTACCTCCATGACCACCGTATCGGCCGCCCCCGCGGCGAAACGAATCCGTGGAATACTTTAGCAGAAAAGGCCACTATTGACCGGAAATAATACCGGCTTCAACGGGTATCGGCACGGCACCAGCGCAAAGGGTTGTCCGGCACACCGTTGTGGCGGATTTCAAAATAGAGTCCGGCCGAATCCTGGCCGCCGCTGTTGCCCACCGCCGCGATCGTTTCCCCGCGCTCGACCCAGTCGCCGACGCCCTTGGCGAGGCTCTGGTTGTGCCCGTACAGGCTCATGTAGCCGTCGCCGTGGTCGACGATGATGAGCAGTCCGAAGCCGCGCAGCCAGTCGGCGAACGCGATGCGCCCGCGATAGATGGCCTTGACCTCGCCCCCCTCCTCGGCGCCGATCACGACGCCGCGCCAGGTCAGCGAACCCATCTGGCGCGCGGAGCCGTAGCGCGTGGTGATCTTGCCGCGCGCAGGCCAGGACAGCTTGCCCTTGTGGCTGGCGAAGGGCGCGGCGTCGCCCGGGCCGGGAGGACTGTCCGCCGGGATCTCCGCCAGCGCCCGGCGCAGCTTGATGAGCAGCTCCGACAGGTTGCGCTCGTCCTGCAGCAGGGTCTCGAGCTTCTGTTGCTTGGTCTTGATCTCGCCGCCGAGCTTGGCCAGGACCTGGCGGCGCGAGCTGCGCGAGTCACGCAGGGCCTGGAGCTGCCGGGACTGCTCGCCGTGCAGCTGCTCCAGCGTTTCCGCCTGCTGGGCGATGGCATGCTCGAGCACGCCGATCTCGGCGAGCCTGCGGTCGATCTCCTCGATGCGGGCCGCGCGCGCGCGGTTGAAATAGTCGTAATAGGTCAGCATGCGGCCGATGGCGGCCGGTTCCTGCTGGCTGAGGATGATCTTCAGGTGTCCTTCCCGTCCCATCGCGTAGCCGGCGAGGATCTGCTGCGCCAGGACCCTGCGCTGCTGCTCGAGCGCTGCGGCCGCCTCGTCGCGGCGGGCGCGCAGGCCGCGCAGTTCCGCGCTCTTCTGCTTCAGCTCCTTGTCCAGCTTTTTGAGCGACTGGCTGAGACTCCCGATGGTCACCTCGGCGGAGCGCAGCTGGGTACGCAGTTCAGCATGCCGGCCGCGCGCCTTGTCGAGCGAGGTGCGCAGTTCCCGGATCGTCCGCCGCAATGCCTCCAGCTTGTCGGCCTTGTCCTTTTCCTCCGTCCCGGCCGCCGCTCCGGCGGAAACCGGCGCCACGACGGACACAGGCGACGTGCCGCACAACAGCAGCACCATCAACGCGCACAGCGCGGAGACCGGCGTGCGCCGGCGGTGACAAGCGGGACGGGGCGTGCCTGCGGAGGATGTGGCGGCGACTGAAGGCGTGCGCATCACCCCGCACTATAATCTCAAGGCGCTGCGAGTTCCACCATGGTGCGGCCGCTCATCTCGGCGGGCGGTTGTATGCCCATCAGGTAGAGCATGGTGGGCGCGATATCGGACAGCGCCCCTTCGTGCACGATGCGCGCCGGACGGCCGACGTAGATGAACGGCACCGGATTGGAGGTATGCGCCGTATGCGCCTGGCCGGTGGACTCGTCGCTCATGCGCTCGGCGTTGCCGTGATCTGCGGTCACGATCATCTCGCCGCCGGCCTTGCGCAGGGCGTCGTACACCTGTCCGAGACAGCCGTCGATGGTCTCGATCGCGCGCACCGCGGCGGGGAGGTTGCCCGTGTGCCCGACCATGTCGGCGTTGGCATAGTTGCAGACGATGACGTCGAAGCGCCCGCTCTCGATGGCGGCGACCAGCCTGTCGGTAACCTCGCCCGCGCTCATCTCGGGCTTCAGGTCATAGGTGGCCACCTTCGGCGAGGGCACCAGGATGCGCTCTTCGCCCGGAAACTCGCGCTCCTCCCCGCCGTTGAAGAAGAAGGTGACGTGGGCGTATTTCTCGGTCTCCGCGATGCGCAGCTGGCACAGCCCGAGCCCGGCGACGTACTCTCCGAAACTGTTGCTGATGGACGAGGCGGGAAAGGCGACCGGGACGTCGAAATCCTTGCTGTACTCGGTGAGGGTGACAAACTCGCCCAGGCGCGGCCGCACCGCACGCTCGAAACCGTCGAAGCCCGGGTCGCAGAAGGCGCGCGTAAGCTGGCGCGCGCGGTCGGAGCGGAAATTCATGAACAGGATGACGTCGCCGTCCTCGACCCGCGCCGGCTGCCCGCCGCGCGGCACCACCAGCGTGGGCTTGACGAATTCGTCGGCTTCGCCGCGCGCGTAAGCCTGTTCCAGCGCCTGGCGCGCCGACTCGGAACTGTACCCGGCGCGGCCCGCGGCGATCAGGTCGTAGGCCTGTTGCGTACGCTCCCAGCGCCGGTCGCGGTCCATCGCGTAATAGCGCCCGACGATCGAGGCCACGCGCCCGCCACCGGCGGCGTCGAATACCCGCTCGACCGCCTCCAGATAGGCGTCTGCGCTTTTCGGCGGAGTATCGCGGCCGTCAAGGAAGGCGTGCAGGCAGACCCGCGCGCCCACGCGCTCGACCGCCAGGCGGATCATTGCGTACAGGTGCTCCTGATGGCTGTGTACACCGCCGGGTGACAGCAGTCCGAGGATGTGTACCGTACGGCCGGTATCTGCGGCCCTGGCGAGTGCGGCATTGATCACCGGGTTGGCCCGGAATTCGCCGGTGGAAATCGCGCGATCGATGCGCGTGATCTCCTGGTACACCACCCGGCCGGCGCCCATGTTGAGGTGGCCGACTTCGGAGTTGCCCATCTGGTCGGCGGGCAGACCCACGTAGTTGCCGGAACCCTGGATCAGTCCGTGCGGATAGTCCCGCCACAGGCGATCCCAGTTGGGCTTGCGCGCGGCGTGGATGGCGTTGTCGTGCGGATCCTCGCTGTAACCCCAGCCGTCGAGAATGATCAGGGCCAGTGGCCGGGGGCGTTTCGTGTGTGCGTTCATGGCTCCGATTTAGACCGGGTTTAACCTGATTCCTACCCGACTATATATAGGCGGATGAACCAAAGGCAATAATCTGTTTGAAAAAACGCACATTATTATACAAGTGCCACTTCAATGGAACGCCCCGCGGACCGCGCGCGGCGGGGCCGGGCGGGTAGCTGCACCGGACGAGATCGACTAAGCTATCTGCCATTTCCGTCCCGGCCGGGACGGACCCGACAACGGATCGTTCTCCACATGGATCAGATAGGCGACTTTATCCTCAACCACTGGCTGCTGTTTCTCTCGCTCGTGATCATCCTGTCCCTGCTGGCGGCGAGCGTCACGAAGGACCGCCTGCTCGGTTTCAAGGAGATCAAGCCGGCCGAGGCCGTCGAGATGATCAATCACCAGAACGCGGCCGTGCTGGACGTGCGGGAACCCGCGGAGTTTTCCGCCGGCCATATCCTCAACTCCGTCAATGTACCGCTGGCCGCGCTGGAGGACCGTATCGGTGAACTCGAGGCATGGCGCGGCCGGCCGGTCATCGTGTACTGCCGCACCGGTTCGCGCGCCGCGCGCGCCAGTGCGCTGTTGCGCAAAAAGGACTTCGCCACCGTCGTCAAGCTCTCCGGCGGCATTCTGGCCTGGGAGAGCGCCGGTCTGCCCTTGAACCGGGCCTAGATAGAACGACGCCGGGTAACATGTTAAGGTAGCCGGACTCGAAGACCGGGCGCCAGCACCGGATTATTGTGGAAAATCACCGAGGAATCCTCCATGTCGGATGCAAACCCCAAGCAGTTCGCCATCAAAAAGATCTACACCAAGGACATCTCCTTCGAGACCCCGAATTCCCCGCAGATATTTCAGGACGAGAAGAAATGGGCGCCCGAGGTTGACGTCAGCCTGAGCAACCGGAGCGCCGCGGTCGGCGAGGACATCTATGAAACCATCCTGTCGATCACCGTCACCTCCAAGCTCGACGAAAAGGTCGCCTATCTGGTCGAGGTGCACCAGGCCGGCCAGTTCTTTATCAAGGGCCTGCAGGAGGAAGAGCTGCGCGAACTGCTGGGCAGCTACTGCCCCAATCTGCTGTTTCCCTTCGTCCGCGAAGCGGTCTCCAGCCTGGTGGTCAAGGGCGGTTTCCCGCAGCTGCTGCTGGCGCCGGTGAATTTCGAGCTGCTGTACGCGCAGCACATGAAGGCCGTGCAGGTACAGCAGCAGAAGACCGCGCAGCCCCAGTCCGGGCACTGAGCGGGGTCGCGCGGCGCAACGACATGGCCGAGGACAACGCCGCCCCAATCCTCGTGATCGGCGCCGGATCGTGGGGGACGGCGCTCGCCATCCTGCTGGCCGGTAACGGCAACCCGGTGCTGCTCTGGGGCAATGATGCGGTGCAGCTCGCGGAACTGGCACGCCGCCGCCGGAACGATGCCTTTCTCCCCGGCATCCCCTTTCCGGACCGTCTCGAGATCGCACCCGACTGCGCCGCGGCGCTGGCGCGCGCGCGGGACGTGCTCATCGCCGCGCCCAGTGCCGCATTCCGGTCCGTAATACAGATGGTGAAACAGCACCGGCCGGAGGATGTGCGTCTGGCGTGGGGGACCAAGGGCCTCGAGCCCGGCCGCGGCCGGCTGCTGCACGAGCTGATCGGCGACGAATTTCCCGCCCGGCCTCCGCTCGCGGTGATCTCGGGTCCGACCTTCGCTGCGGAGGTAGCGCGCGGCCTGCCGACGGCCGTGACCGTGGCGGCGAACGATGCGGTATTCGCCGCCTCGCTCAGCCGCCGGCTCCATAACGAGTATTTCCGTGTCTACACCTCCACCGACATCGTCGGGGTCGAGATCGGCGGCGCGGTCAAGAACGTGCTGGCAATCGCAGCCGGCATCGCCGATGGACTCGGCTTCGGCGCCAACACGCGCGCGGCGCTGGTGACGCGCGGACTCACCGAGATCATGCGCCTCGGGGTCGCGCTGGGTGGCCGCCGCGAAACCTTCATGGGTCTCGCCGGCCTCGGCGACCTGGTGCTCACCTGTACCGATGACCAGTCGCGCAACCGCCGTCTCGGGCTCGCGCTCGGGCGCGGCCGGACCCTCGCACAGGCGGGCGCCGAGATCGGCCAGGTGATCGAGGGTGTCGAGACCGCGCGCGAGGTCGCCGTGCTCGCGCGCGCGCAGGGGATCGAAATGCCCATCGTCACCGAGGTGTACCGTGTGCTGCATGAGGGCAAGGACCCGCATGCAGCCGTTAAGGCCCTGTTCGGACGTGAGCAGAAGGCGGAAAATTTCGCCTGAAGCGGCGCGCACCGGGCGGAGGAGCGCGCGATGAAGGCGCTGCTCCTCGCCGCGGGGCGTGGCGAGCGCATGCGCCCCCTCACCGACGCGGTCCCGAAACCGCTGCTCGAAGCGGGCGGCCACAGCCTGATCGAATTCCACCTGCACGCGCTGGCGCGTTCCGGCATCACCGACATCGTCATCAACCACGCGCATCTCGGCGCGCAGATCGAATCCCGCCTCGGCGACGGCGCGCGCTACGGTGTGCGCATCGTGTATTCGCCCGAAGGGGCGCGCGGACTGGAGACCGGGGGCGGTATCTACCACGCCCTGCCGCTGCTCGGCCCCGGGCCGTTCCTCGTGGTGAACGCCGACATCTGGACCGAGTATCCGTTCGCGCGCCTGCCACAGGCGCCGCGCGCACTGGCGCATCTCGTGCTGGTGCCCAATCCCGACCATCATACTGCGGGGGATTTCACCCTCGACGATGGCCGCGTCGGCAACGGGTCGGAGGCGCGCTACACCTTCAGCGGCATCGGACTGTACCGGCCCGAGTTGTTTGATTCATGCAGGCCCGGGGCATTCCCACTCGCGCCGCTGCTGCGCGCGGCGGCCGCGCGCGGCGCGGTCAGCGGCGAACTGTACACAGGCGGCTGGATGGATATCGGTACACCGGAACGCCTGGCCGCGCTCGATCGGCATCTGCGCACGCGGACATCGGCTTCTTCCTAGACTTTCTCGTTCGGAACAAGGACCGGAGACGGGTCGAAAACCGTATCGTCACGCCGCAGTGACGTCGTGCCATCGTATATAGGGGCCGGGGACAGATTGAACTCTGTCCCATCGTAGCGCGCCTGACTCCGTGCGATGATCGACAAGGACCGGGGACGGACTTAAAATCCGTCCCCGAGTAATCAGATGTACGCCTGGCGGGCCAGCCGCGGGAGGTCGCCGCGCAGTCCCATGGCGCGGCGGATGATCGCATGCTTGAGCGGTGCGGCGGCGTCGGCGAGGTCGAGACCGAGGTTGCGGGCGATGCACAACAGCGGCGCGGCGGATCCGAACAGGCGCTTGAACCCGTCCATCGCCAGCATCATCTGCAGATTATCGCCCTTGCGCCAGCGCTCATAGCGCCGCAGCACGCGCGGCGCGCCGATGTCCGCGCCTGCCGCCGCCGCGTCGAGCACCGCCTCGGCGAGCGCGGCCGCGTCGAGCAGGCCGAGGTTGACACCCTGCCCCGCCAGCGGATGGATGATGTGCGCGGCATCGCCGATCAGCGCCGCGCGCGGCGCGATGTAACTGGCGGCGTGCTGCAGGCGGAGCGGGAACGCACCGCGGCCGCCCGCCGCGGTGATGCGGCCGAGGCGATACTCGAAAGCGGCGGCGAGCCGCTCCATGAACTCCTCCTCGGCAAGCCGCAGCAGCTCCTGCGCCTGCGCCGGTTCCGTCGACCACACGATCGAGCTGCGGCCGTCGCGCAGCGGCAGGAAGGCGAGCGGACCCTGCGGGAGAAAGCGCTGCCATGCCGTCTCCTGGTGCGGCAGCTCCGTCGCCACGGTGGCGACCAGCGCCTCCTGGGCGTAACTCCATCCGCGCGTGCCGATACCGGCGAGCTGCCGCACGCGTGAGGCGGCACCGTCAGCGCCGACCACCAGGCGCGCGTCGAACGCGGTGGCGTCTGACAATTCGATGCGAATCGATGCCTCCATCGGTGTCAGGGTCGCGAGTCCGGCCGGACAGTGCAGAGTAACATTGCCGAATTCGCGCGCGCGCTCCAGCAGCGTGCGCTGGATGACGCGGTTTTCCACGATGTGGCCGAGATGCGGCTCGCCGATCTCGGCGCAGTCGAACCGGATCGAGCCGGCGCCACCCGCATCCCATACCAGCATGCGGTCGAACGGGCTGACGCCGAGTTCGACCATCGCTCGCCAGGCGCCGATCCGGCGGAAGATCTGCCGCGAGGCCGCGGTGAGCGCGGAGACGCGCACATCCACCGAATCGGCGGGCCAGTCCGCCGGCGGCGGAGCGGCCTCCACCAGGGCGACGCGCAGCCCGCCCTCGGCCAGACAGCAGGCCAGCGTCGCGCCGACCATGCCGGCGCCGACGATCGCGACGTCGCAGCCCAGCTCCGTCGCCGCGGCCGTCACAGCGGCAGGCCGCGCGCGAGGCGCGGCTGGCGGCCGGCGAGACCCATGGCGCGGCGCATCAGCGCGCGCTTCACCGGCGGCAGCAGATCGACCAGCACCATGCCGGCGTTGCGCGCCAGCACCAGCGGTGCGAAGTCGTTGGAGAACAGGCGCACCAGGCCGTCGGTCACGCGCAGCACATGCTCCTGGTCGCGCCGGCGCCAATCCTCGTACCGGGCAAGCACGGCACGACCACCGATATCGCCTCCCGTCGCCGCGGCATCGCACACCACTTCGGCCAGCGCGGCAACGTCGCGCAGTCCCAGGTTGAAACCCTGGCCCGCGATCGGATGCAGGGTGTGCGCCGCGTTGCCGATCAGGGCCAGCCGCGCCGCGGAGTAGCGGTGCGCGCGGACCAGCGCGAGCGGGTAGGAGGCGCGTGCGCCGACGCGCAGCAGGCGGCCGAGGCGCATGCCCAGGCGCGCCTGGAGCCGCGCGAGGAATTCCCCGTCGGGGAGCGCCTCGACGGCCGCGCACTGCTCCGTGCGCACGGTCCACACCAGCGCGCAGCGTTCGTCTCTCATGGGGAGCAGGGCGAGCGGCCCGCTGTCGGTGAAGCGCTCATAGGCGATGTTGCGGTGCGGCCTTTCCGGCGTCAGGTTGGCGATGATCGCGCTCTGGCCGTATTCCGCACGCTGCACGCCGATGCCGCTCCAGCGCCGCACGCCCGACTCGGCGCCGTCTGCCCCGACCAGGAGGCGGGTCGTCACGGTGCGCGTCGCGCCGCCCTGTTCGATACGCACGCGCACGTGGTCGGGTGCGGCCTCCATCGCGCTGACCCGCGCCGGACTGATCAGTTCGGCCTGCGGGAGCGCGGCCAGCGTCGCGGAGAAGACCCGGCCCAGCGCGCGGCTCTCGGCCACGTAGCCGAGTGCGTCGAAGCCGTACGCCGCGGCGCGCATGCGCGCGGCGCCGAAATGGCCGCGGTCGGAGACGTGGATCTGCTCGATCGGGGCCGCCGCGGCAGAGATCTCCCGCCACAGCCCCATGCCCTCGAAGATGCGCCGCGTGCCGTAGGCGAGCGCGATGGAACGGTCGTCGTAACTGGGTTGCGCGGTGGCACCGAAGGGGACGGATTCGACCACACCGATGCGCAGGGGGCGGCGCGCGAGGGCACAGGCGAGGCTGGCGCCGACCATGCCTCCGCCCACGATCAGGACGTCGAAATCGCCCGCTGTCCGGTCGGATGTGTCGGCCATGCCGTTCAGGCCGCCATCAGGGACTCGATCTCGGCCACGGTCTTGGGTACGCCGTGGGTGAGCACCTCGCTGCCGCCGCGCGTCACCAGTACGTCATCCTCGATGCGCACACCGATGTTCCACCACTTCTTCGCCACCCCCTTGCTGCCGGCGGGGATGTACAGACCGGGCTCGACGGTCAGCACCATGCCCGGCTCGAGCAGGCGCCAGCTGTCTCCGATCTTGTAATCGCCGACGTCGTGCACGTCCATGCCGAGCCAGTGCCCGGTGCGGTGCATGAAGAAGCGCTGATAGGCGCGCTTCCTGATCAGCGTGCGTGCGTCCCCCTTCAGCAGTCCAAGCCTGACCAGGCCCTGGGTCAACACACGCACGGCGGCATCATGCGGGTCGTTCCAGTGGTTACCCGGCCGCACCTTGGCGATGGCCGCGTGCTGCGCCGCGAGCACCAGTTCATAGACGGCGCGCTGGGCCGGACTGAAACGGCCGTTGACCGGGAAGGTGCGCGTGATGTCGGCGGCGTAGCCGCGGTACTCGGCGCCGGCGTCGATCAGCACGAGATCGCCGTCGGCGAGCACGGCATCATTGTCGGTGTAGTGCAGGATGCAGGCGTTGGGCCCGCCGCCTATGATGGGCGGATAGGCGTGGCTGCGCGCACCGCGGCGGATAAACTCATGGGAGAGTTCTGCCTCCAGCTGGTACTCCAGCATGCCCGGCCGGCACGCCCGCATGGCGCGGCAGTGCGCCTCGGCCGAGATCTCGGCCGCACGACGCATGGTGGCCACCTCGTCGCGGCTCTTGAACAGGCGCATCTCGTGCAGCAGGTGCTCCAGCGAGACGATCTCGTCGGGCGGATGAACCCCGGCGCGCGACTTGCGCCGGATGACCTTCAGCCATTCCGTGATGCGCTGATCGAAATCCGGATTGCTGCCCATCGTGTAATACACCTTGGCGCGATTTTCGAGCAGTCCGGGCAGGAGATCGTCGATCGCATCGACGGGATGCGCCTCGTCCGCGCCGAAATGAACGCGCACGCCCTCCGGGCCGTGGCGCGGACCGGTCCAGAGTTCCATCTTGGGGTCGCGTTCCCGGCAGAACAGGATGAACTCGCCGCCGCTGCGTCCTGGCACCAGCACCGCGACGGACGCCGGCTCCTCGAAACCGGTCAGGTAATAGAAGTCGCTCTCCGGGCGGTAGGGATACTCGACATCGCGGTTGCGCAGCACAACCGGGGCGGTGGGCAGAATGGCGATGCTGTCGCGACCCATCATCTGCATGAGCCGCCGGCGCCGGCGGGCGAATTCTCTAACATCTGTACTCTTCGGTTTGCTCATGGCTTCAATGTATCACCCTGTCGTCGCCTGCCCCGGCGCGCTCGGCCTCCAGCGTCTCGAACACCAGGATGACGCCGACGCGCAGGTATTCTATCAATTCCGCGTACGCCGCCTCGCCGGGCTCGCCTTCATCGTCGTCTGTGGATGCGCTGGATATCTCCACGATGTCCTCGGTGATCTCCCGCACCTCCTCGGGCAGCACATTGGTGTCTTCCACCCCGCCGGCCGCGAGACCGTACAGGAATCCCTGGCACCATTCCGTCATCGCCTCCGCGCGCAACTGCAGGGGCTGGGTATCGTCCGGCAGCAGCAGGGAGAAGGCGAACTCCTCATCGCGCAACTGGCCGAGCGTCTCGCGGTACAGGCGCGTAAGCTCCGTCCACGCCTCCGCACCGGCCGGCTCGGCCGAATCGGCCGCCCGTTCCTCGCGCACCAGGGCCATCCATGCGTCCTCCGCGGCGGGCCCGCGCGCGCACAACAGCCCGCACAGGACGCCGTGGCTTTCCGCGGCGTCGGTGGCGACCCCCAGCCGACGCAAGGCGGCATTGACCAGCGACCAATCCATAAGCTAACCCGTCATACCTTGCACATGATTTTGAAAAATGAACAGAATCGCCGCCGGCCCGCCCAACGACGCGGAGCGGACACCGTATGCCAATGATAAAGAAAAACCCCCGCACAGGCGATGCCTTCGCGCACCGGGGCGTCCGGCGACCATTGACCGTCGGAAGGCTCCGATCTATAGTGCCCGATATGACTTCGAAACAGATCAACTCCCCGCAAAAACTCGATCTCGACCTGCTGACGCTCCGCATCGAGGAGCTCATCAAGCTGTGCGAGCGCCTGCGCGAGGAAAACAACCGGCTCAAGGCCGCCCATGCCCAGCTGCAGGTGACCCAGACCCGCCTGACCGACAAGAACGACTTGTCGCGCGCCAAGATCGAGGCCATGATCTCGCGGCTCAAGACCCTGGAAGTCGAGCTATGAAATCCGACCCGGTCGCGATCACCATCAATATCCTCGACAAGGAGTTCCGCATCGCCTGCCCGGATGAGGAACGGGAGGCGCTGCAGCGCTCGGCCCAGTATCTCAATGGCAAGATGCGGGAGGTGCGCGAATCCGGCAAGGTGGTCGGCATCGACCGCATTTCCGTCATGGCGAGCCTCAACATCGTCCATGAACTGCTGCAGTACCGCGCCGGCATTGCGGATTACGACCGCCAGGTGGCGCCCAAACTGCTCGCCCTGCAAAACCGCGTCGAACAGGTGCTCGACAAGAACCGGCAGATTGAATTTTAAGCCGGAGTGGCGGATGATGGGTTTCGGGTATCCCCTGCGACGTTCGTTAGCGAACCTGTACTACTCTTGAGCCTATTACTAAGCCCGGGGGACTGAGTGTCGATATCTTTGTGCATGTCCGCCAGCGGCGGAAAGCCTGTGATGTCGCCGACGTCCCCACCTGAACCATTGGTTCAAGGGCGAAAGTTCGCAACGGCGCCTGCGGAGGATGCCCCCTTACACCTTTTCCGCGCACACCGGCCTCGACCCTGCTTCCACCCACTGTTTCAACCGTGTCCGAACGCGCGCGCATCCGCCGGGAACTCAGGGACAGGCGCCGCCGGCTGAGCGCGGCCGACCGCCGTGCGGCGGCCCGGCGCATGACGCGCATCGCCGCCGCCAGCCACGTCTTCCGCAACAGCAGGCGTATCGGTCTGTATCTGCCCAACGACGGCGAGATGGATCCGCGCCCGCTGCTGCGGCGCGCCCGGACCATGCGCAAGCAGTGTTACCTGCCGGTACTCGACACCCTCGGATCGAACCGGCTCTGGTTTACGCCCTATCGCGCCGGCGACGCACTGCAAACCAATCGCTTCGGCATCCCCGAGCCCGCGCGCGCGGTGCGCGGGCGGGTGCGGGCGGGTGCGCTCGACCTGATACTCGCGCCCCTCGTCGCCTTCGACCGCCGTGGCAACCGCCTCGGCATGGGCGGCGGCTATTATGACCGCAGCCTGGCGTTCCTCCGCCATCGTCGCCTGTGGCGCCGACCGCACCTGTACGGACTCGCCTTCGAGTTCCAGCAGGTGGACCGTCTGCACGCCGCCGGCTGGGACGTCGCGCTCGACGGCTGCTTCAGCGACGAGCGCCGGCATGTGTTCCGGAATACGCCGCCAGGGGCACGAAGCTCACGATGAATCACTGGCTGCTCAAATCGGAACCCGATGTGTTTTCCATCGGCGACCTGGCGCGGCGGCCCGGCCGCATGGAGCACTGGGACGGCGTGCGCAATTACCAGGCGCGGAACTATCTGCGGGACGGCATGCGGCGCGGCGATCTCGCCTTTTTCTACCACTCCAGCTGCGCCGTACCCGGCATCGCCGGGATCATCGAGATCGTGTGCGAAGGCTATCCAGACAACACCGCCCTGGACCCCGCCAGCCCCTACCATGATCCCGCCTCGACACCGGATACGCCGCGCTGGTACATGGTGGACGTGCGGCTGCGACGCGCATTCAAGCGCATCATCAGCCTGCCGGAACTGAAAGCATGCCCCGCGCTGGCGGGCATGCCGCTGCTCGGGCGCGGCAACCGGCTTTCCGTCATGCCGGTAACTCCGGAGCAATGGAGCGCGATCCTCGCGCTCGAATAGTCGCCGGCTGTCTCGCACGCCGTTCGCTGCGCGCCGGCGGGTAATGCTTGCATCGCGGCGCGCGAGACGATTCTCTCCAGTGATCAAACGCTTTCACCCGGCAGCGAAAGCCTGCGCGACACATGCGAAGCACTGCATTCCGCGGTGAATCTCATGCGCTGAAGACTGCTGTCGAGCGATCGTTCGCACCCGCGCACGCGCGTCGCCGGAAATAAATTCGATGCGAACTCAAGATTACTTCGCGAACGTCGATACACAGAGTCGAATGCAAAATTTTGCACGAGAGACTAGCATTATGTGCAAAGATGTTTATACTACACTTGCGTTTAACACTTGGAGGATTGTCAATGGCCACTAAGAAAGCAGCAGCCAAGAAGAAAACAGTAACCAAGAAGAAGGCAGTAGCGAAGAAGAAAGCGGGCACCAAGAAGAAAGCCGCCCCCAAGAAGAAAGCGGCGAAGAAGAAGGCCGCTCCCAAGAAGAAGAGAAAGGCAGCAGCAAAGAAGAAGTAAGTAACATCAGGACAGGCACGGGCTCTCTATCACGGGGCCCGTGCCCCTGAGAAAGCAAAAAGGCCCGTATTTACGGGCCTTTTTGCTTTCCGGAGTTACCGCGCGGTGAACGCCGGCGGCGCTTCAGTACCCCTCGAGGAACAGCTTGTACACCGGGTTGTCGCTCTCCTCCCAATACTTGTAACCGAGGTTGTCGAGAAAGGTTTGCAGTTCCGGCTTGTCGCGCGCCGGCACCTGCACGCCCACCAGCACGCGACCGTAGGCGGCGCCGTGATTGCGGTAATGAAACAGGCTGATGTTCCAGCGCCGGCCGATGCAACTGAGAAATTCCAGCAGTGCGCCCGGCCGCTCCGGGAACTCGAAACGGTAGAGCACCTCGTCCTTGAGCCCCTGCGTACGTCCACCGACCATATAACGCACATGCAGCTTGGCCATCTCGTTGTCGGTCATGTCCGTCACCGGATAGCCGTGCTCGCGCAGCAGGCGGATGATGGCCTGCCGACCCTCGCCCGCGCGCGCCACATCGATGCCCGCGAACACGTGCGCCCGGCTGGCATCGGCATAGCGATAATTGAATTCGGTGACATTGCGTCGGCCGATCACACGGCAGAAATTCAGGAAACTGCCCGGCTGCTCGGGGATCGTCACCGCCAGCAGCGCCTCGCGCCGCTCACCGACGTCGGCACGTTCCGACACATGGCGCAGACGGTCGAAATTGATGTTGGCGCCGCTATCGATGGCGATCAGGCGCATATTGCTTAGTCCTTCACGCTCAACGTATTTTTTCAATCCGGCCACGGCCAGGGCGCCGGCCGGCTCAGCGATGGAGCGGGTGTCGTCGAAGATGTCCTTGATGGCCGCGCAGATCTCATCGGTGGACACCAGCAGTACCTCGTCGACGCACTTGCGGGCGATGCGGAAAGGTTCCTTGCCGACCTGATGCACCGCCACGCCGTCCGCGAAGATGCCCACCTGGGCGAGCCGCACGCGGCGCCCCTGCCTGAGTGCGTGATGCATGGACGGGGCGTCGTCCGGCTCCACCCCGATCACCTTGATGCGCGGATAAAGCGTCTTAACGTAGGCGGCAACGCCCGCGATCAGGCCACCGCCGCCGACCGGGACAAAGATCGCGTGAATGAGGTCGGGATCGCGGCGCAACAGCTCCTGGGCGATGGTGCCCTGGCCGGCGATGACGTCCGGATCGTCGTAGGGATGGATGAACGTCAGGTCCTGCGCGGCGGCAAGCCCGTACGCATGGGCACAGGCCTCGTCGTAGGTGTCGCCGTGCAGCACGATGCGCGCGCCGAAACTGCGCACGGCGTCGATCTTGATTGCCGGGGTGGTGGCCGGCATCACGATCAAGGCCTTGATGCCGAGCTTGCGCGACGCCAGCGCGACGCCCTGCGCATGATTGCCCGCCGAGGCGGCAATCACGCCGCCCCGGTGCCCGCCGGCAACCAGCCTGGCAAGCTTGTTATATGCGCCGCGCAGCTTGAACGAGAACACCGGCTGCAGGTCTTCGCGTTTGAGCAGTACGGTATTTTTCGTGCGCTTGGACAGCGATGGCATCGGATCGAGCGGGGTTTCGCGGGCCACATCGTAGACCTGCGCCTTTAAAATACGGGTGAGATAGTCTTTGGGCATCGGCATAAAGTATCAATTAAGCAACCTCCTGCCTAGGTCCGAGCCGAAGGGCGTGCGCCCGGCGACGCCCATGACAGCGCGACTGCGGATCGGTATCATCTGAAAACACCCATTGACGAGGACCTGCGATGACGCGCGACGAACAGAAGAAACAGGCCGCCGAGGCCGCCCTCGAATACATCGAAGCGGGCGCCGTAGTCGGCGTGGGGACGGGCTCCACCGCGAACTTCTTCATCGACGCGCTGGCCCGCATCAAACACAGGATCGATGGCACCGTGGCGAGTTCCGAGGCCTCGGCTGCGCGCCTCAAGGGCCATGGCATCCCGGTGCTCGATCTGAACGCGGTCGACGAGATTCCGGTCTACGTCGACGGCGCCGACGAGAGCAACCGCCACCTGCAGCTCATCAAGGGCGGCGGCGGCGCGCTCACGCGCGAGAAGATCGTCGCGGCCGCCAGCCGCAAATTCATCTGCGTGGCGGACGACTCCAAGCTGGTCGACGTGCTGGGCAAATTCCCGTTGCCGATCGAGGTGATACCGATGGCGCGCAGCTATGTCGCGCGCGAGCTCGTCAAGCTGGGCGGCCGCCCGGTGCTGCGCGACAAGTTCGTCACCGACAACGGCAATGTGATTCTCGACGTGCACGGCCTGCAGATCCTGGACGCCGGCCGGCTCGAGGCCGATATCAACAACCTGGTCGGCGTGGTTACCAACGGCCTGTTCGCGCGCCGCCCGGCGGATGTCCTCCTGCTCGGCACACCGGACGGCGTGCGCACGCTGACCTGAGGCTGACCCGGACCGGACGCCGTGGATCCCGCATGTCACGGTTGCTGATCACGCTGGGTGTCGTGCTGGTCGTGCTGGGGCTCGCGTGGCCGTGGCTGCAGAAGAGCGGGCTCGGGCGTCTTCCGGGCGATATCATCATCGAGCGCGACGGCTTCCGCCTCTACTTCCCGCTCACCACATCGCTGATCGTCAGCCTGGCGCTGGGCCTGCTGTTCTGGGTGTGGCGCGGCAAATGACCCGCCCCGCTACAAGAGGACGCGCTCGATCCCGCCGTGACGCGCCTTGTCGATGAAGGCCTGCTGCCAGCCTTCACCGAGTACATGCCGGGCCAGCTCGACCACGATGTAATCGGTCTCCACACCGGTGTCCTCGCCATAGCGCGCGAGGCCCTGCTGGCAGGCCGGGCATGAAGTGAGCAGCTTGACCTCGCCGTTGGCGGCCTGCGGCTTGCCGGTGAGCTTCGCTATCCCCTGGTGCAGTTCTTCCTGCTTGCGGAAACGCACCTGGGTGGCGATGTCGGGGCGCGCGACGGCGAACGAGCCGGCCTCGCCGCAGCAGCGGTCCGACAGCGTGGCCGGCTGCCCGAGCAGGCGGGCGGTGACCTGCAGCGGGTCGTAGGTCTTCATCGGACTGTGGCAGGGGTCGTGATAGAGGTATTGCACGCCTTTCACACCTGTAAGCCGCACACCCTTCTCCATCAGATACTCGTGGATGTCGAGCAGGCGGCAGCCCGGGAAGATCTTCTCGAATTCGTACTTGAGCAGCTGGTCCATGCAGGTGCCGCAGGACACGATCACCGTCTTGATGTCCAGGTAATTCACGGTATTCGCGATGCGATGAAACAGCACGCGGTTGTCGGTGGTGATGCGGCGCCCGCGCACCTCGTCCCCGCTCGACAGCTGCGGATAGCCGCAGCACAGGTAGCCCGGAGGCAACAGTGTCTGCGCGCCGACCTCGTACAGCATCGCCAGGGTGGCGAGCCCGATCTGGCTGAACAGGCGCTCGGAGCCGCAGCCGGGGAAATAGAACACTGCGTCGGACTGCTCGTTCACCCGGGCGGCATCGCGCACGATAGGGATGACCGATTCATCCTCCAGCCCGAGCAGGGCGCGCGTGGTCTTCGCGGGCAGACCCGCCGGCAGCGGTTTCTTGACGAAATGGACGATCTGCGCGGCCACCTTCACCGCGCCGGTGGTGGCGGCCGGGCGCGCCGGCGGCCCCGGCGGGGTGAAGGCCTTCACCACCCTGTGCGCGAGGCGCTGCGCGCGGTAACCCCACTCGATCATGCCCTTGCGCAGCAGCTTGACAGTGGCCGGGTCGGTCACGTTGAGGAAGGCCATCGACAGCCGCGTGCCGAAATTGGAGCGTCGGCCGGCGCGCTCGCGCAGGATGGTGCGCATGCGGATGGTGACATCCCCGAAGTCGATGTCGACCGGGCATGGGGAGAGGCAGCGGTGGCACACCGTGCAGTGGTCGGCAACGTCGTTCATCTCGTCGAAGTGGCGAATCGAGATGCCGCGCCGGGTCTGCTCCTCGTACAGGAAGGCCTCGATGATCAGCCCGGTGGCGAGGATCTTGTTGCGCGGCGAATAGAGCAGATTGGCGCGCGGCACGTGGGTGGTGCACACCGGTTTGCACTTCCCGCAGCGCAGGCAGTGGCGGATGTCGTCGTTGAGCGCGCCGAGCGCGCTGTCCTCCAGGATCAGCGCCTCCTGCTGCACCAGGCGCAGCGAGGGCGTGTAGGCGTTGGCAAGGCCCGAGCCCGGCATCAGCTTGCCGCGGTTGAAGTGTTCCTGCGGATCGACGCGCCGCTTGTAGTCGACAAAATCCGCCAGCGCGGCCGGATCCAGGTAGCGCAGCTTGGTGATGCCGATGCCGTGCTCACCCGAGATCACCCCGCCGAGCTCGCCGGCCAGCGCCATGACGCGGTCCACGATGCGATCGGCCTCCTGCAGCATGGCGTAGTCGTTGGAGTTGACCGGAATGTTGGTGTGGATATTTCCGTCGCCGGCATGCATGTGCAGGGCGACGAACAGGCGGCCTGAACGGATCGCCGCATGGATCTCGTCGATGCGCTTGTGCACCGGCTCGAAGCCGCGACCGCCGAAGATCTCCTTGAGCGGCCGCTCGACCTCGCCGCGGAAGGAGATGCGCAGGTCGCGCCGCAGCAGCAGTTCAAGGACGCGGTCGCCCGGCCGCAGCCGCGCCCGCGCCGCCTCGTCGAACAGGCCGGATTGCATCGCGGCGTCCGCGTCCAGCGAGGCGAGGAGCCCGGACCAGCGCCGCTCCACCTGCTCCAGCAGCGCGCGCGCGGCGGCGCGCTTCGAGGCCACGATGGCATCACCTTCGCGGCTGCGCTCGGCGTCGTCCCCCAGCCGCAGCGCGGGAAACTCCTCGGCGAGGAAGCGCGCGAGCGCCTGGACAATGCGCAGCTTGTTGCCGATGGATTGCTCGATGTTGATGCGCTCCACACCGGCGGTGTACTCGGCGAGGCGGTCGAGGGGAATCACCACGTCCTCGTTGATCTTGAAGGCGTTGGTGTGGGCGGCGATGGCGGCGGTACGCGTGCGGTCCTCCCAGAAGCGCCGGCGCGCCTCCGGGCTGGCGGCGATGAAGCCCTCGCCCTCGCGCTGGTTGGCCAGCCGCACGATGCCCGAGGCGGCCTCGGCGACGGCGCGCTCCTCGTCGCCGGCGAGGTCGATCAGCAGGATCATCTTGGGCAGCTCGCGGCGCGGCGCCTTGGTGCTGTAATTGACCGCGCGCAGATAGCGCTCGTCGAGGTGCTCGAGCCCGGACAGCAGCACGTCGCCCTGCCCCTCTACGTAGGCCTTGATGTCGACAATGGCGCGCACCGCAGGACCGATGTCGCTGCCGAAGAACTCAAGGCACAGCGTGCGCTGGTGCCTGGGCATGCGGTGGAGGATGAATATCGCCGAGGTGATCAGCCCGTCGCATCCTTCCTTCTGCACACCGGGCAGGCCGCCGAGGAACTTGTTCGTCACGTCCTTGCCCAGGCCCTGCTTGCGAAACAGCGCCCCCGGCATCCGCAGGACCTCGGTCTCGCCGTGCGGCGTCCTGCCGTCGGCCTCGAAGCGCCGCAGGAGGAATTCCACCGTCTGCTGGTCGTGGATTTTGCCGAGGTTGTGGTTGATGCGCTCAACCTCCAGCCAGCGTGCGTCCGGCGTCACCATGCGCCAGGACACCAGGTTGTCGACCGCGGTGCCCCACAGCACGGCCTTCTTGCCGCCCGCGTTCATGGCGATATTGCCGCCGATGGTGGAGGCGTCCTGCGAGGTCGGATCGACGGCGAACACAAGCCCCGCGCCGTCCGCCCGCTCCATCACGCGCCTGGTGACGACGCCGCACTCGGCGCGCACCGTGGGTACCTGGCCGGGGACGCCCGGGAGCGCGCGATCCTCGACCTTGCCCAGTCCTTCGAGCTTCTCGGTATTGATGACGGCGGTATTCTCGTGCAGCGGCACTGCGCTGCCGGTGTAGCCGGTGCCGCCGCCGCGCGGGATCAGCGTCAGCCCGAGTTCGATGCAGGCCTCCACCACGCCCTGCACCTCGGCCTCGGAATCGGGGGATATGACCACGAAGGGGAATTCAACGCGCCAGTCCGTGGCATCGGTGACGTGGGCAATACGGGCAAAGCCGCTGAAGTCGATATTGTCGCGGCGCGTAACGCGGGCCAGCCGCTTCAGCGCCTTGCGGCGCAGCGCGCGCTGCTTCGACAGGCCGGAGGCGAAGCGGTCGACCGCCGCACGCACCGCGCGTGACAGCGTGGCGGCCAGCTCGTTGCCCTCGGTGCGCGCCTCGACCTGGTCGAGCCGCTGATAGAGCGCGCGCACGAGCGAATCGCGCCGCCCGGGATTTTCCAGCAGATCATCCTGGATATACGGATTTCGGCTCACCACCCACATGTCGCCCAGCACCTCGAACAGCATGCGGGCCGAATGCCCGGTGCGGCGGGAGGCGCGCAGGTGGTTGATCACCTCCCACATCGGGCTGCCCAGGAAGCGGGCGACGATCTCCTGGTCCGAAAATGAGGTGTAGTTATAGGGAATTTCGCGTAGGCGTGCCGACATGAATAGGGGCCTTGAGCCCTGCGTTGTGAAGAATTCCGGATAAATGCCGATGACAATGCCAAGCCCGGGAATAAGACCGCAGTCTAGCACGGCCGCCGCGGCGGCTGCAGCACCCGGCCGCGACCGCAAAGGCCCTGCTGCGAGCCGGGACAACACCGTGGACACGGCGCTCCCCGATGCGGGTGCGCGAACAGAGCAGAACGGGACTACATCATGAGCGCGGCGAGAAAGATCACGGACATCGAGCGTGTCCGACAACTCGAACCGATTTCATCGCTGCCCGCGGACCAGATCCGCGAGCTGCTGGAGGGCGCGCGCCTCGAACGCCTGGAGCCCGGACAGATGCTGTTCGCGGCGGGGGACTCCGACACCCAGGCCGTGTACCTGCTCGAGGGCAGCCTGGAGCTGCGCCCGGACGGGACGGATGGAACGCATCCGGTCAGCGCCGGCAGCGAGGAGGCGCGCCATCCGATCGCCAACGAACATCCGCGGCGCGTGACGGCGGTCGCCCTCACGCCCGCCGAGATCGTGCGCATCGACAAGGAACTGCTCGACACCCTGCTGACCTGGGGCCAGATCTCCGCCCCGGAGGAGGACGTGGTGATGAGCGAGGACGGCATCATCACCATCAACAAGGCGGGCTGGCTCAAGACCATGATCAAGTCGCCGACCTTCCGCAGGCTGCCGTCGCCCAATATCGAACAGCTGCTGCACCGCCTGGAGCCCATCATCGTGCGCGCGGGCAACGTGGTCATCCGCCAGGGTGACGCCGGCGATTACTTCTACATGATCGACCAGGGCATCGCGCTGGTCATGCGCAACCCCGACAACGACGAGGACAGCATCGAGATGGCGGAGCTCAACCCGGGCGCCTCCTTCGGCGAGGCGGCGCTGATCTCCGACAATCCGCGCAATGCGACCGTATCGATGATGAGCGACGGGATCCTGCTGCGGCTGTCCAAGGAGGATTTCAATACCCTGCTCCGGCAGCCTACCCTGCAGGCGGTGGAGTACGCGCGCGCCGCCGCGGACGTGGCGGCCGGGAGCGCGGCCTGGATCGACGTGCGCCTGCCGAGCGAGTACGCGCACGCGCACCTGCCGCAGGCGCGCAATATACCGATGCGCGCGCTGCACAAGGAGGCGCACGGCCTCGACAGATCGATCGGTTACGTCTGCTACTGCCAGACCGGCAGCCGGAGTTCGGCGGCGGTCTTCGTGCTGAAGAACTACGGGCTCGATGCGCGCGTACTGCGGAACGGCCTGCAGGGCGTGCCGCCGGAGGTCTTGCGTCCGGAGTAGCCCGCAGGAAGCGGAAGCGGGTGGAAAAAAAATGCGGCCGGCAGCCGCAAATCTGGGTAATGCATCTACTTGTTGTTATACCTGCGGGAGGCAAGGATGCGTCCCCCTCTCCACGTGCAGCTAAATCTAATTGACGCCCACCCGCAAGTCAAGCAAACAGCGCGCGACGCAGTCGTCCGGGCGCATACGCCGCGAGGCGTTGTCAACGCGCGCCGTGCGCCAGTATAGTGTGCCGACCCATCCTCACCGACTGAACCGGAACTCGCGCATGCCGTGGCTGAAGGCCCTGCACATCATCTTCATGGTGACCTGGTTTGCCGGGTTGTTCTATCTGCCCCGCCTGTTCGTCTATCACGCGCAGTGCGAGGACACGCCGGGCCGCGAGCGCTTCAAGATCATGGAGCGCAAACTCTTCTACGGCATCATGACGCCGGGCGCGGTGCTCACGGTGACGTTCGGCCTGTGGATGGTGTTTGCCTATGCATGGGAGCTGTACTCTTCCATGGCATGGCTGCACATCAAGCTGACCCTGATGCTGGGACTGGTCGCCTATCATGTCTACTGCGGAAAGCTGCTCATCGATTTCAGGCACGACCGCAACCGCCACGGGCACGTGTTCTATCGCTGGCTGAACGAGGTACCGGTACTCTTCCTGATCGTCATCGTCCTGCTGGCGACCCTGAAACCGTTTTAGGGCGCGGGACAGGAACATTTTCCCGTTTACCACTTGCTTTTTTCGCTGCGCGTGCACCATCTTTATACACAAGAGCGAAAGGGGCGCCGCGGGGACACCCCACGGGCGCCCGGACCGTACCCCGGCGCGGAGGTCAATACCCAACGCACTGTTTATCAAAGACATTTCCAAAGGCTATTTTATCGCCACCGAAACAAAATGCTAATGGCGATGGCCATTAATCTGATAATGCCCCATGTCGTCCACAGAGTTATCCACAGGTTTTGTGGACAAGCCTCCGATTGCCACGTTCGACAAGGAGTTAGAGTTTATACATTACCCCCCATCTCAGGCGGCATGCACGCGGGCCTTATAAACTCCCCGGTATCGGTCCCGGCCACCTCCCTGTTGCCTGCCCCATGACCGCCGGCGTCCGGTTCTGGCAAGTCGCCGTACCCTCACCCGTTTATCGGGTTTTCGATTACCTGCCGCCGAAGGACATTGATCCGGGCACCGCCGTGGCGGGTGCGCGGGCGCGCGTGCCCTTCGGTCGCGGCACCCGTGTCGGGATAATCACCGCCACAACCGCATCGAGCAGCGTCGCCGTCGCCCGGTTGAAACGGGCACATGCGCTCATCGACACACAGCCGGTACTCCCTCCGGACGTATTCCGTCTGCTGCTCTGGGCGGCGGACTATTATCATCATCCGGCAGGCGAGGTACTGCTCGGCGCGCTGCCCGCGCTGCTGCGCCGCGGCGAAGCCGTTGCCGCGCGGACGGAACGGCGCTGGTGCCTGAGCGCGGAGGGTCGCACCCTCGCGGCAGACTCCCTGCGCCGCGCACCGCGGCAACTGGCGCTGATGCAGACACTGGCCGCGGCGCCGGATGGTATCACGGCCCAGGAAGTGCTCCGCCTGCCCGGCGGAGGCGATACGCTGCGCAGGCTGCGCGCGAAAGGCTTGGTGGAAAGCCGCGAGATCGCCGGCGAAAAGGCCGTTGCGGCGGAGTACGCCATCACATCCGCCGCAACGGCGCCCGTATTGAACGACTCCCAGCGCGCCGCCGCCGCGGCGATCGATGCCGCGCTCGACCGCTTCCAGCCGTTCCTGCTCGACGGCGTCACCGGCAGCGGGAAGACCGAGGTCTATTTCCACGCCGTCGAAGGCGTGCTGCGCAAGGGGCGCCAGGCACTGCTTATGGTGCCGGAGATCGGCCTCACGCCGCAGATGATCGAGCGCGTCCGTCACCGCTTCGCCGCCCCGCTGGCGGTGCTGCATTCGGGTTTGTCTGACCGCGAACGCCACGCCGCCTGGCGCGCGGCTGCAGACGGCAGCGCGCCGATCGTCATCGGCACCCGCTCCGCGGTGTTCGTCCCGCTTGCGCGTCCGGGTGTCATCATCGTCGACGAGGAGCACGACGCCTCCTACAAACAGCAGGAGGGATTCCGCTATCACGCGCGCGACCTCGCCGTCGTACGCGCCCGCTTGCTCAATGTGCCGGTCGTGCTCGGCTCGGCGACGCCCGCGCTGGAGAGCCTGCACAACTGCCGTCAGAACCGTTATCGTCATCTCATCCTGGCGACGCGCGCGGGCGCGGCGGTGCAGCCCGAGATCCGCCTGGTCAGCCTGCGCGACCAGGTGGCGGAAAGCGGCATCTCCCCCGCCCTGGCCCAGGCGATCGAGCGCCATCTGGCGCGTGATCACCAGGTGCTGCTGTTCCTGAACCGGCGCGGCTACGCGCCCACGCTGCTGTGCCACGACTGCGGCTGGGTCGCCTCCTGTCCGCGCTGCGATGCGCACCTGATCTATCACCACGCGCAGCGCCAGTTGCGCTGCCATCACTGTGATGCCCAGCGCGCCGTGCCTGCGGGATGTCCCGGGTGCGGCAGCCCCGACCTGCGGCCGCTCGGGCAGGGTACGGAACGGGCGGAAGAGGTGCTGGCAGGTCGCTTCCCAGCCGCCGAGATCGTGCGCATCGACCGCGACAGCACGCGGCGCAAGGGCAGCCTCGATGCGCTCATGCGGCGGGTGCAGGAAGGGCGGCGCCAGATCCTGCTCGGCACGCAGATGCTGACCAAGGGACATCATCTGCCGCACGTCACCCTGGTCGGCATCCTTGACGCCGACCAGGGCCTGTTTGGCGCGGATTTCCGCGCGAGCGAACGTATGGGCCAGCTGATCGTCCAGGTCGCCGGACGCGCCGGACGCGCCGACAACCCCGGCGAGGTGCTGATACAGACCCACCATCCGGACCATCCCCAGCTCGCCGCCCTGCTGCGGCACGACTACCAGAATTTCGCCCTCAGCCTGCTCGACGAGCGCCGCCAGGCCGGATTGCCGCCATACGGCTGTCTGGCGCTGTTGCGCGCGGAGTCGGTCCATGCGCGGGCGCCGCGGGATTTTCTCGCGGCCCTGTGCGCAGGCCTTCCGGAATCCGTCCGCGCCGGGGTGGAGATACTCGGCCCGGCGCCGCCGCCGATGGAGCGGCGCGCCGGCCGGCACCGCGCGCAACTGCTGTTTCACTCCGGCCGTCGCGCGCCGCTGCATCACGCGCTCGCAGCGGCGCTGCAGCGGCTGAGTGAGCTGCCCCAGTCCGGCAAGGTGCGCTGGACGCTCGACGTCGACCCGATCGACGAGTATTAGACAGTATGCAAGAATTGCCGCACCGGGGATAATAGGCGCGCCGGCGCCGCCGTCCGTACCGACACCTACTCAATCCGATCCGATGCCATGAAAAACCAGCTGCGTGAACTCCTCACCCGGGCCGTGCTTGCCCTGCAGAACGAGGGTGCGATCGCCAGGGACGTGCCCGTCGACATCCAGATCGAACGCGCCCGCGACAGGCAGCACGGCGATTTCGCCTGCAATATCGCGCTGATCCTCGCCAAGCACCTGCGCGGCAATCCGCGCCGTCTCGCCGGGCAGATAGCCGGCGCCATGCCGGCGGCGGATTACGTGGAACGCATCGAGATCGCGGGTCCCGGCTTCATCAATTTCTTCCTGGCCGCGGACGCCTTCCGCCGCGTCATCCCGCAGATCCTCGAGGCGGGCGACGCCTTCGGCCACAGCACGGTCGGCCAGGGGCGCAGCGTCCAGGTCGAATTCGTGTCGGCGAATCCGACCGGGCCGCTGCACGTCGGCCACGGCCGCGGGGCCGCCTACGGCGCCGCGGTGGCCGACCTGCTGGTCGCCGCCGGCTTCAAGGTGCATCGCGAGTATTACATCAACGATGCCGGGCGCCAGATGGACATCCTCGCCGCGAGCGTCTGGCTGCGCTACCTGGAACTGCACGGCGAAAACCTGGCCTTCCCGAGCAACGGCTACCGCGGCGACTACGTGAACGACATCGCGGGATCGCTGTTCCGCGCCCACAGGGACGAGCTGCACGCCTCCGCCGCGGTCGTCATGGCGAACCTGCCGCCCGACCTCGCCTCCGACGGGAGCGGCGACAAGGAGGCGCACATCGACGGGCTGATCGCGCGTGCGAAGGAGGTACTGGGCGACAGGCGCTATCGCACCGTGTTCGATGCCGGTCTGCGCACCATCCTGAAGGATATCCGGGAAGACCTGCAGGAGTTCGGTGTGGTGTACGCTGAATGGTTCTCCGAGCGCTCGCTGATCGAGAGCGGAGCGGTTGACCGCGTCATCGAGCGCCTGCGCGCGGGCAATCATCTGTACCAGCAGGACGGCGCCTGGTGGTTCCGTTCCACCGCCTTCGGCGACGAGAAGGACCGCGTCCTCGTGCGCGAGAACGGCCAGGCCACCTACTTCGCGCACGATATCGCCTATCACGCCGGCAAGTTCGAGCGCGGCTTCGAGCGCATCATCGACATCTGGGGCGCCGACCACCACGGCTATGTCCCGCGCGTCCGGGCAGCGTTGAGCGCACTCGGCTGCGACGCCTCACGCCTCGACGTGCTGCTGGTGCAGTTCGCCATACTCTACCGCGGCGACAGCCGGGTCCAGATGTCGACCCGCAGCGGCCAGTTCGTCACCCTGCGCGAGCTGCGCGGAGAGGTCGGCAACGATGCCGCGCGCTTCTTCTACGTGCTGCGCAAGTGCGAACAGCATATGGATTTCGACCTCGACCTCGCCAAGTCGGAATCGAGCGACAATCCCGTCTACTACATCCAGTACGCCCATGCGCGCATCTGCAGCGTGCTCCGCCAGCTGGCGGAAAAGGGGATGACCGAGGACCCGGTCATGGGCCTGGCCAGCCTCGACCGTCTCGCCGAGGAGCATGAACAGCGGCTGATCGCCCGGCTCGGACAGTATCCCGAGACGATCGAAAACGCCGCCCTGGCCCACGAGCCGCATCAGCTCGCCTATTTCCTGCGCGAGCTCGCGAACGATTTTCACACCTACTATAACGCGCACCAGTTCCTGGTCGATGACGCCGCCGTGCGCAACGCGCGCCTCGCGCTGATCAGGGCCGCGCGCCAGGTGTTGAAGAACGGGCTGCAGTTGCTCGGCGTCGGCGCGCCGGACTACATGTAGCATGCCGCGCGACTACAAGCAGCCGTCCCGGAAACGGCGCGCCTCCCGCACGCGCGCGCCGAAGCGCTGGCCGTGGCTGTTCGGCGGGCTTGCCGCCGGCTTCCTGGCCGGATACGCGGTCTATTTTCTCTCCACCCGGCCCGACACCGCCAAAGCCGCGCCGGAGCTCGCCCAAAAACCCGCCGCCAGCGCACCCAAACCGGCGACCAAGGCGGTAGAGGAAAAGGAGTCCAAGGAGAAGGACCGCTTCGAATTCTACCGGATGCTGCCGGAGATGGAGGTGAAGGTCCCGCACGACGCGCCCGCCTCAGCGCGTGCCGATGCGCGCAAGCCGGAAACGGACGGGCCCTATATCCTGCAGGTAGGTTCTTTCAGCAGCTACGGCGAGGCTGACAACCTCAAGGCGCGCCTGGCGCTGATCGGCGTGGAGGCCTCGATCCAGACGGTGATCATCAGCGACGACACCACCTGGTACCGGGTGCGGGTCGGCCCTTACAAGGCCCTCAGGGATGCGCAGCAGACGCGCGCCACCCTGCAGCGCAACAACATCGAGTTCATGCTGCTGGCGTTGAAACCCGAGGCGTGAGGCGTGAGGCGTGAGGCGTGAGGCGTGAGGCGTGAGGCGTGAGGCGTGAGGCGTGAGGCGTGAGGCGTGAGGCGTGAGGCGTGAGGCGTGAGGCGTGAGGCGTGAGGCGTGAGGCGTGAGGCGTGAGGCGAGGCGTGAGGCGTGAGGCGTGAGGCGTGAGGCGTGAGGCAGAAAAGCATGTTCGCTTCATTTTTCCTGTCAAGCGCTTTGTATATATTTATTTATTCTCTTCCCGCCTAACGCCTCACGCCTAACCTTCAATCCTCCAGATACGTATACCCCGTAATACCGTCCTGCAGGGTTTCATGACAGAGGGCCTGCTGCTGCTTGCCGAGGCGGCTTTCCGCCACCGCGCGGCGCAGGCGTTCGAGCAGCACCTCGGGGCTGAATCGCACGTAGCGGAGCACGGAATCCACCGTATCGCCCTGCTGCGCCTGGCTCAGGCGGTAGCCTCCGCGGCCATCGAGCTCGACGTTGATCGCGTTGGTGTCGCCGAACAGGTTGTGCATGTCGCCCAGGATCTCCTGGTAGGCACCGATCATGAAGATCCCGAGCAGATAGGGTTCACCCGGGCGCGGGGTGTGCAGCGGAAGCGTCGTCTCCACGCCCTCCCGGTCCACGTAGTAATCGATGCGGCCGTCCGAGTCGCAGGTGATGTCGAGGATCACCGCGCGGCAGTCGGGGCGCTCGTCCAGCCGGTGCAGCGGTATGACCGGAAAGATCTGGTCGATCGCCCACACATCCGGAATGGACTGGAACACGGAAAAATTGCAGAAGAACTTGTCCGCCAGTTTCTCGTTCAGCTCGTCGAGCACCTCGCGGTGGGCGCGCGAGGCGGCCTGCAGCAGCGGATGGATGCGGCGGCAGGTCGCATAGTAGATCTGCTCCGCGCGCGCGCGCTGCGCAAGAGTCAGCAGGCCGTGGATGTACATGTCCTGCGCCGTGGTAAGCCAGTGTATGGCGTCGTGATACACCTCTACCGGTGGACGCACGGTGGCCTCGTCAAAGGCCGCCCGCAGGTTCTTCAGCACCGGCGCTTCCGCATCCTCCTCCCCGCCGGCACGCATCTCGCCCCTGGGCACCTGTTCGACGTCGATCACGTTGGTGATCAGCACCGCGTGGTGCGCGGTCATGCCGCGCCCGGACTCGGTGACGATGGCGGGATGCGGCAGCCCGTGCTCGTGGCAGATCTCCCACAGGGTGTGCACCACGTTGTGGGCGTATTCCTCCACGCTGTAGTTCATCGAGCAGGCGCTGCGCGAGCGCGTGCCCTCGTAGTCCACGCCGAGGCCGCCGCCGACGTCCATGCAGTCGAGCGGGGCGCCCATCGCGCGCAGCTCGGCGTAATAACGCGCCGCCTCGCGCATGCCGCGCTGGATGTCGAGGATGTTCGCGATCTGCGAGCCGAGATGGAAATGGAGCATGCGCAGCGTCTGCAGCAGGCCGGTCTCGCCCAGGCGCCGCACCATATCGAGCACGTGCGGCGCAGGCAACCCGAACTTGGACTTCTCGCCGCCCGTGTTCTGCCACTTGCCCTTGCCGATCGAGGCCAGCCGCACGCGCATGCCTATCAGCGGCTCGATGCCGAGCGCACGCGACTCCTCGATCACCAGCTCCAGCTCGGAGAGCTTCTCCACCACGATGTAGACCCGGTTGCCGAGCAGGCGGCCGATCAGCGCCAGGCGGATATATTCACGGTCCTTGTAACCGTTGCATACCACCAGGCGGTTGCCGGCGTCGGACATGCCGAGCACGGCCATGAGCTCCGGCTTGCTCCCCGCCTCCAGGCCGACCCGCCCGTTGCCGTGGCGCTGGATCTCCTCCACCACGCTGTGCTGCTGGTTCACCTTGATCGGATACACAGGGGAATACTCTCCGCGATACCCGTCCTGCCTCATCGCGGCGGCGAAGGCGCTGCACAGCACGTCGATGCGGTCGTGCAGGATGTCGGTGAAGCGCACCAGCACGGGCGTCGACAACCCCAGCTCGCGTATGCGGCCGGTCAGTTCAAAGAGGTCGATCGCGGCACCGGCGCGGTCCCGGCCCGGACGGGCGAGCAGGCGCCCGCGCTCGTCGATGTCGAAGTAGCCGTTGCTCCAGTGCGGAATGTTGTAGGCAAGCCGCGCCTGCTGCAGGTCCCAGTCTGTGTCTTTCATGATTACGCCGCCGCCCGCGGGAGAAATCCGCCCGCCCTCGATGTCCATCGTCATATTCGCCTGTTCATCAGGTCGAAACCCTGTTTATAATAGGCGCGCATCGGATATTTTGAAACCCTGTCTATACACGGATAAGGCGCCATGGGCCTGGATCAGAACTGGTTTACCGAAGTGGGCGAAAGCACCGGCATCGCCTTTTCGCTCCGTATCACCGGAAAGCTCCACGAGGAGCAGACCGAATACCAGCGCATCGAAATCTACGAGACCACGGATTTCGGCCACCTGATGACGATCGACGGCTACATCATGCTCTCCCAGCGCGACAACTTCCTCTACCATGAGATGCTAACGCATCCCGTGCTGTATACCCACGTCAACCCGAAAAGCGTGCTGATCATCGGCGGCGGGGACTGCGGTACGCTGAGCGAGACGCTCAAGCACGAATCGGTCAAGTCCGCGGTGCAGGTGGAGATCGACGAACGCGTTACGCGACTCTCCGAGCGTTTCTTCCCGGAACTGTGCCGCGCCAACAACGATCCGCGCGCGCGCCTGATCTTCGGCGACGGCATCAAGTGGGTGGCGGAATCCGAGCCGGAGAGCTACGACGTCATCATCGTCGACAGTACCGATCCAATCGGGCCGGCGGCGGGGCTGTTTTCCGAGCCGTTCTACCGCGACTGCTTCCGCGCACTGCGCCCGGGCGGCATCATCGCCCAGCAGAGCGAATCGCCCCTGTTGCACATGAAGCTGATCAGCGCAATGCGCAAAGCCATGCGCAACGCCGGCTTCAACGATTTTCTCACGTTGAATTTCCCCCAGTGCGTCTACCCGTCCGGCTGGTGGAGCACCACGCTGGCGGGCAAGGGGTCTTCCCTCAGGAACATCCGGGATCAGGACATCGCGGACAAGTCGTTCGCGACGCGTTACTACAACCTGGCCATGCACCAGGCCTGCATGGCGCAGCCCGAGTTCTTCCGCGGCGAGCTCGGGCAGTAGCCGCGGCAGCGCGCGCCGCTAGTGCTCAATCACACCACTTCTTGACATCCTCGCCCGACCTGGCGAGGACCATCTCGCGCTCCTCATCCGACAGGAACACGCGCTCCCCGCTGGCATCCACCCGGTACATGCGCTCGATGCTCTCATTGTGCTGCAGTGTCTGGCGCGCGATCTGGCAGTTCTGCTCGCGGATCTTCCGCTGCTGCTCCTCCTCCGCGGCCTGGCGTTCCTCCTTGGATGCCGGCGTATCCGCCTCCGCGTCGTCCTCGTCCGCGCCAGCCTCTTCCTCGTCCGGTTCGGTGAAGGACGGTCTCGATGGCGTCACCCTCATCTCCTCCGCCTCGGCGTTGGGCACCGGGCGGTCGCTGAAATGCACCACGCCTGATTTGTCCGTCCACTTGTAGACGGTCTCCGCGGCGATGCTGGTAAAGCCGGTGGCGCCAAGCAGCAGCACCGCCAAGGACAGGATTATCTTCATCGGTAAGCCCCATGCACGGTTTGGGAGGTATGCCGAGGATATCGGCCAACCGCCGCTGTTTCCTTACCGCAGGCCGTGCCCGCCGGTGCCCAGGAAAGGTATAATCAGCCGGATTTTAATGACAATTACCGCCATTGAGGAGACCCCATGTCCGATGAACCCGTAGTTGCGCAGAAATCCCCCTACGTCATGAGCCTGGCGCCCGGCACCTATTTTTGGTGCGCCTGCGGCCGCTCCTCGAAACAGCCTTTTTGCGACGGATCGCACAAAGGCACCGGGTTCACGCCCGTGCAATTCACCGTTACCTCCCGCGCCCCGCTGGCCCTGTGCGGCTGCAAGCACAGCCAGGACAAGCCGTATTGTGACGGTTCGCACAGTCATCTGTAAGGCGCCCCCGCTCCGCCGGGATCTATCGCACCCGGGCGGGAATCGCGCCGGGCCGGAGCCGGCGCAGCAACCGCGCCAAAAAAGAAGGGCGCCTTACGGCGCCCTTGCTTAAGATACAGCCTGAATCGTTGTTAGAGGTTGTAGCCGCGCTCATCGTGCAGCGAGAGGTCGAGGCCTTCAGTCTCCTGTTCCTCGTTCACGCGCAGGCCCATGATCACATCCAGGACCTTCAGGATGATGAATGTGGCGACGGCGCAGTAGATCACCGTAATCGCCACGCCCTTCACCTGGATCATGAACTGGCCGAAGCTGCCCGCGTAGCCACCGATGGACTCCACGGCCAAGAACCCGGTGAGCAGGGCGCCGACGATGCCGCCGACCGCATGCACGCCGAACACATCGAGCGAGTCATCGTACTTCAAGGCGCGCTTGAGCTTGGTGGAGGCCAGGAAGCAGATGATGCCGGCCGCGATGCCGATGATGAGCGCACCCGTCGGTCCAACGAAGCCCGAGGCCGGGGTGATGGCGACCAGGCCGGCGATCGCACCGGACACGATACCCAGCACGCTCGGCTTGCCGTGCGACAGCCACTCGCTGAACATCCACGCCAGCGCCGCGGCCGCCGTGGCGATCTGGGTCACTGCCATCGCCATGCCCGCACGACCGTCGGCCGCCACCGCGGAACCCGCGTTGAAGCCGAACCAGCCGACCCACAGCATGGCGGCGCCGATCACCGTGAGCGCCAGATTATGCGGCGCCATCGGGGTGGTCGGCCAGCCCTTGCGCTTGCCCAGCACCAGGGCCGCGACCAGGCCCGCAATACCGGCGTTGATATGCACCACGGTGCCGCCGGCGAAGTCCAGCACGCCCATGTCCCAGAAGTAGCCGCCGTCGCCGCTCCACACCATGTGTGCGATGGGGGCGTATACGACCAGCGACCAGATGCCCATGAACCACAGCATGGCCGAGAACTTCATGCGCTCCGCGAAGGCGCCGACGATCAGCGCCGGCGTGATGATGGCGAAGGTCATCTGGAAGGTCATGAACACGCTCTCGGGGATGGCGAGCACCAGACTCTCCTTCTCCATGCCGGACAGGAAGGCCTTGCCCAGGCCGCCAACAAAGGAGCTGAAGTTGGTCACACCCTTTTCCATACCGGTGGTGTCAAATGCCAGGCTGTAACCGAACATCATCCACAGCACGCTGATCATGCAGGTGATGGCGAAACACTGCATCATCACCGACAGAACGTTCTTCGAGCGCACCATGCCGGCGTAGAACAGGGCCAGGCCGGGGATGGTCATGAGCAGCACGAGCGCGGTGGATGTCAGCATCCACGCCGTATCGCCCGAGTTCAGGGTCGGACCCGCTTCCGCTGCCGGCTCCTCGGCCGGGGCGGCTTCCTCCACAGCGGCCTCCATTACAGCCTCCATGGCGGGTTCCGGCGACATCGTCTCGTCTTGGGCCCATGCGCCGAAGGCCACCGCCAGCAACAGCAGCGTCAGCAGGGCGCGTACCAGATTCTTATATTGCTTCATTTCGATTCCTCCCAGTGTGTCACAGTGCGTCGGTGCCGGTTTCACCCGTACGGATGCGCACCGCCTGCTCAAGGTTAAATACAAAGATCTTGCCGTCACCGATCTTGCCGGTCTGGGCAGATTTGGTAATTGCTTCGATCACCTGTTCATACAGACCGTCATCGACGGCCACCTCGATCTTCACCTTGGGGAGAAAATCGACCACGTACTCGGCGCCCCGATACAGCTCGGTGTGCCCCTTCTGGCGCCCGAAACCCTTGACCTCGGTCACGGTGATGCCTTGCACGCCGATGTCGGACAGGGCTTCGCGAACATCGTCGAGCTTGAACGGCTTGATAATCGCGCTGACTAGCTTCATGACATTTCCCTCTTTTGAATGCACATAGGATTGCTGCCGCGGGATGGAAAATCCCTGGGTCGACTTACGGACAGACAGTGAAGTGCAGCATCCATGCCATAGAAAATATTTCATTTATAATCAAAGTATTGACGATATTTTCCCCACATTCCGGCCACGGGTTGCGCACCAAAATGAACTGGCTCCGATCGACAAATGCACCTTAATTGTGCGCATCGACGGGTTTAATCAGACCGGCCGGATCACGTACACTCTCTCCATCCCCCGGCTTGCGACGGAACCCGCGATGCTAGACCCCAAGATCATCGAAGACCTCAGCCACCGCCTGAGCAACGCGGTCCCGGAGGGCGCGCGTGCCCTCAAGCAGGACCTCGAGCGAAACTTCCGCGCCGTGCTCAACAGCGCCTTCACCCGTCTCGACCTGGTGACGCGCGAGGAACTGGAGGTACAGGAAAATCTGCTCGCGCGCACGCGGGAGAGACTCGACGAACTGAAGGTGCGCGTGGACGAACTGGAACAGAGGCTGCAGGGAGGGACGTAGCCCCGCGGTTATACAAATAGACACGCCGCCCGGCGCCACTCCGGGTGTCGGACAACGGGATTTCAAGGATGAGATACGGTGTCGCTGGCAGTCATATATTCCCGCGCCCAGACCGGCGTTGACGCTCCGCTGGTCACGGTCGAGGTCCACATCTCCAACGGCCTGCCCGCGCTCGCGATCGTCGGCCTGCCCGAGGCCGCGGTCAAGGAGAGCAAGGAGCGCGTGCGCGCCGCGCTGCTCAACGCCAACTTCGAATTTCCGGCCCGCCGCATCACGATCAACCTGGCACCGGCCGACCTGCCCAAGGAGGGCGGCCGCTACGACCTCGCCATCGCGCTCGGCATCCTCGTCGCCTCGGGTCAGTTGCCGCCCGCCGCGTGTCGGCACCACGAATTCATTGCCGAGCTGGCGCTGACCGGCGAATTGCGCGGGGTCCGCGGCATACTGCCGGCCGCGCTCGCCGCGACGGACGCGGGACGTGCCCTCATCGTTCCGGCGGCGAACGCCGCGGAAGGCGCCCTGGCCGAGGCAGCGACGCTCCATGCCGCGCATCACCTGCTCGAGGTCTGCGCCCATCTGAGCGGCGCGCGCGAACTGCCGCCCATGATCATGCCGGCAATTCCGGCACGCATCGTCACTGAGGATCTTGCCGATGTACGCGGACAACATCACGCCAGGCGCGCGCTCGAGATCGCGGCGGCGGGCGGACACAGCCTGTTGATGATTGGACCACCCGGGACCGGCAAGACCATGCTCGCGAGCCGCCTGCCCGGCATTCTGCCGCTGATGACGGATCAGGAAGCATTGGAGACCGCCGCCATCGCCTCCATAAGCGGCAATGGCTTCGAGATCCGGCACTGGCGGGAACGACCGTTCCGCGCCCCGCATCACACCGCCTCCGGCATCGCGCTGGTCGGCGGCGGCAGCTCGCCCCGCCCCGGAGAAATCTCGCTGGCGCACAATGGCGTACTGTTTCTGGACGAGCTCCCCGAATTCGACCGCCGCGTGCTCGAGGTGTTGCGCGAACCGCTGGAATCGGGCCGCATCATGATCTCGCGCGCGGCGCGCCAGTGCGAATTCCCCGCCCGCTTCCAGCTCGTCGCGGCGATGAACCCCTGCAACTGTGGACACCTGGGTGATTCCTCGGGCCGATGTCGTTGCACCGCGGAACAAATCCAGCGTTACCGCGCGCGGGTCTCGGGGCCGCTGCTCGACCGCATCGACATGCACATCGAGGTGCCCGCGCTGCCGCGCGCCGCATTGCGGCAGGACACGAATGAATCAATGCCCACCAGCGCGCAGGTGCGCGAGCGCGTCGTGCATGCACGCGCACGCCAGATCGCGCGTGACGGGAAACCCGCACATCAACTTGCGCCGAGGGAAATCGAGAAGAGCTGCGCCATCGATAGACGAGGAACAGATCTGCTCGAAAAAGCGGCGGAGCGGCTGGGCTTATCGGCGCGCGCCTATCATCGAATTCTCAAGGTGGCGCGCACCATTGCGGACCTCGACTCCGCTGAGCACATCGGTCACACGCACCTTGGCGAGGCGATAAGTTATAGAACACTGGACCGTAGATGGACTACATAAGCTACGTTTTCAAGTACTCTGACCCCTTGATCCAAATCTAAATTAAGACGACTTGGATAGTCTCTATAAACCAACTCTTTGAGAGTGATTAGCTATCAGTTGGGCTCATGGATTTCTAACGATAGATCTATTTTATGATTAGCTAACTCACTTAAAATTTTCCACCCAAATTTTTCTCCAAATGTTAGCTCTTTAGGTGCTGAAAGAATATAAAACTCCAAAGTACCACCGGTTGAATGAATTTCTTCAATCTCACTTCTTCGACGTTTTAAATTGTTTAACATATTTTCGAGACACATTGGAATTGAGTCTCCTTCTTTCTTTGGCACATCAAAACCACAGTAAGTTTCTTTCCATACTCCTGGCAATGGCTTCCCTTTTGAATTAACTCTGGCGTCTCCCACATTCCTTTTAACGTCTGTGTTCATGGAAAGTAGGGTACAAATAGCATCAGGCGACATAGATGGGTGCGTAACGCGAAACGAAATCTCAAACTCATATTCATTCATGAATCACCTAATTAATTCAAAAAGTCTTTATAATTACCCCAATTTTCAGCGCTACCATCAGGATTTGTAGTAATAACATCTCCATTTGGCGCTATTCCAACCCAATCTTTTGGCCCACTTTTCGTGCCGCTTCGGCCCTTGATTTTGTTATGATCCTCACCCTTTAAACCAAATTTTTTCTTGGCTTTATCAAGTGGCACGGTGTCTGTTGGGCAGTTGTCTGGTTTTGACTGAGTTCGAGATTTATCTTCCTTATTACGGTAGGGATCAGTTAAATCACGTATCCATTTGGGCCAGAATGGCGCGCTCCAGTCATAACCGCCAATACTTGTATTTTGTCCGCCTGGAGGTATAGCTGGAGTTGTTATGGGGATAGCAGTAAGCCCCAGGGGATCAATGAATTCCAGTGGAGTATTACCCACATAGGCGTAGGTATTGAATCCACCGGCTAACCCAATCGGATCACTCTCATTGTACCGTCCGGTGACCGGGTCATAATCCCGGAAGTAATTGTAGCTGAGTCCAGATTCCTGATCATAGTACTGCCCCGGGAAGCGCAAATTGTAGGTGAAGGTCACACTGTTGGTATCCGGGTCCTCGTTCGCGACCGTAGTACCAAAGGGATCGCTGTCCCAGCGCCAGATCATGGTGTTCGAGGTGTCGCTGATTGCCCGCGGGGTGTTGAGATGATCGGTATGGACGTAGTAGATCGCGCTCGACTTCAGAACGCCCACCGGCTGGTCTTCGAGGTAGACGGTCTCATTGATGGCTGTGCCAGCGTTGTCGTACTCCCCGATCAGTCTTCCTTGCTCGTCGTAGATAAACAGGGTACTGGTGCTGGAGACCGTCTTCTTGATGCGCTGACCGAGGCCGTTGAGTGTGTAGATGGTGGTGCCGTCGACGCCGGTGAGGCGGTTCCTGGGGTCGTAGGTGTAGGTGTGCGTACTGTCCCCGGTAACGTTACCGTTGTTGGCGTAACTGTAGCTCCGGTTGTGGATCCCGCTGATGCTCGTGATCCGGTTGTTGGTCGAGACGATGCTGTAGGTGTCGCTGTTGGCACCTTCCGTGAACAGGGTGCGGTTGCCGGTGGCGTCATAGCTGAAAGCCTGGCTAGCGATTCCAGAGTAGCTGGTCAACCGATCCAGTACGTCGTAGCCGTAGCTCTGACTGCCGACGGCGGTGATCCGGCTCGCATCGTCGTAGGTCAGGTTGGTGGCCGTGCCGCCCAGGGTGTAGGAGGCGACTCGTCCATCCTCATCGAGCGGTCGGCTGTAGGTGCTGCTGTTACCCCAGGTCCAGCCAACTGCCCCGCCCAGCGGGGCATACGCGACATCCTCGAGCAGGGTCGTGCTGTCGACCTCGATGGCTGCTATACGTCCCTGCAGGTCGTAGTCGTAGCTCACCACCTTCCCGGAGGGGTAGGTCATCTGGGTCAGGTGGCCGTCGCTGTCGTAGGTGTATCTCGTGGTTAGATTGACCGATCCGAGGGTCTGGGTTTTGGACGTGAGCCGACCCTTGATGTCATAGGTGTAGCTGGTTGTGCTGGTGGCATCGCTCATGCCCGTCAGATGCCCGATCCCGTAGGTCCCGGTGTCGTAGGTGAAGGTCGTCGTCACCGTGTTGCCGCTCAGGACGGAACTGACCTGGGTGATGCGATTCAGGGCATCGTAGGTGGAGGTGGTGACGGCGCCGCGGGCGTCGGTGCTGGTCAACAGGTTCCCGGCGGCATCATAGGTGTTGTTGGTAGTGCCGGTATCGGGGCTCACGATCTGCTTCAGGTTGTCGAGGGCATCCACGGTGTAGCTGGTGCTGTGGCTGCGCGCGTCGGTCACCTGGGTCAGTTGGTCACGGGCATTGTAGGTGAAGCCGGTGACTCCGGAGTTGGGATCGGTGACCTGAGTAATCCGGTTCAGCGCATCGTAGGTCCGGCCGGTGGTATGGCTGAGAGGGTCGGTGCTGCTGGTCAGATTGCCGTTGTTGTCGTAGGCGTACTCGGTGGACTGGTCGTCGGCGCCGAGGTCTTCCAGCAGGCGGTTCATGGTGCTGTAGACCCGGGAGCGGGTCTGGGTCAGGGTGTCGTTGGGATCAAAGACATCCTCCTGGAGGCGGTTGCCCATGGCGTCAAGGGTGTAGGTGATGTAGTTCCCAAGTCGGTCAGCAATGCCGGTCAGGCGGTGGGCTTCATCGTAGGTGAAGTCCAGATAGCTGTCGTCTGGCAAAGTAACTCGAGTCAGCTGACCCACGTTGTCGTAGGTGTAGGTCGTGGTCTCGCCCCCGGTGGTGCGGCTCGTCAGGCGGCCGCGCAGGTCGTAGGTCAGGGTGGTGGTGAGACCGTTGGGATCGACGATGGTCAGAGGATGGCCGTGATCGTCGTAGCTGGTGATCTGGGTCACCTGGCTTAAGGCATTGGTGATCGAGGAGATATTGCCGGCGCTGTCGTAGGCGAAGGTGGTGATGTCGGAGACGTCGGTGCGCGGGCCGTTGATCGTGTAGAGCTGACCGTTTCCGGTATAGGCGTAGGTCCAGGTGCGGCTAATGCCGAGACTCGTGTCTGTGATGGTCTTCTGGGTCAGCAGGCCGTTGCTGTCGTAGGTGAAGGCGGTGGTCTTGCCCGATTCCGTGATCAGCGTGGGTAACGCCAGGGTCGAGTGCCAGGTCGTCGTAATACTGCGTGGCTGGCTAGTACCGTAACCCTCAGTAGTGTTGGTTACTAAGCCTCGACTGTCATAGCTGTACCTATGTTGAATACCATTCCAGTCGTATCTCTTCCACAGCGTACCATTTGAATTGTAGGTCATCGATTGACCATTTCCGCACCCGCAATTTACACAGGGACTCCCCGAGATCGATGTCAATAATTTGCGATGGCTTTGGGCGAGGTAGTTATAGGTATTCACGCCGCCCAGGGCGTTGGTGATCTGGACTGATCCATTGGAATTGTATTGAAGATCGAAACGGTCTGCGTTACTCGCGTGGGTAGTTACGGACGGCCGACCTTCGGTGTCGTACTCCCAAGTAGCATACCGATCACCGTTTTCATCAATAATTCCTGTTAGGGGCCTAAGATGGTTCTCGCCCAATAAAGCAGTGTAGTTTTCTAGTGGTATCGTGGCTTCATCATCAACCGATCCACTTACACCACTTATATAACCAGAAAGAGCGTTAATTTCCGCTGAGCTTAGCGGCACTGGTTCTTCGTCGTTGATATAGTACGAGAGAGAACTCAACTCTGTTTCATATTTATATTCTCGAACAGAATTATCGGGGTATTGAACGGATTTGAGATAATCTTCCGGTAAACTATCGCCATCACCATAGGCATAGGAATACGTTTGTCCTGCCGGGTCTTCCATTTCGACAAGACGGCCCTCAGAATTGTATGACAACTCAATCGCGGCGCCACTACTTGCCTCAATCTCAATCAGAAGCCCGGGATAGGGTGCAATACCACTGGGTGTATTGCTGTCGCTGTAGTGTAAAACGTAACTGTCCCCGTTAAGTTGTTGGACACGGAGAAGGACGCCATTTGAATCATAAAATTCATAAGCCTGACGCTCGGCATCGTAGTAACGCCACGCACTGCCATTGCCATCGTTGAACGCTACGAGAATGTCGGGTGTGGGGCTGCGGGCCACCCAATTACCCGATGACAAATCGAAACTTTTTGCGCCCCCTACAGCACGTACAGCGACAATAAAGCTGGTATCTAGTGTTAGATATCGCCCGAACACATGAATAATCCAATGACCTCCAACAGAGCTGCTGTACGGCATGAAATGCCAGGAGGCGTATTGACGAGCGAAAAATAGTGGGCTGCGGCTTGCGGAACTTTGATAATCGTACTCAAGCTCTATCTTGTAGCCACGAGCTGGGTATACCGGGTTACCAACTGGACAACTGCTTTCTTCGACTGCACGAATGCGACGACATTCACCTGTGGATGTGTTGTAGCTAAATCCTAGTGCGCAAACCCGATACTTGCTGACCCAGTTTTGTCCAAATATGTCAGCATCAACATTAACCTGCTGAGTATAATTGTTAACCTCATACAGGTGGTACCAGCAGCCCATACTCCCACCGTTATGGCCAGCATGTACATTGGAATAGGTTGACGTGTACTGACCTTGAACAAAGGTGCCCTCAGGCCTCTTCGCTAGACAAGCATCTCTTGATTTTGGATAGAAAATGGATTGATTGGTGGGCTTATAATAGTAGGTCGGATCTTCTGTCTCATATAGCCAATCATCCACCAACGTAGCGGGCACATTGAATGATAGGAAACACAGCATAAGAAAGAGAGAGCAAACTGAAAGAACTTTAAAATTCCGACCCATGACGGACACTCTCCTTGTTTATTTCGCGATATTTCTCGGCGTTGTTGTATAAACCCAGCCCTCTATCAGTTTTGAATCACCATAAGACTTTCCTTTCGGATATTTCTTTCCCACAAGTTGAGTTGAGTGGTTCAATTAGAATTTATCATTGCTCTTCATTGTGAAGATTGTATGAAGGCAGTTGTGCTCATTAGGATGGTCAACTACGAGTGACATTCGTAACAAATATCCGATCGTGCGTATAGTTCTCAATTGGACTAATTATGTAGCCAGAATTAGCTACCAAAATAACTGCGCCAATCTCCTAGACGAATTATGTTCAGAATAAATTTTATAAGGCTACTAGTCCACACAACGAGTGTTAGCATCGATGATGGAGGTGCATTCCTATAGATTCAGCTCAGCGAATAACGCTTCTACCTTCGTCCGATACCGCCTCCATTTGATCGACCCCCTGTGCTCCCAGGATTGCCAGGTACATGGATCTACTCCAAGGGCCTGAGCAGCCTCTTTCATGGTCCACCCCCTTATCCGCCGGGCAGCCAGCATCCGTTCGGATAGAGTGGCTGGAACGGGAAACGGGTTGTACCCCAGGAATGCAAGGATCGACGGGAGAACCTTGATGGGAGGCGCTGTCGTTTTCCCATTCTCCCAGTTAAATACGGTGATCGGATCGACACCGAGACGCTCGGCTACCTCTCGCTGGTAGAGCTTGAGGGTGAGACGACGTTTCTTGATGTGTTCCCCAAGTGTCTGGGGCTCAAAATCAGTTTCCTTGGATTTCAATGCCTTAAGGCAAATCGGGACGAATTGCAAAAAGGCAACGCGGAGATGCGCCACTAGACATTTAATGAATTGAAAAATCGCGTGAAAATAACAATCAATTCGAGAAAGGTTTAGTACTAACGCAAACTCATAGCGTCCGAGGCCAGCACCTCAAGGAACGCTTGGCTGTTCCTGATGTTGGCAAACCTCGCTCTCATTATCCCACCGGCCACCGCTATCGAGGCACGCATCGACCGAAAAATAGTCAGTCGCAACGAAGGCGAACACGATCACTCCGGCCAAGCCAAGCAACACCACAGCAACGCCCAATCGGTGACGCGCAACCAACTCCCTAAAACGCTGGTTGACGCCCAATGCGACCAAGAACAGAAGGATCAGGCAGGCGGCGATAAGCAGCATTGGTTTGTCCCTCAGTAGTTGGACGGAAGTCCGTTCGGACGGAACGGGCTACAGATTTGTTGGCAGCTCGAGTTGGCTGAGTTGTTAGCTCCACCCTGCCGACCTTGATTATTAGCTCGCCGGTCAGCGTTACATGCCTGCGGCGAATCGCCCTTGATGTGCTCGTCCGTCAGTTCACGAAGCTCGCTCAGGATGCTGGATTCGAATGCACCGCCAGGCCCGCGGCTCGCCGCCTCGCAGTTGGCCTTGCAATGGAAATACTTATCGGCGCCGATCGTCTTCGCTCGACGCATGTCGAAATAGTTCTGCGAAAAGTCGATGTCCGCGCCGATCGCATCAGGAATGAACTCAATGATGTCCTCGCCTGGATACAGCCCATAAGGATCGGCAAAGCTGATGGTATTAGCGTTCACGTAGAGATACGTATTGACTCCGCCCCACTGTCCAATCGGATCACTCTCAACATATCGTCCCGTAACTGGGTCGTAATCCCGGAAGTAGTTGTAACTGAGTCCGGACTCTTGGTCATAATACTGCCCTGGGAAACGTAAATTGTAGGTAAAGGTCACACTGTTCGCATCCGGATCCTCATTCGCGGCTGTGGTACCAAACGGATCGCTGTCCCAACGCCAGATGATGGTGTTCGCGCTGTCGGTGATCGCCCTTGGGGTGTTCAGTTGATCCGTATGGACATAGTAGGCGGCGCTTGATCTCAAGATACCGACTGGCTGGGTATCGAGGTAGACAGTCTCATTGATCGCGGTACCGGTGTTGTCGTACTCCCCGATCAGCTGGCCCTGTTCATCATATATATAGAGTGTGCTGGTCCCCGAGACCGTCTTCTTGATGCGCTGCCCGAGTCCGTTGAGTGTGTAGGTAGTGGTGCCATCAACACCGGTAAGGCGGTTCCGGGGATCGTAGCTGTAGGTGTGAGTACTGTCCCCGTTGACACTGCCGCTGGTGTTGTAACTGTAGGTCCGGTTGTGGATCCCACTGATGCTCGTGATACGGTTGTTGGTCGAGACGATGCTGTAGGTGTCGCTATTGGCGCCTTCCGTAAACAGGGTTCGGTTGCCGGTGGCGTCATAGCTGAATGCTTGGCTGGCGACCCCGGTGTAGCTGGTCAACCGGTCCAGGCTGTCATAGCCGAAACTTTGACTGCCGATGGCGGTAATCCGGCTTGCATCGTCGTAGGAAAGCGTAGTGGTTGTGCCGCACAAGGTGTAGGAGGCTACCCTACCGTCATCATTGAGCGGCCGGCTGTAGGTGCTGCTGTTGCCCCAAGTCCAGCCTGTGGCACTACCCAAGGGTGCGTATGCAACATCATCGAGCAAGGTCGTGCTGTCGACCTCGATGGCGGCAATCCGGCCCTGCAGGTCGTAGTCATAGCTCACCACCTTGCCGGAGGGGTAGGTCATCTGGGTCAGGTGGCCGTCGCTGTCGTAGGTGTAGCTCGTGGTCAGATTGACCGAACCGAGGGTCTGGGTTTTGGACGTGAGCCGGCCCTTTATGTCGTAGGTAAAGCTGGTGGTGCTGTTGGCATCGCTCATGCCCGTCAGATGCCCAATACCGTAGGTACCGGTATCGTACGTGAATGTCGTGGTCACCGTGTTGCCGCTCAGGACGGTACTGACCTGGGTAACTCGGTTGAGCGCATCGTAGGTGTAGGTGGTCACGGCGCCCCGGGCATCGGTACTGGTCTTGAGATTGCCCGCGGCGTCATACGTGTTGGTGGTGGTGCCGGTATCGGGGCTCACGATCTGCTTCAGGTTGTCGAGCGCGTCCACGGTGTAGCTGGTGCTGTGGCTGCGGGCGTCGGTAACCTGGGTCAGCTGGTCGCGGGCGTTGTAGGTGAAGCCGGTGACTCCGGAGTTCGGGTCGGTGACCTGGGTCAGGCGATTGAGCGCATCGTAGGTCCGGCCGGTGGTATGGCTTAAGGGATCGATGCTACTGGTGAGGTTACCGTTGTTGTCGTAGGCGTACTCGGTGGACTGGTCGTCGGCGCCGAGATCTTCCAGCAGGCGGTTCATGCTGCTGTAGACCCGCGAGCGGGTCTGGGTCAGGGTGTCGTTGGGATCAAAGATATCCTCCTGGATGCGGTTGCCCATGGCGTCCAGGGTGTAGGTGATGTAGTTCCCGATACGATCTGAGATCCCGGTCAGGCGATGGGCTTCATCGTAGGTGTAATCCAGGTAGCTGTCGTCCGGCAGGGTGATCCGCGTCAACTGACCCACATTGTCGTAGGTGTAGGTTGTGGCTTCGCACCCAGTGGTGCGGCTCGTCAGGCGGCCGCGCAAGTCATAGGTCAGGGTGGTGGTGAGACCGTTGGGATCGACGATGGTCAGGGGGTGGCCGTGATCGTCGTAGCTTGTGATCTGGGTCACCTGGCTCAGCGCATTGGTGATCGAGGAGATATTACCGTCGCTGTCGTAGGCGAAGGTGGTGATGTCGGAGACATCCGTGCGCGGGCCGTTGATCGTGTAGAGCTGGCCATTTCCGGTGTAGGCGTAGGTCCAGGTGCGGCTCGTGCTCGTCCCGGTGTCGGTGATGGTCTTCTGGGTCAGGAGTCCGTTGCTGTCGTACGTGAAGGCTGTCGTCCTACCCGACTGTGTGATCAGCGTCGGCAGCGCTAAAGTCGAGTGCCAAGTCGTCGTAATAATACGTGGCTGACTAGTACCGTAACCCTCAGTAGTGTTGGTTACTAAGCCTCGACTATCATAACTATTTCGGTGCTGGATTCCATTCCAATCATACCTCTTCCATAGGGTACCATTCGAATTATAGGTCATTGATTGACCATTACCACACCCGCAATTTACACAGGGACTCCCTGAGATCGATGTCAATAACTTGCGATGGCTTTGTGCGAGGTAGTTATAGGTATTTACGCCACCCAGAGCATTCGTGATCTGGACTGAGCCATTGGAATTGTATTGCAGGTCAAAGCGGTCAGCGTTATTCGCATGGGTCGTTACTGAGGGCCGACCTTCTGTATCATATTCCCAAGTGGCAAACCGGTCACCATTCTCGTCAATAATTCCGGTTAGCGGGCGTTGCTTATTTTCGCCCAGCAATGCGGTGTAATTGACCAATGGAATCGTGGTTATTTCCATGTCTGCTTCGTCGGCCACCCCATTAATATATCCCGCAAGGGCGTTGAGCTCTGCAGAACTCAGTCCCGGAGGCGGATTCTCTTCTACATAGTTGGCAAGGGGGCCAAGATTGTTTTCATACTTATACTGACGTGTCGTGCTGTCCGGATATTCCACGGATACCAGATAGTCCTCTGGGACTTCATCCCCATCACCGTAGCTATAAGAATAAGTTTGGCTGGCAGGGTCTTGCATCTCGATTAAACGGCCCTGAGCATTGTATGAAAGATGGATCTCGGCGCCGCTGCTTGCTTCAATCTCAATCAGTAGCCCAGGATAAGGAGCGATGCCACTGGGTGTATTGCTATCGCTGTATTGAAGGATATATTCGTCCCCATTTAGCTGTTGTACACGCAATAGGAGTCCATTCGAATCATAAAACTCATAGGCCTGACGTTCGGCATCGTAATAACGCCATGCGCTGCCATTGCCATCATTGAATACTACTAGGCTGTCCGGCGTTGGGCTGCGAGCCACCCAGTTTCCCGAAGACAAATCAAATGCCTTGGTATCCCCTACAGCACGAACCACAACGATAAAACTGGAATCGAGCATCAAATATCGCCCGAATACATGAATTGTCCACTGATTACCGATTGAACTGCTATAAGGTGTAAAGTGCCATGAGGCATATTGGCGCGCAAAAAACAACGGACTACGACCCGCTGTGCTTCGATAGTCGTATTCAATTTCAGACTTGACGCCACGCCCCGGATAAACAGGATTTCCTATCGAGCAACTGCTTTCCTGAACATGTCGGATTCGCCGACACTGGTCTGTTCGGAATTATAGTTAAAGCCTAGCGCACAGACTCGATACTTCGAAATCCAGTGCTGTTTATATGAAGGATCAATGATTTGAAGTATCTGCCCCGTTGACACATTGGAATCAACAACCCGATATGTGCATCCCAAACCGTAACTTGAGTCATATGCTGGATTCGGATCAGAATGAGTAATCAGGGTATTACCACCTGAGACATATGGCGCCGGCATACGCGCGACGCAAGCTCCATAGGCTGTAGGGTAGAACATAGATTGATTGCTGGGTTTATAGTAGTAAGTTGGTGGCTCTATCTCATACAGCCAATCCTCTGCCATAGTGGCATAAGAATTAAATGGTATGCAAAACAGAATTATGTAAAGAGAGTAGACAGAAAGAATCTTATTATTCTTACCCATGATTGATACTCTCCATAGTTTTTTATTACATGCTATAGCGTCGTTATACAAACCTAGATTTTTACACCAGTGGAACACCATACGACATATATCCAATTGAGATATGTCTCACCTTCTACTTGAATCGAGCGACTCAAGCAGCACTTAGCATTGCTCTATATCGTGAAGATTATGTGACCGCGGTTGAATGAATTTACCTCACTCAAATTACTGCAAACAGTAGTAACAAATAACCGATTATGCGCATAGTTCTCAACTGGACGAATTGTCTAGTTAGAATTAGCTACAAGACGGCTAAAATTATTTCCTATAAAAACTCATTAAGAATTAATCTAGCCAGACCACAAGCGCCCGTAAACTTTATCTTCAGTGGTTGAAATGCGTTCTCTAAAGATTCAGCTCAGCCAGTAGAGCCTCTACCTTCGCCCGATACCGCTTCCACATGATCGAACCCGTGTACTCCCAGGTTTGCCAAGTGCATGGATCTACTCCAAGGGCCTGAGCAGCCTCTTTCATGGTCCACCCTCTTATCCGCCGGGCGGCCAGCATCCGTTCAGACAGTGTGGTTGGGACAGGAAACAGGTTGTATCCTAGGAATGCCAGGATGGCCGGGATAACCTTGATGGGAGGCTCGGCAATCAGACCCTTTTCCCAGTTCAATATGGTATTCGGATCGACCCCGAGACGTTCCGCCAGCTCCCTTTGGTAGAGCTTCAAACTCAAGCGTCGTTTCTTGATATGCTCCCCGAGTGTCCGGGGCTCAAAATCGGTTTCTTTAGATTTCAATACCTTAAGAGAGAGCGGCACGAATTGCAAAAAGGCAACGCGGAGATGGACCTTTACCTCTTCCGTAAACTGGTCAGGTGCGGGAAATCACATGTCGCTAGCTCATCATGTACAACAAACAGAAGCCTCACGATTCCCTTGGCGGATAACTACCTACTGTTTATGCCAACATCATTGTCAGCAGAGTCAACACGCAGCACAGTTTACATTTATAAGAGTACATCTAAAGATTCTGAAGGGAAGATAATATTTTCTATTACCCTAACTCCTTAATCGACAACTAAAGTCGAGATGACAATACTATAGTCCGGTAAGTAATTAACAGCAGTTCCGCACTAAAAAGCACATATCCTATCTGACGAATCAGAAGTCTCTTTTTGTCTTGTTGGTTATTGATTTGAAATAATGATCCCTTTGACAACCATTTCTCTGGGCATGCAATCATATAAAGTGGAAACCACGCCATAAGCACTAATCCCCCTACCATTAACGGCCAAGTAAAATGTGCTTGGTACCTTGGTCCACCTTGTCCGGGGGGGAATTTACTTTCGATATACAATTCTATTAGCCCTAACAGCACCACACTACAAAATAGTAGTATCGCTGGATGCCTCCATGACATGCCGTAAATTAGCGGCATATCGCTCTATGGCTATACATTTGTTTTTCCAGCTCCTCTGCCTGAGCGGATGAAATTATCCCTGCTACATCGTACCCGTGGAAACCAATATTAATACCTAATTCACCAAACAATCCGAGGAACGATCTAAACCCGCCAACCACCAGCGATCTCGCCTTAACTCCACCAACCACACTAGTCAGACTTGCTGGTCCAGCCACTGCAACCGCTGTAGCACCCCCAAAACCTGCCACTAAAAAATCACCAAATGAAAATTCACCATCACCGATTATAGTTCCACCTAGATATGAAACTGCCCCCACACCGAAACCTGCAAGAAGGCATTGTGGGCATTTACCAGTAGAATCTACATTATTTATTGGATCGGCATTGATATATAGATAAAGATTTGAGTCTCCGCCATCAAATAATATTGGATCCTTCGCCGTCCACCTACCCGTATGAGGATTATAATCCCTTGCCCCGAATCGCACGAAATTGGTGTGCGGATCATAGATCCCCCCGGCAAAACCAAACGGCTGGAACCCTGGATTGGTGTCGTTGACTACCCTACCCCAGACGTCATAATCGATACGCTGAGCGATCGAGCCATCCTCCGTATTTACGACCAGTCGTGGGCTTCCTAGGTGGTCAGAAAGAACACGGTAGGTACTTCCGTCCTTGATCATATAGCCTGGTATGTTCGCCTTTTCGGCGTAGACAAATCGCGCCGTCACGTTACCGAATTCATCAAGTTCGGCAATAGGGTTGAGCTGGTCCTGATAGAGGAAGCCTTGTACCAGATCACCATTTACCTTCTTGCCGATGCGGCGATTCTGTCCGTCGATGAGATATTCGATCTCAGTGGTATCCGGCAATACCACCTGCCTAAGATTACCAAACACATCGTAGCTGTACGTAGTAATCCCAGATGCATTTGTTTTGGTTAGTAATTCGCCGTTAGCGGTGTAGGTGTAGGTATTCGTTCCATCGCTCAGCAAACGGTCCTGCGCATCGTAAGTTCCGCCGTTTCGGTTACCGTTAGTATCATACCCGTACGTTGCCACAACCTGGCCACTCTGACTCACTTGGCTCAGGCGACCCGCCAGATCGTAGGAATAGTCATAGACGGTGGTGGACCCCGCTACGGTTTCACTCTGTTGCGTGACCCGACCCAAGGCGTCACGGACATAGGCCACGTTAAAGAGAGCGCCACCCAGCGTACCTGTGATCTGTAATTCGCCTTCCGTGGATTCTGTAATGACATCGATTAGAGGCGTTATAACGCTTGCCAACCATTGGTTGATATTGCTACCAGCATCATCAAAGTAGATCGATCCGTCTCCACCCATTGTCAGTGTAAGTGCCGTGAACGACATGGCCTGGGTTGTGCCATTCGCCTGACGACAATTCACCGGAGAATTAATAACGCTCCAACAGATCGTTCCCGCGTCATCCACTCCTAAACCGGGCACCGGACGCCCGTTCAGACTGGCCTGGAATATGGTAGCCGATGACCCATCGGAGAATACGTGGTCGATGTAGCCGCGTCCTGTCCCCACGATCAGACCCCAGGCAGACCGGCTCAATATAGCGGCACTGGCTTCGGCGTCATTCTCGTCGGGCAGTGGTATTTCGGACAATGTCGTACTGCTAATCACCTTAAATAGGTCAGCCGGGCCCGGGCCTGTAAGACCTGCGACGTACACCTCACCGTCAGGTCCGACCTCTATATCGTTGACAGACTGCAATCCACCGGCATCAAGGTCGGCGAACGGTATCTCGCCCGTCCCGTCATAGACCGAAATTTCCATATCCTTAAGCAGGTAGAGTTGGCCACCACTGCCAACAGCCACATCGCTTGCATCTGCCAGCCAGGCCGGCTGCTGTACCACGCCACTACCCATCAAGGGGTCAGAGTTGTTGATATTATCACTTCTCATATATACCTTCTCGCTCTCGGAAGGCCTCGCTTTTGCGGTCTCCACCCTGCGGCTTCCGGTCGACCCGTCGATGCAACATTCGCTCGACCTGTCCACGAAAACGCTCATCGCCTAAAACAATACCGGTCTTGGTCGCGCCTCGGATAGCGTCAAGTATCCCATCATCCATGTGGCAGGAAAACAAGGCGCGGTAGGCCGCGCATCGCGACGCAGTGGTCGTGCCGAGTCTTTCGTAGAGGTGATGCGGCGTTACCAGAATATCGGTGAGACCGTCAGCATTGCAGCGGAAACTCGACCACTGATAGGCATCCGGACGCTCAACCATCCCTGCACGAACCGGGTTGAGTTCGATATAGCGGCTGCACGTGAGAAGATAGCGCTCGGAATCAATAAGGGTCGATTTGTAGCGCCCCTCCCACAATGTCCCGGTGCGGCGATACACCTTGTTGATGTAACGCACATAGCGCCGCCCGACCGATTGCAAGGTCAGCGATGGCGCCTCGATGCGATCGGGAGTCAGCAACAGATGGACATGGTTCGTCATCAGCACGTAGGCGTGGATGTGGCAGCCATTCTGCCTTGCCGCGTCCCGAAGACTGTCGAGATAGTGACGATAGTCGTCATCGGCGAAGAAGCACGCCTGGCGGTTGTTGCCGCGCTGGACCAGGTGCAATGCCTGCCCGGGCACGACGATCCTTGGCAATCGGGCCAAAACGCAACTCCGTTTGCGTTCGAGGAATGTAGTGGCAGATTAACGAGAGAGAATTATGTTTTCAAGTACTCTGACCCCTTGATGCCTTGATGAGTACTCTGACCTCCCGACGGACCATGCAGCGGGCGCCCCGGCGTTGACATGGCGGGGCGCGCACCGGGCGGCCCGGGGCCGTCGTCCTGTGGGGCTGACACAAACTTGCAGGAACTTTCCCGCATTTACGCCCTGATCACGGTGACGCTCGCCGGTGAAGGGGCCATAGGGACATTCGCCGTCCTGCCGCTGCTCGCCATCTATCCCGGCGTCACCGGGTTCCTCGGCTGGGATCCGCTCACATCGATGATAGGACGGTACGCCCGCCGCCGCCGTTCAATCCCGAGCTTCGCCGCGACCGCCGCGCGTACAAGCTGACCCCGCAGGAGAACTACCGGATCGTCTTCCGGTCTGATTGCCAGACCGGAAGCCTCCATCCCGCAGTCGTATACTCCTGAGCTCCGGGTCCGATGCGGCCCGTCACTCCCTTTTAATCAGGCGCCTAATCGCAACAGACTGACACATGCCCGAAGCCGTTCTGTTAGACGGATAGAGTATGGGCCCCGGGCGACTCCTGCTGCGAAGCACTTCGAAGGATTGGCGCCGGAATCCAGGCTGCCTCGGAGCGAGTCCAGTCTCCATCGTCATTCCGGCCAGCAATCGTGCCCGGCCCGAAGCAAACCCGCGTGGCCTGCGATGGTTCCGGTCGATCAAGTATCACGGCCTCGCCTGAACGAATGACACCACAAAGATCAAGGGCATAAAAACCCGCGCTGCTGTTGCGGAGTCGTGTGCTGGCGCGCGCAGGGAACATGGCTGATATACTGTCATTCCCGCGTCCGCGCGCATTTCCGTCCAGCGTCCGGTCACGGCCACAGATGGTCTGAATCAAGATTACTATCCCGGAGCAGCTCATGAGCACTTTCCTCCCGTCCAAGGAATTGCGGTCATTACTCGCACTCGTCTCCGCCGCCGTGATGCTCGCCGCCTGCGGCCAGGGCCAGCAGGCGCAGCAGCAGGCGGGCGGACCGCCGCCGCCCGCCGTCAGTGTCGCCAGGGTGGAGGTGCGCGACGTCGCGCAATGGGATGAATTCACCGGACGCATCGAGGCGACCGACATCGTGGAGATCCGCCCGCGCGTGAGCGGCATCATCGAGGCGGTGCGCTACCGGGAAGGCGGCGAGGTTCGCAAGGGTGACGTCATGTTCGTCATCGACCAGCGTCCGTTCCGCGCCGCGCTTGACCGCGCCGAGGCGGAGCTGGCGCAGGCACGCGCGCAGGCTGCGCTCGCCGGGTCGGAGGCCGCGCGCGCGCAGAAGCTGCTCGAGACGAACGTCTTCTCGCAGGAGGCGCATGACCAGCGCCGCGCAGCGGAGCAGCAGGCAAACGCCGCCGTGCAGGCGGCCCAGGCCGCCGTCGAGACGGCGCGCCTGAACCTCGATTTCACCGAGGTGCGCTCGCCCATCAACGGCCGCGCCGGGCAGGCGCTGGTCACGGCGGGCAACCTGGTACAGACCGACCCCAGCCCGAGCACGCTCACCACCGTGGTGTCGATCGACCCGGTCTACGTGTATTTCGAGGGCGATGAACAGACCTACCTGCGCTATGGCGAGATGGCGCGCAGCGGCGAGCGTCCCAGCGCGCGCGAGAAGCGTGTACCCGTCAAGGTGGGCCTGAGCGACGAGGCCGGTTTTCCGCACGATGGTTACGTCGACTTCGTCGACAACCAGCTGAACCCGGCGACCGGCACCATACTCGTGCGGGCCGTACTCGACAACAAGGACCGCATCTTCACCCCCGGGCTGTTTGCGCGCGTGCAGCTGCTCGGCAGCGGCGAGTTCCCCGCCGCGCTGGTGGATGACAAGGCAATCCTCACCGACCAGGACCGCAAATATGTTTACGTACTCGGCCCGGATAACGTCGCGCTGCGTCGCGACGTCAAGCTCGGGCGCAGCGCGGAGGGCCTGCGCATCGTGGCGGAGGGCCTCGGATCGGAGGATCAGGTCATCGTCCACGGCGTACAGAAGATCTTCTTCCCCGGCATGCCGGTCATGCCGCAGACCATCCGCATGGGCGATCCGCCGCCCGCGCCGGGTCCGGACATGGCGGGCGGTCATTAATCCACCGAGACAGCGAGCACAGCCGTGAAAGACTTTTCGCGCTTTTTCGTCGACCGTCCGATCTTCGCCGCGGTCATCTCCATCCTGATCCTGACCGCCGGCCTGATCGCCCTCCCGCTGCTGCCGATCACCGAATATCCTGACGTGGTACCCCCCACCGTGCAGGTGCGCGCGGTCTACCCCGGCGCCAATCCCAAGGTGATCGCCGAGACCGTCGCCACCCCGCTCGAGGAGGCGATCAATGGCGTCGAGAACATGATGTACATGAAATCGGTCGCCGGTTCCGACGGCGTCATGTACCTGACCGTTACCTTCAAGCCCGGCACCGATATCGATCTTGCCCAGGTACAGGTGCAGAACCGCGTCAACCAGGCCAGCGCACGCCTGCCGGAGGACGTGCGCCGCCTCGGCGTGACCACGGAGAAGCAGTCTCCGAACCTGACCATGGTCGTGCACCTGCTCTCGCCCGAGAAGACCTACGACGCGCTCTACCTGCGCAATTACGCGACGCTGCACGTGAAGGACGAGCTCGCGCGCATCCCCGGCGTCGGCATGGCGATGATCTTCGGCGGCGGCGACTACTCCATGCGCGTCTGGCTCGATCCGGACAAGGTCGCGGCGCGCGGCCTCACCGCCGGCGACGTGGTGAACGCGATCCGCGAGCAGAACGTGCAGGTGTCGGCCGGCCAGATCGGCGCGCCGCCGCAGCCGCGGACCAGCGACTTCACGCTCTCCATCAACGCCCAGGGCCGGCTCGTCACCGAGGAGGAATTCGCCGACATCGTCGTCAAGACCGGCGCCAGCGGCGAGCTCACCCGCCTGCGCGACGTGGCGCGGCTCGAACTCGGCGCCGCAGACTACGCCCTGCGCTCGCTGCTCAACAACGGACAGGCGGTGGCGGTCGTCATCTTCCAGGCCCCCGGCTCAAACGCGATCGAGCTGTCGGACCAGGTGCGCGCACGCATGACCGAGCTCGACGACCTGTTCCCCGCCGACATCAAATGGGATGTGGTGTACGACCCGACCGTGTTCGTGCGTGGTTCGATCGAGGCCGTGGTAACCACGCTGCTCGAGGCGGTGCTGCTGGTGGTGCTGGTGGTAATCCTGTTCCTGCAGACCTGGCGCGCCTCGATCATCCCCCTGATCGCCGTGCCGGTCTCCATCATCGGCACCTTCGCCGTGCTGCTCGCGCTCGGATTCTCGATCAACACGCTGACCTTGTTCGGGCTCGTGCTCGCCATCGGCATCGTGGTCGACGATGCCATCGTGGTGGTGGAAAACGTCGAGCGCAATATCGAGAACGGCCTCACGCCGCTCGCCGCCGCGCACCAGGCGATGCGCGAGGTGAGCGGACCGATCATCGCCATCGCGCTGGTTCTCGTCGCGGTGTTCGTGCCGATCTCCTTCCTGTCCGGCATCACCGGCCAGTTCTACCGCCAGTTCGCCGTCACCATCGCGATCTCCACCGTGATCTCGGCGATCAACTCGCTGACCCTGTCACCGGCGCTGGCCGCGGTGCTGCTGAAGCCGCACGGCGCGCCGCCCGACCTGCCGACGCGCATCATCGACCGTCTGTTCGGCTGGGTGTTCCGCCCGTTCAACCGCGCGTTCCGCGGCGCCGCCCATGTCTATGCCGAGAGCGGCCGGCCCGCACTGAAGCGCGCGCCGCTCATGCTGGTGGTGTATCTGATCCTGATCGGGGCGACGGTGGTGATGTTCCGCACCGTACCCGGCGGCTTCATCCCGACGCAGGACAAACTCTACCTGATCGGCGGCGTGAAGCTGCCCGAGGGCTCGTCCCTCGACCGCACCGAGGAAGTGGTGCGCAAGATGAGCGAACTGGCGCTGTCCACCGAGGGTGTGCGCGATGCCGTCGCCTTCCCCGGCCTGAACGCGCTGCAATTCAACAACACTCCGAACGCCGGCACGGTGTTCTTCGGCCTCGACGGCTTCGACGAGCGCGCGCGTCCGGCGCAGGACATCGTGGCTGAGCTGGGAGGCAAGTTCGCCACCATTCAGGAGGCCTTTGCCTTCGCCATCATGCCGCCGCCCATCCTCGGCATCGGCACCGGCTCCGGCTATTCGCTCTATGTGCAGGATCGCGCGGGCCTCGGCTACGGCGAGCTGCAGAATGCGGTCAACGGCTTCGCCGGCGCGCTGTCGCAGGTCCCCGGCATGGGCTTTCCGTTCAGCTCGTACCAGTCCAACGTGCCGCAGCTCACCGCAGAGATCGACCGCGTCAAGGCGAAGGCCCAGGGCGTGGCGCTGACCGACGTGTTCGAAACGCTGCAGATCTACCTCGGCTCGGTGTACGTGAACGACTTCAACCGCTTCGGCCGCACCTACCAGGTGTACGCGCAGGCGGACGCGCCCTTCCGCGACGCCGCGGAGGACATCACGGCGCTGCGCACGCGCAACCAGAACGGGGAGATGGTACCGATCGGCAGCGTGGTGACGGTCGGCCAGACCTACGGCCCGGACCCGGTGATCCGCTATAACGGCTACCCGGCGGCGGACCTGTTCGGCGAATCCGATCCGCGCGTGATGTCCTCGCAGCAGGCCATCGGCGTGATCTCCGCCATGGCGCCCCAGGCGCTGCCTCCCGGCATGAGCTTTGAATGGACCGACCTCAGCTTCCAGCAGGTGACCCAGGGCAACGCCGCGCTGGTGGTGTTCCCGCTCTCCGTGCTGCTGGTGTTCCTGGTGCTCGCCTCGTTGTACGAGAGCTGGACGTTGCCGCTCGCCGTGATCCTGATCGTGCCGATGTGCCTGCTGTTCGCGCTGTGCGGCATCTGGCTCACCGGCGGCGACAACAACATCTTCGTGCAGATCGGACTCGCCGTGCTGATGGGACTGGCGTGCAAGAACGCCATCCTGATCGTCGAGTTCGCGCGCGAGAAGGAGCTCGAGGGGATGGGTCCCGTCGAGGCGGCGATCGAGGCGTGCCGCCTGCGTATGCGTCCGATCGTGATGACCTCCATGGCCTTCATCGCCGGCGTCACCCCCATGGTGTTCTCCAGCGGCGCCGGCGCCGAGGTGCGCCAGGTGATGGGCGTCACCGTGTTCTCCGGCATGATCGGGGTGACGCTGTTCGGCCTGTTCCTGACGCCGGTGTTCTATGTCACCCTGCGGAAGCTGGTGCTGCGGAGGCAGATGAGAAGGGAGACAGGGGCTTAAGCGGGGACACTGCAGGCTGTCCTTGAATTCTGCCCCCGTTTTTCAGACACGCCCCGATGTACGCGGGTCAGCCCTCGCTCCGGCGCTTCTTTCCGGTGATCATGGCCTTCACGAGATTCTCGCGGTGCAATCTGCCGGAAACGATGACACCGGCGATGTGCAGGGCGATCAGCAGCAGCGTGACATTGGTCGATATCTCGTGCAATTCCTCCCAGAATTCTTCGCCCGGCTTCTCGCCGTCATCATGGCGGCCTTCGCCGCGTTCGCCGGCCCCCGAATCCTCATCCTCTTCGCCCTCATCGGCCTGCGCGTAGCTGATGAGTGAGGAATCCCCGGCCAGCGGACCCTTGCCTTCCTCGATGGCGTAGAGCTTGAGACCGCTGATCGAGATGACGAACAGGCCGGCCAGCAAGGCCATGATCATCCATCCGCCGGCGGGATTGTGGCCAAGGTAGTGCCTGGGATGTCTGCTTATCACACTGTTGAGATAGGCGTAGACCGTCGAGGGTGAATACAGGAAATCGCTGAAGCGCGCATGGCGGGTGCCGACGAAGCCCCAGATCACCCGAAACGCGATCAGCCCGAGAACCACATACCCGGAGTAGATATGCCAGGGATTTTCCTCCTCGCTGGTCAGGTAGGCCACGATAAATAAGGTCACCAATGACCAATGGAACACGCGGACGAGGATGTCCCAGACCTTCACTTTATTGTTATTGTTCACCTTGATGGATCTCCTGCGCCTAAGCGGCGTCCCTTATAAATGCCGACTCCGGCGGTGGCACGGTTGAATTGGTGCGTGCGTGTAATCTTAGCTGTCAGGGTAAGGCCCGGCAGCACGGCGCCGCCGGACCGCCGTGTTCCTACTTGCCGGCCCGCTCCAGCTGCACCGCATGGATTTTCATGGCGCCGCCCTCTTTGACGAACTTCGAACTGTAGAGCGTGACCGTCATATCGTGCAGATAGGCTTCGCGCAGCGTTTCCGCGATCTCCGTGTTGACGACCGGGTCTTCGTGCAGCGACAGGGTAAACACCTTGTCGCCCGTGGTATCCAGGGTGATGAATACCGTGTTGTTGGTGATGTCGTCGTTCTTGCCGAATTTGTAGTCCTTGATCTGGTTGCGATAGAGAGAGATCTTGCCCATGTTCTTGTCCGAATGCGTATCGGGCAAGTGCAGGGAACTCGGCGCATCGGCCTGCGCGGCTAGCGTAAAGGCGAGTCCGGCGGTCAGCAGGCTGCTTTTTACGATGACATTCATGACTGTGATCCTCCTTATCAGGGTTGTTCCTTATAGAAGGATTACAGGATGACAAATGAAGCTTAAAGACGCCTTAACGCCCGCAGAGGTTGATCGCGGCGCGCTCGCCATGCGCGCGGGGAGGAAATATCGAACGGGAGGGGGTATATCCGGCGTATACGCCGATACGTTGTGAAGATCAGTCGGCGTCGATCTGGTGGGATACGATGCTGAGCGAATCGTTGGCGCTGACCCAGGTCTTGAGCGTCAACAGCTCCGAGGCATGACCGCGTTCATAGCTGGTATCCACCGTGTAGATGTAGAACTTTCCGCTGTATACAGTGTTCTGCTCCTCGGCGCTGATCTGGAAGGATTGCAGCACACCCAGCTTTTCCAGATGCTGCCGCAGGGTGTCCTCCGCCAGGGCGCGATCCTTTTCCGGATGGAAGCGCGCCGCCTCGGCGAACTGCCCCTGCTGGATGAGCTGATAATAGCGCTCGGTCATGCCGCGCGCCTTCATGTCGCTTTCCGACGGGCCGCAGGCCGCGAGCACGAGCACGCATGCGATCACTGCTGTCGCGCCAATAGCCCTCATGGTATGCCTCCCTGTGTTCCGGACCGACGTGCGCATTATAGCGCGAAACGCTGCCGGTTCAGACGGTGAATCCGCGCGTGCGCAGGTACTGCCTAGCCTCGAGCGCGGTGAGCGCGAGATCAAGCTCCTGTTCCCAGTCGTAGGGATCGACAGCCTCCATCTCGTGCTCCACGTGGATGGCGCGGTATGGCTCGTCGGCGAAGATCCTGACGTGGCGCGTCTCCTCAATGCTCGGCGTGAGGTCCGGCCACACCTCGTGCAGCAGATCCTTCGGCCGCACGATCGTCCATTCAGCGATCTGCCGGTAGCGCGCCGGCAGCTGTGTGTAGGCCTCGGCGGTGCCGGTCTGGCGCCGGCCGCTGGAGGCGTCGGCGTGATCGGTGTGGATGAAGACGATCAACCGTGGCGCATGCGCCAGGATGGCGGGCGTGCGGTTGACGTCCGCGGGCATCCAGGCCGAGAACGCGACATCGATCGGACGCGTCAGCGTCTCAAGCGTGTCGCTGCTCGGCTCATAACAAGAGGAGTCATAGAATTCGGCGATCTGGTTCGGCTTGTCGGCCGGGTCGGTCAGGCCGAGCACGCGCACACCTTCGCGCGCGAGCAGGCTCCCGAGGAAGCCGTTGCGTCCGTGGACGTCGCATATCAGCGGGTCGTCCGCCACCTGGCGCGCGCACTGCGCGATCTGACGCAGCTCGGCGCGCAGCGGATAAAACGGCGCGACGGTATGGGCATGCTGCGCCGGATCGCGGTCCGGATTGCTGAATACCAGCGCATGCAGCGGCAGCTCCCGGATGCGCTCGGCGAAGGACAGCGCCGGATTCCAGGCCGGATGCAGCCGCTCCTGAAACGAGATGATGCGGTTGAACATCTCCTCGGAAAAACCCGCGAGCCGGCGCAGTTTCTCGAACTCGGGCGGAAGGTCCTGCGCTTGTTCTGGTCCGTTCATGGTGCGATCGCCGCCGGAGGTTACGCGTGGAAGCGCGCGCTGAGCTCGTGCACGGCCTCGATGAAGACGCGCACGCAGGTGGGATCCACATGCGGGTGGATGCCGTGGCCGAGGTTGAAGACATGGCCGTTGCCCGCGCCGTAGCTGGCGAGGATGCTGTCGACTTCGGCGCGGATGCGATCCCGCTGGGCGTAGAGTGCGCACGGGTCCATGTTGCCCTGCAGCGCGACGCGGCTGCCGACCCGGCGGCGCACCGTGCCGATGTCCACGGTCCAGTCGACGCCGAGAGCATCCGCGCCGCTTTCCGCCATCGCCTCGAACCACTGCGCGCCGCCCTTGCTGAACAGGATGACAGGCACGCGCCTGCCCTCATGCTCGCGCATCAGCCCCGTGATGATGCGCGTCATGTAGGCGAGGGAGAATTCGAGATAGTCGCGCGTGGTCAGTACGCCGCCCCAGGTGTCGAACAGCATCAGCGCCTGCGCGCCGGCGCGGACCTGGGCGTTGAGGTATGCGGTGACAGCCGCGGCGAGCTTGCCCAGCAGGCGGTGCATCAGCGCAGGCTGCGCATACATCATGCCTTTCACCCGGGCGAATTCCTTGCTGGTGCCGCCCTCCACCATGTAGGTGGCGAGCGTCCACGGGCTGCCCGAGAATCCGATCAGCGGTACGCGCCCCGCAAGCTCGCGCCGGATCAGGCGCACCGCATCCATGACGTAGCCCAATTCATCCTCCGGATCGGGCACGGGGAGCGCGTCGATGTCGGCCGCGCTTTGCACCGGGCGCTCGAAGCGCGGACCCTCACCCTGGGTGAAGTGCAGGCCGAGTCCCATCGCATCGGGCACGGTCAGGATGTCGGAAAACAGAATGGCGGCGTCGAGCGGGTAGCGCTCGAGCGGCTGCAGCGTCACCTCGCAGGCGAGCTCCGGCGTGCGGCACAGGGTCATGAAATCGCCGGCGCGCTCGCGCGTGGAACGGTACTCGGGCAGATAGCGCCCGGCCTGCCGCATCATCCACACCGGTGTGACGTCCACCGGCTCGCGCAGCAGGGCGCGTAGAAATCGGTCGTTCTTCAGTTCCTGCAAGACGTACATCCTCCCCGCGCGCATGCGGCAACGGTTGCTGCCGCGGTCTGTTTCCGTATGGAGCCGCGGCTCAGCGCGGCAGTTCGGTGCGCCCCATCAGGAACTTGTCGACGGCATGGGCGGCCTGACGCCCCTCGCGGATCGCCCATACCACGAGCGATTGTCCGCGCCGCATGTCGCCGGCGGCGAATACCCTGGGGATCGATGTCTGGTATTGTTCCGTGTCAGCCATCACGTTGCCGCGCGCATCACGCGTCACGCCGAGCTCCTCCAGCAGGCCGGCGTGCACGGGATGGACGAAACCCATCGCGAGCAGCACCAGATCCGCCTTCATCTCCAGCGTCTGCTCCGGCAATTCCTTCATCTGCCAGCGACCCTGCGCGTCCTGCTGCCAGTCGACGCGGATCGCGAGCAGTGTCTTCACCTTGCCGCCCACGCCACGCAGTTCCCTGGTCGCCACGCACCAGTCGCGCGCGACGCCCTCCGCCTGCGAGCTCGAGGTGCGCAGCCGGTTCGGCCAGTACGGCCAGATCGTGCCCTTGTCCGGCGTCTCCGGCGGCTTCGGCAGTATCTCGATCTGTGTCACCGAGCGTGCGCCCTGGCGGATCGAGGTGCCGATGCAGTCGGAGCCGGTATCGCCGCCGCCGATGACGATGACGTGCTTGTCCCTGGCGCTGATCGCCTGCCCGGCCGGGATCGCATCGCCCGCGTTGCGCCGGTTCTGCTGCTCGAGGAAGTGCATGGCGAAGTGCACGCCGTCGAGTTCGCGCCCCGGCACCGGCAGGTCGCGCGGCTGCTCGGCGCCGCCGGTCAGCATCACGGCATCGAACTCGTCGAGCAGGCGGGCAGCGGGCAGGTCACGCCCGACGTGGACGCCGGTGCGGAAGATCACGCCCTCCTGCCGCATCTGCTCGGCGCGGCGGTCGATCAGGTTCTTTTCCATCTTGAAATCCGGGATGCCATAGCGCAGCAGGCCGCCGACGCGGTCCTGTTTCTCGAATACGGTGACGGAATGGCCGGCGCGCGCCAGCTGCTGCGCGCCGGCGAGACCGGCGGGACCGGAGCCGACCACCGCCACCTTTTTGCCTGTCGGGCGCGCGGCAGGCTGCGGTCGGATCCAGCCCTGCTCCCAGCCCTTGTCGACGATGGCGCACTCGATGGTCTTGATCGTCACCGGGTTGTCGTTGATGTTGAGCGTGCACGCCTCTTCGCACGGCGCCGGGCAGATCCGCCCGGTGAATTCAGGGAAGTTGTTGGTCGAGTGCAGCACCTCGAGCGCCTCGCGCCACTCGGCGCGGTAGACGAGATCGTTCCAGTCCGGAATGATGTTGTTGACCGGGCAGCCCTGATGACAGAACGGGATGCCGCAATCCATGCAACGCGCGCCTTGCTGGGCAAGGTCCGGTTCGGTGAGCGGAACGAAGAACTCCGAATAGTGCTTGATGCGCTGCTCTACCGGCGCATACTTGCGATCCTTGCGCTCGTAATCGAGGAATCCGGTCGGCTTGCCCATGACTCAGCGACCTCCCCTGGCCATCGGGGCGGCCACACCGGCCGCGGCCAACTGTTCCGCCTTCATCTGCTCGAGCGCCTTGCGATAATCGACCGGCATAACCTTGACGAAACGCGGCAGGTAATCGCTCCAGCGCTCCAGGATGCGGCGCGCGCGTTCGCTTCCGGTGTAGTGCAGATGCTGCTCGATGAGGCCGCGCAGGCGCCTGGCGTCGAAACGCGACATGTCGTGGAAAATCTCGACCCGGCCGTGGGTCTCGAGGTCGCCGCCCTGATGTTCGGTCTGCTCCAGCGCATCGTCCTCTTCCTTGACGGGCTCGAGTTCCACCATCATCAGGTTGCAGCGGCTCTCGAAATCACCCGTCTCGTCGAACACATAGGCGATGCCCCCGCTCATGCCGGCGGCGAAATTGCGGCCGGTCTGACCCAGCACCGCCACGATGCCGCCGGTCATGTATTCGCAGCCGTGGTCGCCCACGCCCTCGACTACCGCCACGGCGCCGGAATTGCGCACCGCGAAGCGCTCGCCGGCGACGCCGCGGAAATAGCACTCGCCGCTGATCGCGCCATACAGCACCGTATTGCCGATGATGATGTTCTCCTCGGGTACGATCGGGCAGTCCGCGGCCGGCCGCACGACGATGCGTCCGCCCGACAACCCCTTGCCGACGTAGTCGTTCGCCTCGCCGATCAGGTCGATGCTGACGCCGCGCGCGAGCCAGGCGCCGAAGCTCTGTCCGGCCGTTCCGCGCGCGGTGATGCTGATGGTGTCGTCGGGCAGGCCCGTGTGGCCGTAGCGCTCGGCGACGCGGCCGGACAGCATGGCGCCGAAGGTGCGGTTGGTGTTCCCTATCGCCGTCTCGATGCGGACCGGCTTCCCATGCTCGAGCGCCGGTTTCGCCTGCGCGATCAGCATGTGGTCGAGCGCATTCTCGAGACCGTGCTGCTGGGTCTCGCAGTTGTAGATCGCCACGCCGGCCGGGGCCTCGGGCCGGTGGAGGACGCGCGAGAAATCCAGACCGCGCGCCTTCCAGTGCGTGACTGCCTTGCGCGTGTCGAGGCGGTCGGAGCGGCCGATCATCTCGTCTACGCGGCGGAAGCCGAGCTGCGCCATCAGCGTGCGCATCTCCTCGGCGACCATGAAGAAGTAATTCACCACATGCTCGGGCTTGCCGGTGAAACGCTTGCGCAGCACCGGATCCTGCGTCGCGACGCCGACCGGGCAGGTGTTGAGGTGGCATTTGCGCATCATGATGCAGCCTTCGACGATGAGCGGCGCGGTGGCGAAGCCGAATTCGTCGGCGCCGAGCAGCGCGCCGATCACCACGTCGCGGCCGGTGCGTATGCCGCCGTCGACCTGCACCGCGATGCGGCCGCGCAGGCGGTTCAACACCAGGGTCTGGTGCGTCTCGGCGAGCCCGATCTCCCACGGCAGGCCGGCGTGCTTGATCGAGGTGAGCGGGCTCGCACCGGTGCCGCCGTCGTGGCCGGCGATGGTGACGTGGTCGGCATGCGCCTTGGAGACGCCCGCCGCCACCGTGCCGACACCAACTTCGGACACCAGCTTGACGCTGATGCGCGCCCGCGGGTTGACGTTCTTGAGATCGTGGATCAGCTGCGCCAGGTCCTCGATCGAATAGATGTCGTGGTGCGGCGGAGGTGAGATGAGACCGACACCCGGCGTCGAGTGGCGCACGCGTGCGATCACCTTGTCCACCTTGTGGCCGGGCAGCTGGCCGCCCTCGCCGGGCTTGGCGCCCTGCGAGATCTTGATCTGCAGGTCATCGGCGTTGACCAGGTACTCGGTGGTGACGCCGAAACGGCCGGAGGCCACCTGCTTGATCGCCGAGCGCATGGAATCGCCGTTCGGCAGCGGCTTGAAGCGCTCGGACTCCTCGCCGCCCTCGCCGGTGTTCGACTTGCCGCCGATGCGGTTCATCGCGATGGCGAGCGTGGTGTGCGCTTCGCGCGAAATTGAGCCGAATGACATGGCGCCGGTGGCGAAGCGCTTGACGATCTCCTTCGCCGGCTCGACTTCCTCAATCGGAACGGGCTGGGCGTCGAACTTGAAGTCGAACAGGCCGCGCAGCGTCAGCAGGCGCTCTTCCTGCCTGTTGATCTGCTGGGCGAACTCCTGGTAGGTCTGGTAGCTGTTGGCGCGCGCCGCGTGCTGAAGCTTGGCGATCGAGTCGGGCGTCCAGGCATGATCCTCGCCGCGGATGCGGTAGGCGTAGTCCCCTCCGACATCGAGCGCGTTGCGGTAGACGGGGGCGTCGCCGTAGGCATCGCGGTGCCAGCGCACCGATTCCTCTGCCACTTCGCGCAACCCGATCCCCTCGATCATGGATGCGGTGCCGGTGAAATATTTGTCGACGAAACCGCTCGCGAGCCCCACCGCATCGAAGATCTGCGCGCCACAGTAGGACTGATACGTGGAGATGCCCATCTTCGACATCACCTTGAGCAGCCCTTTCCCGATCGCCTTGATGAAATGCGCGTGCGCGTCGTCCGGCGTCTCCCTGATCGAGGGATGCTCGCACATCGCGGTGAGCGTCTCGAAGGCGAGATAGGGGTTGATGGCCTCGGCACCGTAGCCGGCGAGCAGCGCGAAGTGATGCACCTCGCGCGCGGCACCGGTCTCGACCACCAGGCCGCATTCCGTGCGCAGCCCGGCCCGCACCAGGTGATGGTGCGCCGCCGAGACGGCGAGCAGGGCCGGGATGGCGATATGATCACAGTCAACCGCGCGGTCGGACAGGATCAGGATGTTGTGCCTGTCCTCCACAGCCTGCCTCGCCTCGTCGCACAGGCGCGCCAGAGCGGACTCCATGCCCTCCGCACCCTGCGCGGCGTCATAGCAGATATCCAGCGTGCGCGTACGGAACACGCCGTTCGTGTGCTCGTGGATGGCGCGGATGCGTTCGAGATCCTCATTGGTGAGCACCGGTTGATGCACCTCGAGCCGCATGTGCGTGCCGGCGGTGTCGAGTGCGAGCAGGTTGGGCCGCGGCCCGATCAGCGAGACCAGCGACATGACCAGCTCCTCGCGGATGGAGTCGATCGGCGGATTCGTCACCTGGGCGAAATTCTGCTTGAAGTAGTTGAACAGAGGTTTCGGCTTGCGCGACAGCACCGCGATCGGATTGTCCGCGCCCATCGATCCCACGGCCTCCTGTCCGGTCACCGCCATGGGCGCCATGAGGAACTTGACGTCCTCCTGCGTGTAGCCAAAAGCCTGCTGGCGGTCGAGCAGGGTATCGCGCTCCGGCGTGCGCATCGCATGCGCGTGCAGCGGGAGATTGTTGAGCATTACCTGGGTGCGGTCGAGCCACTGCTGGTAGGGATGCGCGTCGGCGAGCGCGGTCTTGAGCTCGGCGTCGTCGATGATGCGCCCCTGTTCCATGTCGATGAGGAACATCTTGCCTGGCTGCAGGCGCCACTTCTTCACGATCTTCGCCTGCGGTATATGCAGCACGCCCATCTCCGATGCCATGACCACCAGGTCGTCATCGGTGATCAGGTAACGCGCCGGACGCAGGCCGTTGCGGTCGAGCGTCGCGCCGATCTGGCGGCCGTCGGTGAACGCCAGTGCGGCGGGGCCGTCCCACGGCTCCATCAGGGCGGCGTGGTATTCATAGAAGGCGCGGCGCTTCTCCTCCATCAGCGGGTTGCCGACCCACGCCTCGGGCACCAGCATCATCATGGCGTGGGCGATGGGGTAGCCTCCGGCGACGAGAAGCTCCAGCGCGTTGTCGAAGCAGGCGGAATCGGATTGACCCTCGACGATCAGCGGCCACAGCTTCCTGAGATCATCTCCCAGGAGCTCCGATGACATCGAATGCCGGCGCGCCGCCATCCAGTTGATGTTTCCGCGCAGCGTGTTGATCTCGCCGTTGTGAGCGATCATGCGGAATGGATGCGCGAGGTCCCACGACGGAAAGGTGTTGGTGGAGAAGCGCTGATGCACCAGGGCCAGCGCCGAGACCAGGCGGTCATCGCCGAGATCCTTGTAATAGGCATCCACCTGGTTCGCCAGCAGCATGCCCTTGTAGACCAGGGTGCGGCAGGAAAGTGACGGGATATAGAAGCGGCCACAGTCGCTCCAGCCCGAGGTGCGTACGGCATTCTCCACCACCTTGCGGATGACGAACAGCTTGCGCTCGAACACCGTATTGTCGGAGGTGGCGTGGCCGCGTCCGACGAAGACCTGGCGCACATACGGCTCGACCGCGCGCACGCTGGCTCCGAAGCAGCTGTTGTCGGTGGGAACATCGCGCCAGCCGAGCACACGCTGCCCTTCCGCGGCGACCGTTTGTTCGATCAGCGCCTCGCAGGCGGCTCGCGTCTTCGCGTCGCGCGGCAGGAAGATCATGCCGACGCCGTAGTTGCCCGCCGGCGGAAGGGTGACGCCGCGCGCGGCGCACTCGGCGCGCAGGAATGCGTCCGGTATCTGGATCAGGATGCCGGCGCCGTCGCCAGCCAGAGGATCGGCGCCGACGGCGCCGCGGTGGGTCAGATTCTCCAGGATCTGCAGACCCTGACGCACGATGGCGTGGCTCTTGCGTCCCTTGATATGGGCGATGAAGCCGACGCCGCACGCGTCATGCTCGTTGCGCGGATCGTACAGGCCCTGCTTCTGCGGCCTACTGTGTTGCATACTCTCGTTGTGCATGTTCTTCCAGACTCGACTGTTGTGTGTCTCGCTCACCCGCCGACGCGCCTGCCGTGCGGTCGGCCCGCCCGGCATTGAACGGAACCACCACACCCCGAGCACCCAGTCACACCGAGGATCCCGACTCCGCCCGCGACCGGGCGGCAGAAACCGGCGCGGCCAAGGCCGCACCGCTCGCCGGCAAGGATTGACCGTGTCCCGTTCACCAGCGCATTTCCACTCACGAGACACATGAGCATGACGCAAGGGAGAAAATTATACTCGTCCACCCCCGGCCCTTCAATAAACCGATACCTCGGCGGACTGCCGCCGGGGCGGATAAGCCACTGATTATCTGAGGTGAAAGGCTTATGGTGCGGGTACGGCCGCGGGTCCGCTGCGGGAAATGACGGCGTGGACCTCACTCAGCGGCCGGATCCACGGCTTGAGATCGGGCAACCGGGTGGCGAGCTCCTCCGCCGCCTGCGTGGCCTCGGTACGGTTTGTATAAACCCCGTAGGTGACGGTGAGCCGGCCGGGACCGTCCGGCGGCTGATACAAGGCCACCTTGTCCTGCAATCCATGGCGCTTGATATATGCCATGACATTCGCCTCCTTGCCGGAGACAAGCTGCAGCGTATACAACCCGGGCGGCTGTCCCAGCAGCCAGTCCTCGCGCGGGATCTCGCCAGGGGCGGTCATTCCTTTAATAAGTGCGGGCGCCGCGGGGACGGGCGCAGGTGCCGTGGTGGCGTGAAAGGCGCGTATCCTGTCCTGTATCACCCCCAGCTTACGCACCCAAGGAGTAACTTTAACATCTTGTTCTGAAATGGCTTTTCCTGCATCAACCGCATCCACCTCGGTGGGGAAGACGCCATACACCAGGGATGACCAGACCTGACCTGATGAGCGTGCCGGGTATATGGCGGCGGCGTCGCTCAGGCCGAAGCGTTTCACATACGCGAGGCATTGTTCGCGAGTTGCGACCAGCAGCTGGAGGGTGTATGCGGCGGGGTCCTGCTCCAGAAGCCAGGCCTCGTCTCGGGGCCCCGCGACCTGGGACTCAGCGGCGGGGGAAGGTTCATCTGCCGCGCCTGAAGCCTCCACCGCAATCGTCTCCTCCACAGGCGACCGTTCCTCCACACCCGGCTCCTCAACAGGCGCTCCTGGCGCCGGTGTTGCGGCCGCATCGGAAACCGGTGCCTCGGCCGCCTCCCCTCCGGACACCTGCCCTGACACAGCCGCGGCGATCGAGGGTCCTTCTGTCGCCGGGGCAATGCCGCTGACTGTGGTCTCGGATGACGCCGGTGCAGACTCTCCGCCACCAGAATCCGGGAGTCCCGCTACGGCCGTCGGTGACCCGGCCGCGGGCGGCGGCGCCATCACATCCTGCGGACTCACGACCGGGGAGGATGCAACACCCGGCGCATCCCTGTGTTCAGGCGGCAGTGATTCCGTATCCTGGAATACTCGCGACAGCACCGCCAGGCGGTCCTGATACAACAGGCCGATCACGGCGAGTGATACCAGCACGGCTGCGGCCCCGTACTTCAGATAGATGCCGCGGCGCGAGCCCGAAGATGAGGGAAAATCCGCGCGCGTCATCTTCGCTTCGTTGTTCTGCAGCACCACGCGCGCGAATTCATTGATGCGCCCTGGAAGCCCGCGCGACGCCACATGGATGAACCTGACCACGGAATCCGTGAACGGCCCCTCCCCCTTGATCCCGGCGGCGCGCAGACGGTGGAGAATGTACCTGCCGGTGTCCTCCTCGCTCAGCGGCGGAATATCGAAGGAATGTCCGACGCGCGCGCGCAGCTCCTCGAGCCCTGGGGCGACCAGGCGCTTGCTGATCTCCGGTTCGCCGAACAACACCACGCTGAGCAGCCTGTCTGTCGACTGCCACGGTTCGGTCAGGGTGGCCAGCATGGTGAGCGCCGACTGGGTCAGCTGATGTGCGTCGTCGATGACGAGCACCGGGATCAGGGCGCTGTGGCGCAAGGAGTAGAGACTTTCCCGCAGCAAACGCAACCGCTGCCCGTCGTCACCGCTGCCGTCCGGACGGAGCGAAAATTCCTTGTGAAGGATACCGAGAAGGCGTGCCCCGTCGATCTCGGCGGAGGCCTGGAAATGGCAGATACGCCAGTTGTCGTTGGCGCCCAGGAGCAGGCGCTGCAGGATACTTGTTTTGCCGCTGCCCGGCTCCCCGGTAACGAGCAGAACATCGCTGTACGGAACGAGGTGGAACAGCAGGTTGAGGCGCTTCGCCCGCACCGCCTCGTCGAAATACGCGTGATCGTCGTATCGGGCCTCGAACGCATCGCGCTCCAGCCCCCCATCGTCCACGGCCTCAAGAGGATCGCCCAGGTCCGCGTGGACATTCATGTCCGCTGCCGTTCACCTTCAATGAACACCACGCGGTAGCCGCGCCGGAGCTGGTCGTCGCGCGCGGTCATCAACGCCGCCTCGGCCTGTTCACGCGTTGCGTGATGGTCGCGTTTCACCCGACCGGAGGATCCCTGATAGCCCCATTCCCTGATCAATGACCAGCCCCCCAGTAAATCCTGCTGCAAGAGAAGGTGATAGTAGCGCGGCGGTTTATCCTCTTCCTGAGGTTTCTGCAGGTATATATGCATGAATGCGCTGTACCATACCCTCGAGACTCGACCGCGGCCGGCGTGCCCCGCCGGACCCGACTAGGTCAAATGCGCGGGGTCGAACAGCCGCTCGTATTCCCCAATCGCGTACCGATCGGTCATGCCGGCGATGTAGTCTGCCACCACCCGCGCCCTGCCCGCAACACCCGCCGCCCGCTCGGATTCGCCCGCCTTCTGCTGATATTCAGGGGGTAGCACCTGGATATCGTCCATGAACGCGCCGAACAAGGCCTTCATTATACGGTCGGCCTTGCTGCTCATGCGCCTGACACGGTAGTGGCGGTAGAGCTGGAGGCGCAGGAACTGCTTCAACTCGAGATTCCATTCCGCCATCTGCGTGCTGAATCCGATCAGGGGTACGGCCTGGGCACGCACCTCGTCCAGCGAAGTGACGCCGGACTCCGCGATCCGCCGGCGGGTGGTCTCCACCAGGTCACTGACCTGACGGTTGATCATCCGGCGCACCACCTCATGGACCATGCGGCGGGGGCCTATGCCGGGATGGGCGGCGTTAACGCGGACATACTGTTCGCTGAAGAGACGGATTCCGGCCAGCTGTTCGACGGTGATCAGGCCGGCCCGCAGGCCGTCGTCCACATCATGATTGTTATAGGCAATCTCGTCGGCCAGGTTCGCGAGCTGTGCTTCCAGGCTGGGTTGCTGCTTGCTGAGGAAACGCTCGCCGAGCTCACCCATTGTGGCCGCGTTTTTGGGCGAACAGTGTTTCAGTATGCCCTCGCGGGTCTCGTAGGTCAGATTGAGTCCGTTGAACTCGGCGTACCTTTCCTCCAGCTCGTCGACGACGCGCAGCGTCTGCAGGTTATGCTCGAAACCGCCGAAGTCCTTCATGCAATGATTGAGCGCGTCCTGGCCGGCGTGGCCGAACGGCGTGTGACCCAGGTCGTGGGCCAGCGCGATGGCCTCGGTCAGATCCTCATTGAGCTGCAGGGCGCGGGCGACCGCGCGTCCGATCTGCGCCACCTCGATCGAATGGGTAAGGCGCGTGCGGAACATGTCGCCCTCATGGTTGACGAACACCTGGGTCTTGTATTCCAGGCGGCGGAACGCGGAGGAATGTACGATGCGATCGCGATCGCGCTGGTACTCCGAGCGGTATTCTGGCGCGGGTTCAGGTTGGCGGCGGCCGCGCGAATTCGCGGCGCGGGTGGCGTACGGGGCGAGACCGTCCTGCGCGTCAACGCCCATGGATTCGCCGCATCCCGCCCTGGAGCCCGCTCACGACATCACGCCCCTTCCCCGCTCGCTTCGATGGAATCCCTGAGTTTCGCAAGCTCAAACTGCCCCGTCACCACCGCCGCGCCGATCGACTTCAGCAGGATCAACCTCAATTTCCCGGCCTGCACCTTCTTGTCAACTGCCATCAGCTCCAGGAACCTGTCCGGATCGATCTCGCGGGGCAATCGCACCGGCAATCCGGCGCGCGCGATCAGTTCTGCGGCGCGCCGTGCGTCAGCCGGCGCGAGCAGACCTTCACGCGCGGACAGTTCGGCGGCGGCGCACATGCCTGCCGCGACCGCCTCGCCGTGCAGCCATGCGCCATACCCCATCCCGGTCTCGATCGCGTGGCCGAAGGTGTGACCGAAGTTGAGCAGCGCACGGATCCCGCTTTCCCTCTCGTCTGCGGCGACGACCGCGGCCTTGTCACGGCAGGAGCGCTCCACAGCGAAGGCCAGCGCCTCCGGTTCGCTGGCCGACAGCCTGTCGATGTTTGATTCCAGCCAGAGGAAAAACTCTGCGTCGCATATCAGTCCGTACTTGATGATCTCGGCGATGCCGGCGCGCAGCTCACGCTCGTTCAGAGTATTCAGCACGTCGGTGTCGGCGACAACGCACTGCGGCTGGTGGAATGCCCCAATCATGTTCTTGCCCAGCGGGTGATTGACCCCGGTCTTGCCCCCCACCGAGGAGTCCACCTGGGCCAGCAGTGTGGTCGGAATCTGGATAAAGGGCACGCCGCGCTGGTAGCAGGCGGCTGCGAAACCGGTGATATCGCCGATCACCCCGCCTCCGAGCGCGATCAGGGTCACGCCGCGGTCGAAACGGGCGCCGAGCAGGGCGTCGAATATTTGCATCAACGTCGCCATACACTTGTACTCTTCGCCGTCCGGCAACACGATCGTCTCGTGCCGGTATCCTTCGAGGGTGGCGCGCACCGTCTCAAGATAGAGCGGGGCCACGATCTGGTTCGTGACCACCAAAACCTGGCGCGATTTTATATGCCTGGTGAGCAGCTCCGCGCGACCAAGCAGGCCCGGTCCTATATAGATCGGATAACTCCTCTCACCGAGCTCTACGGTCAGCGTTTTCATCACGTCGGTATTTCTTGCCTGCGGTTTCGGGACCTGCCTGCCGGTGGAGACTTGCCCTTCACAGACTTGCCGGCATCACGGCGGATCTGCTGCAGGATAAGGTCAACCGTGCTTTTAACCCCCCGCTTATCCGTTTCGACGATTATATCCGCGATTTCGCGGTAGAGGGGGTCGCGTGCGGTCAGAAGTTCTTTTACACGGGAGCGAGGATCCTCGGTTTGCAGGAGTGGTCGGTTCTGCGACTTGGCCGTCCGGCTCAGGATCTTGTCCACCGATGCACTCAGGAACACCACGACGCCATGCGCCGCCAGGTCGGCGCGATTGAGCGGGTCGATCACCGCTCCCCCGCCGGTCGCCAGCACGATACCGTGCCGACGGGTCAGCTCTTCGATGACTGAGCGTTCTCTCCGGCGGAACCCCTGCTCACCCTCGATATCGAAGATCCACGGGATATCCGCTCCGGTGCGCTGCTCTATGGCATGGTCGCTGTCAACAAATTCAAGCTTGAGGGCCTTGGCCAGATGACGGCCGATGGTGGTTTTGCCTGAACCCATGGGGCCGATCAGGAAGACGTTATCCCGGGATTTCATCATGCTGCCTATGGTGGCGGAGAATTCCCATCAACACAATGGGACCGCAGATAAGTGGCGGAAACAAAATAAAAAAGGGACAGGCGTTTCGCCTGTCCCTGATCGTGCAGTGTATTGACTATGCGTGGATGAATTACAGGGCATCCAAGCACGAGGCGCTGGCGCCAAAGGGGCTGTCCGCAAATCCGCCTGGCGGTGCCTCAGTGGAGTCATCCATATCCGCGGCCGAGGCGGGCAGCCAGAACATCACGCTGTCGATGGACTCCGTGCCGGAGACCGAAGTGCTGGCGGTCAGTTGCACCCGCACCCAGTTGGCGTAAGTTTCAGCGTACCTAACGTCGAATTCAAACGTGCCGTCGGTCCCGGTCGAAACGTTTGAAGGAACAGCAACCACATTACCTGGCGTCAGCTGGCTGTTACCATTGGTGTCTTCGCCAGTATCGAGAATTCCGTTCTTATTCTTGTCCTCACCCGGATCAAGGCATTCTGGAAACCTCCGGGGCATGATAGTCCCATAATAGGGGTCATCGTCCCGCGTTGTCGACGTAAAATCCTTTGGCATATCCATCGGGATTGAGCGCAATGTCGATGCTGGCCCCTGCCACCGCGTTACCGCCGGCATCGGTGACCATCACGGTATATTTCTTGTCGTACTGGGTCTCTCCCAGCTGCTCAATGCTGTTACCGGTGCCGAGGCGCACGAAAAGGGCGCTCTGGGACACAGTCAACGATACCGTAGTATTGATCGCAGTGTTCTCATCCACGGTGGCTCGAATTATTACCCCGTTCTGGGCGGTGGTCGCGGCCGAGGAGACATAGGTCGTGGAAGCCCGGCCCAGGTCATCAGTGGTCGCGGTCGCCGTGGTCAAGGTGCCGCCGCTGTTGTCCTCGACGATTGAGAAGCGGATCACCTTGCCCTTGACCAGATTGTTGCTCGCGTCGCGTACGACGGCCGTGATGGTCGACTGCTGCTGGGTGGTCTGTGAGCCGTCATTGGGGCCGATCGAGGCGGGGCTGGCCTGCAACGCGATTGTCGCCGGCGTCGTCGCGACGAAATTGACCGAACGGCTTGTCGTCGGCCCTCCGGAGACGAAGGCGGTCAAAGTCGACGGACCCGCATTTGTCGACGAGATGAACAGGGTTGCCACACCGCTGCCGTTGGTATTGGAGGACGTGGCCGCGACAGTACAGCCCGCGTCAGAAAAGAGATTGCCACGCGTGGCGGAGAAGCTCACCGCACTGCCGCTGACCGGGCTGCCGTTCTGCTGCCAGCTGACCTGGATCGACTGGCAGGCGCCGAGATTGATATCGGCGTTCGCGGCAGGCGCTGTCATCTGGAACTGATCCCCGGAGATGGCGAGGGTATGAGTTGACGTCGCTCCCTGGGAAGATACGGTAATCACATCGGCACCCGCGTTGACCGCCGTGACATTGACCGTGGCCTGGCCGATTGAACTTGTAGTCAAACTGGCTGCACTCAGTGTATTACCCAGACTGGAGTCCACTGTTACGGTCTTTCCGGAGATCGGATCCCCGTCAGAATCGGTCAGGGTAATAATCAGGCTGGTGGTATCGCCCAGCGTCGCCGAGTTTTCCCCGCTGATCGCCATGCTGGTGCCAGTCACGTTCACATCCACAGCCTCGCTGAGGTTGCCGGTGGTGGCGGTAACGGTGATAGTCCGGTTGGTGAAATCGCCGCCCGGATCCAGCGTGGCTATGGCTTGACCGGAATCATCCGTGATGGACTGGATGACCGAAAGCGAGCCGCTGTCGGCGGTAAACACCACCGGGACAGCCGCCAGCAGATTGTTGAGACCGTCCTTGACGATGGCTGTGATGGTCACCGAGACACTGCCGCTTGAGCCCAGCTGGGGCGAACTGGCCAGCATCGTGATGCTCTCTGCGGATGTCTCCGTATCGGTACCCGTCCCGGTGGTATCGAAGAATGCATTGTCTTCATTACACCCCGCCAGAATCAGCATCATCAACACGATGACTGCCTTGCCCACACTGTTCCACATTGCTGCGCTTCCCGTAGAATTGGCCGTCATCGCTCCAACACGATGACCGCCGTTAACCAGCCTCATCCTTCCCCGTAATGATTCCATGTATCTCATGTCGGTTTTCCTGTCAGCGCACCGCAAGGCTGTCCTTGAGTATCTTCGGCGTCACGAAGATGAGCAGCTCACTGTTGTCATTGATATGGCGCGACTGGCGGAACAGGACGCCGACCAGGGGCAGATCACCAAAAAATGGCACCTTGTCCATCTCGTCGGCGCGGGTCTGCTCGTAGATGCCACCCAGCACTACGGTCTCGCCGTTGTCGACCAGGACCTGGGTTTCTACCGAGCGCGTGTCCACGCTGGGCACGTTCTGGAAAACCTGCCCAACGCTGTCCTTGGAGACCGTCAGATCCATGATGATGCGGTCGTCCGGAGTGATGTGCGGCTTCACCTTCAGTCCCAGTACGGCCTTCTTGAATTCCACCGTGGTCGCTCCACTGGAAGACGCTGTCGTGTAAGGAATCTCGGTGCCCTGCTCGATGCTCGCCTCATTCTGGTTGGAGGTGATGACGCGCGGGCTGGAGATCACCTCGCCGCGTCCCTCGGCCTGCATGGCAGACAGCTCGAGATCCACCAGGTAATTGGAATTCAGCACCGCGAGCGCGATCTGGCCGGTCGGATTGCTGACGGGCAGATTCACGTTGAGGCGGTCGCTCAGAACCGGTGTTGTAACCGGCAGCGGCGCGCTTCCCACCATGGTGTCAGTGCCGCTGAGGGAGCCGGAAACACCGATCAGACCGTTTCCGTCGTGCTCGCGCGCGCCGCTGAAACCGACCCGCATGCCGAGGTCACGGCTGAAATCGTCGTTGGCGATCACGATGCGCGACTCGATCAGCACCTGGCGCACCGGGATGTCGAGTTTGTTGACCAGCTTGCGGATATCCACCAGTTTGTCGGCCGTATCGCGGATCAGCAGGGAGTTGGTGCGATCGTCGACGGTGACATTGCCGCGCTCGGAAAGCATCGAATTTTCCTTTGCCTTGAGCAGCACGGCAATATCGGACGCCTTGGCATAGTTGACCTGGATCAGGTCGGAGTACAGCGGTGCCAGCTCGGAGACCTGCTTCTGCGACTCGAATTCCTGCTTTTCGCGAGCGGCAATCTCTTCCGCCGGAGCAACCAGGATCACATTGCCCATCTGGCGCATCGCAAGGCCCTTGCTCTTCAGGACGATATCCAGAGCCTGATCCCAGGGCACGTTCTGCAGGCGCAGGGTCACATTGCCCTTGACTGCGTCGCTGGTGACCATGTTCATGCCGGTGAAATCTGCGATGATCTGCAGCACTGCGCGGATTTCGATATCCTGGAAGTTCAGCGAGAGGTGCTCGCCGGTAAACTCCTTTTTCTCCGCCGCCTGCTGCTCAGCCTCAGTTACTGGCTTCACTTCGAGGGTGAACTGCTTGTCCGTCTGGTATGCCAGATGCTCAAACTTACCGTTAGCCTCGATCACCATGCGGATGTTGCTGCCGGAAGTAAAACTGTCGACGCGGAGCACCGGGGTCGCAAAATCGGTCACGTCCATGCGGCGTTCGAGCTCCTTCGGCAGGCGCGCCCCGAGGAAATCCACCACGATCTTTCCCGATGCCTCATCCACATTCACGGGGATGGAGGCGTCAGACAGGGAGATCACCAGCCGACCCTCGCCCAGCTTGCCACGGTTGAAGTCCACCCTTGTGATAGCATGGTCCGCCTCTTGCGCCTGACTACTTCCCGCCATCGCGACGCTCTCGGCGACCGAGGAGTTCAATGTGATAAAGATCGCACTGCCCTCCGTGCGAGTTTCATATTGCACAAGCCTGTCGAGGTTCAGCACCAGGCGGGTCCGGCCGCGTGACTCAACCGTATTGATGCTGCGCACGACTCCGACACCTACGCTCTTCTGCTTTGGCACGATGCTCCCGGTATCCTGGAGATCAAAGGCGATGCGCGCCGGGTTATCTATGGTGAAGCTGAGCAGCTCGGGCGGAGGCGTCACGCCGGAGAGGGACAGCTTGATCTGCACCCGGTTGCCGGGCAGCGCCGAAAAGTCGACCGCCTCGAGCCGGTGAGCCGGCGCATTCTCCGCGGCAGCAGCAAATGACGACATCAAGGCGCTCAACACCAGCGCCAAGGCCGTGGGCAGTATCGTTATCCGAAATGCAGATCTAGGCATCATCGCTCTTATCCATTCCCGTTCACAAACCAAACCCCTGGCAACCATAACCGCGACCCTCCATTGCGGGATCATTCCGTACTGATACCCAGGGAAGCCTCTCGCTCCTCCCACCCCCCCAGTCCGTCCGGCACAACCTCGGTCAGCATGATATTCTTTTCCTGCACACTGATGACCTTGCCGTAATTCTGTCCGAGATGGTGCCCTTCTCTTACTTTATAGATGATCCCATCGGGAGCCTTCACCAACCCCCACTTTCCGTCCCGATAGTCGAATGTTCCCATCATGCGAAGCGTATCCAAGGGGAAATTTTCCAAAATCTCCTTGCGCCGGGTGATGTCAGGACGGATGCTCTGCAAGGCGCCGCTGTCCTGCGCGGCGAGCTTGGCGTCCGATTTCCAGGTGGCGAAAGGATCTTTCATCTTCTCGCCGCTGTAGGCAAAGGTCTCCACCGGCTTGAACTCCGGCAAGGATTCTACCCGCCCCTTCTTCATCTTTGCATCATCCACGAACTGGCGCAGATCAGACATCCCGCTGTCGCTGCAGGCCGCAAGCATACAGCAGAGCAGCGCTGCCGTCGTTCCATTCAGCAGGCGTCGACGCTTGCTTTCACGCATACGCGGGCAAGTCATGACGCCCCGCCCTCCTCGTCCAGCAGTTCTTCCTCTTCCAGGTAACGGAAGGTCTTAGCGGTCACTTCCATCATCAGCATGTCCTGGCTGGCGTTCTCTGCCTTCTTGTCCTGGGCGTTCTTGCCGCCCTGGCTCTTGCTACCCGACTTCTGGCTCATCGGTCCGATGGAAAAATCCTGCAACGTGACGATGCGAGGCAACGTGGCGATATCGCTGACGAATTGCCCGAATTCGTGATAACTGCCGGCCACCTTGATGGTTATCGGCAGTTCGGCATAAAAATCCGCTGGCCGCTCGCCTTCGGGCTTGAACAGCTCGAATTCGAGCCCCGTCTGCAGCCCGGTCTGGGAGATGTCTACCAGCAGTTCGGCGACCTCGGTCTTGCTGGGCAGTTGGCGCAGCATGGCACCGAAAGAGCGCCTCATTTCCTCCATCTGAGCCTTGTAGGCATCCAGGTTGGCGGCTTTTTCCTGTTTTCCCAGGAAATCGGCCTTAAGCGTCTTCTCCTTCTGACGGATTGACTCAAGGGTATCCAGCTGGCGCCGGGTGTCCAGCCACAGGCCCGCTCCGAGCACGGCCACGCTGATGAATGCGACCGCAACCGCCTTCATGGACATCGGCCAGCGGCTCACATCGTTGAAATCGATGTTGCGCAGCTGGGCAAGATCAATCTTGAGATTCATGACTTATTTCTTCGCCTTGTTGGGTTTTGCGGCTTTTTTCGGAGCTGACTGCTTCGGATCCTTCTTGGTTTCCGTATTGGCGGTCTCCGCTGCCTCCGCATCGCCTTCGGACGCGACCTGGCTGACTGCAAGCTTGAAGTGGCTGGTCCGGGCCAGATCTTTACTGTCCGCCTCGATCACCTCGAGCCGGGGGCTGGTGAACCAGTCCGAGGCATCGAGGTTGCGCATGAACGCCGACACCCTGGCGTTGGATTGCGCGACCCCTTCGATCACCAGCAGTTTTCCCTGCTGGGATATGTTGGTCAGGTACATGCCGCTGGGTACCGCCTTGGCCAGCTCGTCGAATACGTGGACGATGGCGGGGCGGCGCGTCTGGAGCTGCTGAATGATATTCATGCGCGCGAGCAGCTGTTCCTTCTTGGCCTCGATAGTCTTGATCTCGACGATCTTTGCCTCTACCTTGACGATCTCATCCTCGAGGAATTTGTTGCGCGTGGACTGCAGCTCGATCATGCCGCCGACGTGGATGTGGATATAGAACACGATCAGGCCCATCAGCACAGCTGCGCCGGCAGCGACGGAGAAGAACTGCCGCTGCTGCTCTTTGCGCCGAATTTCGCGCCACGGTAAAAGATTGATGCAGGTCATCGCTCGGAAAACCTCCTCATGGCCAGGCCGCACGCTATCATCAGCGAGGAGGCGTCGGACCGGATCGCCTCAGGGTTGATGCGTGAGGTCAACGACATGTCGGCAAAGGGGTTTGCTACCGATGCGGTTATCCCGATCTTGTCCTCAATCAGCGCATCCACGCCGGGAATTGCTGCGCAGCCGCCCGCCAGGACGATATGATCGACCGAATTGTGCTGGCTGGACGAAAAGAAAAACTGCAGTGAACGGCTCACCTGCTGTGCCATCGCTTCCTTGAACGGCTGCAGAACTTCGGGTTCGTAGTTGTCGGGCAGGCCGCCCTGCTTCTTGGCCAGACCCGCCTCCTCATAAGACAGGCCATAGCGGCGCATGATCTCGTCGGTCAGTTGCTTGCCGCCGAACACCTGCTCGCGGGTGTATATAACCTTGAAGTCGTGAGACACGCTCAGCGTCGTCATGGTTGCTCCCACGTCGATGACGGCGATGGTCTTGCCAACGCCGTTATCGGGCAATTGGCTGGCGAGAAGGGAGAATGCCGACTCCATGGCAAATGCCTCAACATCCACGATCCTGGCGTTGAGCCCTCCCAGTTCCAGGGCAGCCACACGTACGTCCACGTTTTCGCTGCGGGAGGCGGCAAGCAGGACGTCGACCGTGCCCTCCTGCTTATCGGATGGGCCCATCACCTCGAAATCGAGGTTCACCTCTTCCCTCGGATAAGGGATGTACTGGTCAGCCTCAAGCTGGATCTGGTCGGCCAGCTCATCGTCGGACAAGTTGGCCGGCATGTTAATCACCTTGGTGATCACCGCCGAACCGGCCACGGCAACGGCCGCGTTTTTGGTACGCGTGCCGGCGCGGCTCACCGCACGCTTGATCGCGGCGCCCACGGCTTCGACATCGGAGATGTTCTTCTCTTCGACAGCATTCTGGGGGAGAGGCACCACCGCGTAGCTTTCCACCCGATAGCGATTGCCGCTTTGTCCCAGCTCGAGCAGTTTCACCGAAGTGGAACTGATGTCGAGCCCGATGAGGGGCGACGCCGTCCTATTGAAAAGCTGAAACATGGTGGCTTCCCTCAACCCGTCCTCGGGTACGCAGATCCCTGTTCATTGGTTTCGTCCCAACGTGCAACTATAGGTTTTAAGGTAATAATTGACAACAAGCACAGGTCTTACAACGCATGTTATCGTCCGCGACGGTAAAAAGTTTTATACTCTAGCCCGTATTTTTGTTAACTGGTCGCCATTCTCATTTCCCGACGCGATTATGACTTACCCGCGCAAACTACTCCTCGCCGGCCTGCTTGGCATTGGCGGAACGGCACTGCTTGGCGCCCTCGGCCTGGCCGTCAGTTACCTGGTTATTGCACCCAATCTGCCGCCCATAGAGGCGCTGCAAGACATCCGGCTACAGGTGCCCATGCGAGTTTATACCCGAGACGGCCGACTTATAGCCGAATTCGGCGAACAGAAACGTACGCCGATCCGGTACGAGGAGACGCCGCAACTCATGATCAAGGCGATCCTCGCGGCCGAGGACGACCGCTTCTTCGAGCATCCAGGCGTCGACTACCAGGGCATTCTGCGCGCTGCGTTGAACCTGGCGCGTACGGGGGAAAAATCCCAGGGGGGAAGCACAATCACCATGCAGGTGGCGCGCAACTTCTTCCTGACCAGCGAGAAGACCTATCTGCGCAAGCTCAGCGAGATCTTCCTGGCTCTGAAAATAGACAAGGAGCTTCCCAAGGAGGAAATCCTGGAGCTCTATCTCAACAAGATATATCTCGGCAACCGCGCCTACGGCGTCGCGGCGGCCGCCCACACCTACTATGGAGCGAGCGTTGCGAACCTGTCACTCGCCCAGATCGCAATGATCGCCGGCCTTCCGAAGGCACCTTCGCGTTACAATCCGCTGGCGGATCCGGAACATGCCATAGCGCGCCGCAACTATGTACTGCGGCGCATGCGCGAACTCGGCTATATCGACGCCGCCGGGTACGCACAGGCCGCGCAGGCCCCCGACGATGCGAAGCTCCACGGCGCGTCGATGGAGGTCGAGGCCGATTATCTCGCCGAGGTGGTTCGTGCAGCCATGATCGAGCGCTACGGAGAACAAGCCGCCTACACTTCCGGGTTTAAGATCTATACGACGCTGGATTCGCGCCTGCAGCAGGCCGCTACCGACTCGCTGCGCGCCGCCCTGCTAGCCTACGATCGTCGCCACGGTTTCCGCGGGGCCGAGGGCCGCATCAACCTCGCCCAGCTCTCTGACGAACCTGCATGGACCGCGGCACTGCGCAGTCATGAAGAGGTCGGCGGACTGATACCCGCGCTCGTCGCGCGGGTGGTGGAACAGGGGATCACCGTGAAACTGGCCGATGGAAAGAATGTCGACATCGCCTGGGAAGGCCTGTCGTGGGCACAGCCTTACATCAGCGAAAACCGGCGCGGCGCGATCCCGCAGTCTGCCGCCGATGTGGTCCGCATCGGAGACATCGTGCGCATCGCATCTACCCCCGACGGCTGGCATTTGGCGCAGATTCCCGCGGCACAGGGCGCATTGGTCTCACTGGATCCAGAAGACGGTGCCGTCACCACGCTCGTGGGCGGATTCGATTTCCAGCGCAGCAAGTTCAATCGCGTCACGCAGGCCCTGCGCCAGCCGGGCTCCAGTTTCAAGCCGTTCCTCTATTCCGCTGCGCTGGAAAAAGGTTTTACGCCAGCGACGCTGATTAACGACGCACCAGTAGTCTTCGATGATCCGGCCCTGGAAAGCGCCTGGCGACCGGAAAACTATACCGGAGAATTCTTCGGCCCCACCAGGCTGCGGGTAGCGCTGGTGAATTCACGCAATCTCGTTTCGATTCGCCTGCTGCGCTCAATAGGCATCGACTACTGCCTCGATTACCTGACCCGCTTCGGCTTTCAGGCCAGTGATATCCCGCGTAATCTCTCGCTCGCACTCGGCAGCGCCTCGGTCACACCATTGCAGCTGGCCGCTGGATACGCGGTTTTCGCCAACGGCGGCCATCGAGTCCAGCCTTATTTCATCGATCGCATTGTCGGGGCGAACGAGGAGGTTATATCCCGGACGGTTCCCGACCGTGTCTGCCTGGAGTGCGAAGATACGCCAGAGGACGAAGCAGAACCCGCTGAGCTCGTGATTGCACCTGCCCATGACACGACATCCTTGCCGGAATTCAACCATGCCAAACGGACGATCTCAGCGCAGAACGCCTATCTGATGACTTCAATGATGCGCGACGTGGTCCAGATCGGCACCGGCGTGCGCGCGAAACAGCTCGGGCGCGGAGATATTGCAGGAAAAACCGGCACGACAAACGACCAGCGCGACGCATGGTTCGTCGGCTTCACTTCTGACATAGTGGCCGTCAGCTGGGTCGGCTTCGACAAGCCACAGGCGCTCGGCAATGGTGAAACCGGGGGGCGCGCCGCGTTGCCGATGTGGATCGCCTTCATGCGCGAGGCTCTGCGCGGGACTCCGGAACATCCGCTGGACCGGCCGCCGGGTCTAGTGACGGTACGTATCGATCCGGCCAGCGGCCTGCTCGCCAGGAGCAGTCAGTCGAACGGGATTTTCGAAACCTTCTTCACCGACAATGCGCCACGACAATACGCCGGCTCGATACCCACCGCAGCCGGTGGCGACACCCAAGGGACTACGGCACCGCTGGCGCCGGAACAGTTGTTCTGATACCACCGCCGATACATATGCCTGTCTGCCCGCTTGACAGAAACGGACTCATGGCACGGGTGAATCACGTCAAACAGCCCAGCCCTTCGCCTCAGGATAAGGACACGAGATCCCTGCGCACCATTTCCACGGAATGAATGAACTGCCGGCGCTCTTCGTCGCTGAGCGGTAACTCCACGACTCGCTCCACTCCCCGCCGTCCCAGAACCACCGGCACACCGATGGAGATATCATGCATCCCATATTCCCCGTCGAGCACCGCCACGCAGGGCAGTATCCGCATGCGGTCATTGCACACGGCATCGAGCATGACGGCGACTGCGGCGGCCGGAGAGTCGTTGGCGCTGCTGGTCTTCTTGAGGGCCAGGATCTCCGCCCCGCCATTACGCGTGCGCTCCACAATGGCATTGATCCTGCCTTGGTCGAGGAAATGATCAAGCGGGATACCGTTGATGGTGGTGTAGCGCGGCATCGGCACCATCGCGTCGCCGTGTCCACCCAGCACCAGCGCTGTGACGTCCTTGATAGACAAGCCGGTCTCCATGGCGATAAAGCTCGCCATGCGTGCGGAATCCAGCACACCGGAGAGACCGAACACACGGGCGCGATCCCATCCGCTGCGGCTCCAGGCGATGTGGGTGAGAACATCGACCGGGTTGGTTACCATTATGACGATTGCGTCGGGCGCGTGGCGGGCAATATCGGCGATGATGCCCTCGACCACCTTGACGTTCGTCATCAGCACGTCCGAGCGCGACATGCCAGGTTTGCGCGGCATTCCGGCGGTGACCACCACCAGATCCGAACCGGCCATCGCTTCAGGACTCTCGTCGCCGGTGACTCGCGTATCAAAACCGAACAGTAGTGCGGATTCCTGGATATCGAGAGCGGTACCGCGTGCGACGCCATCGCGGATGTCCATCAATACGATCTCATGGACCAGCTCGCTCTGGGACAGTATCTGCGCCGTGGATTCACCCACCCGACCGGCACCGATGATAGTGATCTTGCTCATGGCGACTCCAGAGTTTCGCCTTGCGCTGCAGGATCACCGTGCGCTGCTGGCCGCCCGTACCCGCGGTGGCCGCACGGTAGCAAATTTACTGCTCCGGCGCTGTCGCCGGCAGGTTTAAGATCGGCATGCAAGCCTGTTTATTGAGTCAGCACTCACTCACCGTGACACGTTCCTCGACCACCTCCTGGGCGATGCGCGGGTAAAACTCGGGGTATCCCCGGCGGGCGACACCCGAGAGTACGGCGGCCTGCGCCACGGCCGGCGGTATGCGATCGATGAGGCGCGGATCGAGGGGTTTGGGAATGATGTACTGCGGTCCAAACGACAGGGCGTCGAGTCGATATGCGGTCAGCACTTCCTGCGGCACCGGCTCGTGGGTCAGCTCGGCCAGGGCATGGACCGTCGCAATGAGCATCTCGCGGCTGATCGCCGTCGCGCGTACGTCGAGGGCACCGCGGAAGATGAAGGGAAAGCCCAGCACATTATTGACCTGGTTGGGATAGTCCGAGCGCCCGGTTGCCATGATCAGGTCGTCCCGTACCGCGAGCGCGGTAGCCGGATCGATCTCGGGATCTGGATTTGACAAGGCGAAGATGACGGGACGATCCGCCATGATTGAGACCTGCTCCGGACTGACCAGCCGGGGACCAGACAGGCCGATAAACACGTCCGCGCCGCGCATGGCGTCGGACAGCGTGCGCTCCGGCGTGACGAGCGCGAACTCGCGCTTGTATTCGTTGATGTCGTCGCGGCCGCTGTGCACCACTCCGGCGCGGTCAACTAGGCGGATGTTCTCCTTGCGCACGCCGAGCGCCGTTAACAGGCGCATCGAGGCAATACCCGCCGCACCGGCGCCGAGGCAGACGATCTTCACCTGCTGCAGTGATTTTCCCTGCAGCTCCAGCGCGTTGATCAGGCCTGCCGCAGTGATGACGGCGGTACCGTGCTGGTCGTCGTGGAACACGGGGATATCCAGCCGCTCGCGCAGCGCCTGCTCGATGACGAAGCACTTGGGCGCCGTGATGTCCTCGAGGTTGATGCCGCCGAAGGTGGGTGCAATGCGTGTCACCGTGTCAATAAAATCCTCCGCGCGTTCAGCGTCGACCTCTATGTCGAACACATCGATGTCGGCGAACTTCTTGAACAGGACCGCCTTGCCCTCCATCACCGGCTTGCCCGCCAGTGCGCCGACGTTGCCGAGGCCGAGCACCGCGCTGCCGTCGGTGATCACGGCGACCAGATTGCCCTTGGCGGTGTAACGGTAGGCGTCCTCCGGATTGCGCGCGATCGCACGCACCGGCTCGGCCACGCCCGGGGTGTAGGCCAGGCCGAGCTCATACTGGGTGGAACAGGGCTTTGTGATCGAGATGGCGATCTTGCCGGGCGCGGGATCGGAGTGATAGGCGAGCGCGGCCTGCTTGCGGTCTTCTGTCATCGGTCGGAAGTCATATGTTGCGGTAGAACCGACAATTATCCGTGATTGGATCCGCCACTGCAAATACAGGACGGCGTTACCGAATGGTCTTTAGTGTGGCTCCTGGCGCCGGAACCCCTTCAGGGTACAACTGGTTCAACAGCCTGAGCTGTTCTTCGGCGTGCAGTGTCAGCGGCGATTGCCGCGCCAGTTCCTCAAAGCCGGCTTCTGCCTCCGCGCGCACCAACCTGATCCGGAGCGCACCGGCAAGTTCCTGTTCCGAGCCGGAAAGTGGATGGAAACTGTGCGTCACAGCAATAAAATACGCATCGTATCGGTCAAATCCATCCCGATCCTTGCACGTCCCGGTAAACAGATACACCCGTTCCTGGTGATAGACAACGCTGATGCGCTCCAGGCGCGGGGCGGACGAGGTGCCGGACTCGACCAGAACGCTATACCCATCAAGGCCGGCCGGCCGGATGTCCTCCTCCTGGTGCACGGTTTTCGACTTGATGCGGCTAAGGATAAATTCGCGCGGGGAAACCCGCCGGTTGAGATCCTCCACCGCCACATGTAATACCGCATCGCGAGCGGGCGATTGCAGCACCAGGCGTTCCGGAAGGTTCTCGGTCGACCAACCCGCCGGCAGTGTGAAGCCTATGCCGAGTTCCGCGTGATAAAACACCCCGGCACGCACCACGCCGGCCCTTTCACCGTCGCCGTAGACCATGCCGTCGAGAAAGCGCAGAAAATCCTCCTCCTCGCGCATGTCCGCCCCCGCGGATACAGGTTCCGCAAAGGCAACGACCTCCTGCAGGCGCTTGTCGCTGGATGGATGCGAGGCAAATACGCCGTGGTAAATCCTCGGCTGGCGGCCTTCCTCCTCCGCCAGCTGACGCTCGTAAAGTTCCTGATCCTTAAGTACTGCCAGCACCTTGAGCATGGCGTGCGGATCGTAGCCGCTGCGCGCCAGATATTCCGCTCCGAGCCGATCCGCCTCCAGTTCGTGCTCGCGCCCGTAACCGCTGGTGATCGCTCCGCCCAGCACGTTGAAAAGTCCCTGGCCGACCTGATTGCGCAGTTCAGGAACCAGCAATGAGCCGATGCTATAGCCGATCTGGGCGGCGCGGGTTCCGCTGATCTGGCGCACGGAATGGCGCGCGGTGACATGGCCGATTTCATGGCCGAGCACGGCCGCCATCTCGGCCTCGGAATTGAGATAGGCGAGCAGGCCGCGGGTGATATAGACATATCCGCCGGGCAGCGCGAAGGCGTTGACCTCGGGAGAATCCAGCACGGTGAAGCGGTAAACCAGCTCACCGCGATGGCTGTTGACCGCAAGTCGTGCCCCCACGCGCTGGACATAGGCCTGCAGTTCGGGATCCTCATAGGCGTCGCCGAAGCGTCGTACGATCTGCGCATGGGCATCGCGTCCAAGCCGGATCTCATCCTGCTCGGACATCAGGACGAAGTCGTTTCTGCCGGTGGCAGGATTCACCGCGCAGGCACCCAGAAACTGACACGCCGCCAGGATGGAAAGCAAACCTGTGCGGAGTGATATCATCGGCGTGTTACCCCGCACTTCATCCGTCATCCGCGACGACCTGCAGCGACGCGGGATGGCGTATCTGCATCAGAGGAGCCGCGCCGCCCGGGTTAAGCCACCCGCGCGCAATCACTGTGCGCCCGACAAGATCGTGCGGGCGGAAATCCGGGAAATAGCGCAGATCCGGCCGCGCAATGCGCAGTGCAAGCCCTCCTTCAAGATTTAACCATACTGCGCCCGCACCATAGCCGGCGCGCACCACCTTACCGCGCACGAAGCGGAATCCCGCTTCCGGCGCAGCGGCTTTGAGGCCTGCCGAGGCCAGCGGCTGATAATATGGCAACCCCCACAATCCGATGCCGGCGCGGCTCGCCCGCTCCTCGGCACGGCGATAACAATCCTGGTTACCAAGGTTGGGAGGCACCGCGATGGCTACTGCATAGCCCCGCTGCAACAACCAGGCCTGGATGCTCGCGCCGTCCCCTCGATAGAGGTGGGCGAGCGAACGGCCGTAACGGTCGACGCGTTCATCGTCATAACGCAAACCGAGTTCGTCGCCCGACTCAAGCAGGGCTGCCAGGGCATCGCGCGCCTCGTGCGCGTATGGCTGGCCTGCGGCGCCATCGCGCGGAAGCTCGGGCGTATTAATGCCGATCAGGCGTACCTTGCGCCTGTCGCTGAGCACGAGCGTGTCGCCGTCATGCACGTGTGCGACCCTGGCCCGCTCATCGATGCGATCAGACCGGCACTCAGCTCCCGCGCGAGGGACGATGAGCACTCCCGCAAGGGCGAGCATGAACCACGGCTTCCAGGCTCCGCCACGCGGTCCAAAACGAAAAAGGGCACGCCCGCGGGGTGCCCTTTCAACTGCACGCGCCAACGGCATCGCGCTATTTTTTCATGCCATACTTCTGTCTGAACTTGTCGACACGGCCGGCGGTATCGACCAGCTTCTGTTTGCCGGTGTAGAACGGATGGCATTGCGAACATACATCGAGATGCAGATCCTTGCCCGCAGTCGAGCGGGTCTTGAACGTGTTACCGCAACCGCAGGTAACCGTGATCTCGTTGTAGGCAGGGTGAATCTCCGACTTCATGACCGTATCCTCATAACCCAACTGTATCCGCCCCACCCCGGCACCGGGATGGCAGGCAGGCCAAAAGACCGGCTATTGTATGCAAATATCCCTGTTCCGGCAAGTCGAGCCAGGCAGCGGGAGACTATTGATTAATGTTCATAATGAGCGATTGCGGCACACCGCCGCGCTCGATCTCCAGCCGGACCTCCTCGGCGCTCGTCAGGCCGCGTAACAAGCTCAATGCCTTGGCGGGGGAGTCCAGCTTTACCCCGTTGACGCTGGTCACGATATCACCCGGGGAAAGCCCTGCGCGCGCGAACAGGGCTGCATCCTGGCCGGGCTGGAGTTCATAACCGACGAAGCGACCGTCGGCGCTCTTGGGATTGATTTGGACCAGACTTCCTGCGCTCTGGGGATCGGATAACACCATGTCGCGAAACTCACGCAGATTGGCAGGCACCGCCGCGGGCCCGGCACCCCCTCTGTTCGCCGCGCGGGATTGCGTCGCCTGACCGCCAGACGCTTCGGGCTGCTCCCCGCTGACGTTCCCAAGCCCCTCCTTGGGCAGGCGCAAGGTCTCCAGGCGCCCGTTCCGTTCCAGCACCACGCGGTCGGGATGGACTTCCTTCAGCACTGCCCCACCGGGCAGCTGGGAATTGACGGGATAAAATGCCTCCACCCCGCCGGGAGCAGCGATGATCGCGCCACCGCCCGTCATGCTCCCGGAAGCCACTACCCCGCTCAGCGTCAAATTGAGCTGGGTCTCAGGCAGCGATTCGACTGAAGGGATCTCGCTCGCGACGGGCTTTTCACCGAAAAGATGCCATTTGGCGAGATCCCACATGATCCCGGGCCCGGCGTCGTTGCGCCGGGCAGCCGCGCCGCCAAACGCTTCAGGTGGGGGGGCAAGGTTCGGTGCCGGGGCTGGTATCAGCCTCCAGGTCAGCCCGGCGAGCGTGGCGGCCAGCAACAGGACCAGCGCCACCTGTACCAGGATGATGATGCGGCGCTGCACCGTATCGAGGAAGAACATATCCCACGCCTTTTTCCAGTCCAATGCGGGTTTCATCATCATACCGACTCCCGGAAATCGACCACCGTTGCAACCCCTGCCCTATAAACCGAAGTATAAATATAGCAGACCGATCAATACCGGCTGATGAACCATATAGATCAGCAGGCTGTATCGTCCGCCGAGGCTCAACAGGCGGAATGCCGGTGCCGGGCTGGACCAGGCCCTCAGCAGCGCACCGGCAGGCACACGGAACATGGCCTGGCCGAGGTACTGGCCGATCTGCACGACCCCAAACCACGGCAGCAGGGGGACATAATCCTCAGTGAACGGTTTATGCGTCATCAGTCCGATCCACTGCAAGGCCGGATGATCGAACCACTCATGGGCAAACTGGGTGCCAAGCAGGATCAGTAAGCCGCCTGAAACCAGATTTAAACTGTAAAACCGCACAGTCAGCAGGCCGAGGACACCTGCCACCGCAATGAAGTGCAGGATGCCGAAAAATATGTAGGTGGCGGGGAACATGATCCAGCTGCCGAGGGTTACCAGCGCCGCGCAGGCGGCGAGCTGGGCGAGGCGCCTCAGGAAGCGCGTCCGGCTGAAACCATGCTGATGTCCAAGCGACTGACTGACCCCGACCAGGAGCAGAAAAAGGCTCACGATCAGGGTGCGGAAGGCCAGCCAGCGCGGATCGTGGTCGAAGTCGATCCCCAGCCGGGCGAATAGATTAACGTCGAAGGTGAAATGGTAGGCAATCATCAAGACGATGGCAAAGCCCCGCGCCACGTCTATCAACATATGGCGCGACCCGGGTCTCTCAGTCATCGTGGCCACAGTCATGCCGGAATCGCGGTTGCAGTACGGCGGATCTTATGCACACAGCGCAGCTGTGGCGCACACCGGGATTCCCCGGGGACCCTACCCGGTGAAGACCTTGTTGTCAACATGCTGATATAAAAGAAATAAATAATACTCCCGGGAATAATTCCGCGGGAAATACGCCAGCGATCAGGATAACGGTGCGATACTCGAGGAGAGTTTTCCACAGGCTTATCCACATCTGCGAGGGTGAATCTCGAATGCGTACAGCCCGTTAACGGTGAATCATTTCCATTCCATCAACGTCCAGCTCGGTATCAGCAGATCCTCATTCAGCTCTCCGCTGCGCGACTCGAGGTTCCCGTCGCCGTCGGTGTCCACCATGTAGTAAGGCGGTCCCTTCCGGGGGGTTACCTTGATCATGTAAAGCCGGCCGTGGATGCGGTACTCCGCGATGGTCCTGTCCTCACCCTGGATGATGGTGACATCGGGGGTCGGCGCCGAGCTGTCGGCCTCCTCACGGGGCTCGATGGGACCGGTCTCATCCTGCGCCGCCGCAGCCCAAGGCAGGACCAGCAACATTGCTATGCACACTGTCAGTCTCATGGCATTGTCGCTCACAGATCGAGCAGAATCTCCTTTTCCTCCGCGGACGGCTCGAAGCCGCGGTGCTCATAATACCGGAAGATGGCCTCGACCACCTCTTCGGGCTCATCCATCACCTGGAAGAGCTCGAGATCCGCCTCGTCGATCGCACCCTCCCGCACCAGCGTACCCTTGAACCACTCGATCAGACCTGACCAGTAGGCGCTACCGACCAAGATGATCGGTATCCGACGCGTACGCTCAGTCTGCACCAGGGTCAGGATCTCCGCCAGTTCGTCCAGCGTACCGAAACCGCCGGGCAGCACGACGTAGGCGGAGGCGTATTTCACGAACATCACCTTGCGTGAAAAGAAATGGCGGAAACGCAGGGAGATGTTCTGGTAGTCGTTGGAAACCTGTTCCTTGGGCAGCTGGATATTGAGGCCGACGCTGGGGGACTTACCGTCATAGGCCCCCTTGTTGGCTGCCTCCATGATACCTGGTCCGCCGCCGCTGACCACGCTGAATCCGGAATCGGATAGGGCACGTGCAATCCGCTCGGCGCGCCGGTAGTAATCGGAATCGGGCCGCGTGCGCGCGGAACCGAATACGCTCACCGACGGCTTGATGCGCGCCAGCCGCTCGAAGCCTTCGACAAACTCCGCCATGATCTGGAAGATCTTCCAGGACTCGCGGTTCAGCAGTGCCTCGTCGACCATGCTGAAACTGGGATGCCCCGATTTATGCTGTTCATCCATGCGCGGATCTCTTTATGACGCTCTTGCCGGAATTCGGTGACTCGAAACCAAATACGCCACGTGCCGCCCGGATGCCCCATAGTATAATGGATGTCATCCGTTCGTGGCCGAACCCGTCCTTTACTTTCTCATCATGCAAAATGTCGCCTGAAAATAACGCGGTACCACGCCTGGTCCTGGTGGACGGCTCATCCTACCTGTATCGCGCCTATCATGCCCTGCCGCCGCTGACGAATTCGAAAGGCCAGGCGACCGGCGCCGTCTTCGGCGTCGTCAACATGCTGCGTACGCTGCTCAAGGACTACGCGCCCGACTATATCGCCGTCGTGTTCGACGCCAAGGGCAGGACCTTCCGTGATGACCTGTATGAACACTACAAGGCCAACCGCCCGCCCATGCCGGACGACCTGCGCAGCCAGATCGAGCCGCTGCATGCGGTCGTGCGCGCGCTCGGCCTGCCCTGCCTGGTGGTGGACGGCGTAGAGGCGGATGATGTCATCGGCACACTCGCCGTACAGGCGCGTACGGCGGGCATGGACGTCGTGATCTCCACCGGCGACAAGGACATCGCCCAGCTCGTCGACGAACACGTCACACTGATCAACACGATGACGCGCCAGAGTCTCGACGCCGCGGGCGTGGTGGAAAAATTCAGCGTCCCGCCCGCGCGCATCGTCGACTACCTCGCCCTCATCGGCGACACCTCGGACAACATCCCCGGCGTGCCGGGCGTCGGGCCCAAGACCGCGGTCGCCCTGCTCAAGGAACACGACTCGCTCGCCGGCATCATCGCGCACGCCGACAGCATCAAGGGCAAGACCGGCGAGCGCATCCGCGCCCATCTCGACCAGCTGCCGCTGTCACAGCGGCTGGCCACCATCAAATGCGATGTAAAGCTCGACGGCGACGTGCGCGACCTGCGCCGCGCCGCGCCGGATACGGCGGTGCTCAGCGATCTCTACCGGCACCTGGAGTTCAAACGCCTGCTGGAGGAGCTGCCCCCCGCCGACGGCGCGCTGGCGCCCGCACCCACCGCCGTCGCGGCGCCTGCATCGGATCCGCCGGCGCAGTACGACTGCGTGCTGACCGCCGAGGCATTCGCCGGATGGCTCGACAGGTTGCGGCGCGCGGAACTGATCGCCTTCGATACCGAGACCACCAGCCTCGACACGCTGGAGGCCGAAATTGTCGGCGTCTCGTTCGCCGTCAATGCGGGGGAGGCTGCCTACGTGCCGCTGGCACACGAATATCCGGACGTTCCGGTCCAGCTCGCGCGCGATGAGGTGCTCGCGCAACTGAAACCGCTGCTGGAGGATCCGCGCCGGCCCAAGGTCGGCCAGAACCTCAAATATGACCTCGCTGTGCTCGCGCGCTACGGGATCCGGTGTGCCGGGCTGCGGTTCGATACCATGCTCGAGTCCTATGTCCTGAACAGCACACTTGCGCGCCACGACATGGATTCGCTCGCCCTCGCCTACCTCGGTTACAAAACGCTGCTGTACGAAGAGGTGGCCGGCAAGGGCGCCGCCCAGATCCCCTTCGGTGCCGTCGACACCGCCCTCGCCACGCGCTATGCCGCCGAGGACGCGGACATCACGCTGCGCCTGCACCAGGCCCTGTGGCCGCAGCTCGCCTCGACCGGGCGGCTGCGGCAGGTGTTTGAAACCATCGAGATGCCGCTGGTCCCGGTGCTGGCGCGCATGGAACGCCACGGCGTGCTGATCGACGCCGGCATGCTGCACCGGCAGAGCGAGGAGCTCGGCGGGCGCATGCAGGAACTCGAACAGCAGATCTACACGCTCGCCGGCAGCGAATTCAACCTGGGGTCACCGAAACAGATCCAGGAGATCCTGTTCGACAGGATGGGCCTGCCCGTCATCGAAAAAACCCCGAAGGGCCAGCCATCAACCGCCGAATCGACGCTGCAGGAACTGGCTGTGGATTACCCGCTGCCCGGCCTGATCCTCGAACACCGCGCGCTCAGCAAGCTCAAATCGACGTATACCGACCGCCTGCCGGAACAGATCAGTCCGCACACCGGGCGCCTGCACACGTCCTATCATCAGGCGGTGGCGGCGACGGGCCGGCTCTCGTCGAGCAACCCGAACCTGCAGAACATCCCGATCCGCACCGAGTTCGGCCGCCGTATCCGCCAGGCTTTCGTCGCGCCGCCCGGCCACCGCCTGCTCGCCGCCGACTATTCGCAAATCGAGCTGCGCATCCTGGCGCATCTGTCCCAGGATGCCGGGCTGCTCGCCGCGTTCACCAAAGGGGTGGACATCCACCGCGCCACCGCTGCCGAGATCTTCGGCCTCGACCTGCATGACGTGACGACGGACCAGCGGCGCAGCGCCAAGGCGATCAACTTCGGCCTCATCTATGGCATGTCGTCCTTCGGACTGGCGCGCCAGCTTGGCATCGATCGCAACGCCGCCCAGGAGTACATGGACCTCTATTTCTCGCGCTATCCGGGCGTCAAACGCCTGATGGACGAAACGCGCCGGTCAGCCGGGGAACTGGGTTACGTGGAAACCCTGTTCGGGAGGCGGCTCTATCTGCCGGAGATCCAGTCGCGCAACCGCCAGCGGCGGGAGTATGCGGAGCGCGCCGCGATCAATGCACCGATGCAGGGCACCGCAGCCGACATCATCAAACGCGCGATGCTGAAGGTGGACGGGTGGCTCGAACAGGACGGTGGCGCAATCAAAATGATCATGCAAGTGCATGACGAACTGGTATTCGAGGTACCCACGAGTCGCGTCGACGAGGCCCTCACCCGGATATCCGCGGCCATGTCCTCCGCGGCCGAGCTCGCCGTGCCACTTGAGGTCGGCATCGGTGTAGGCCTCAACTGGGACGAGGCGCACTGAGCCTGGCTGCTGGTCTCCCGTGCGGCGCGGCATGGCGACAAATATCTGGCGCATGGGTTCGGGTGGTGGTCGCGCAGGGGCTGGTCCCGGCCTGATTATTTCTTAATCATATGCATGAACGGCCTCCTTGCCTGCTGCAAGGTCCGCGGCGAGGCATCGCCCCCTGCCGCATCAAATGCTATGCCTATGTTAGGCAAGAATTTTCATTGTTTCGTCAATGAATTCACGCGATGCGGGTAAGTTTTCCTCACGGCACGGTGAACTTTTCCGCCTCGGTCCGGTCAGATTATTTGATTAGCGTTAGTTTACGCTCCCCGCGAACCTCCCACTTGCGGGGATTCCATACCCGGTAACCCCAAGCCGGGCTTGTTCGCCCCAGGTATCCCTCCCTCTCTCATACTGGGGCTTTTTTTTGCCCAAAATTCAGCCATGCAAGTACTTTCTCCCGCGCCTCTTCGACACCAGCCTTGTCGAGCGCCGAAAACAGTTGCGCACTCAGGTGCACGTCATCCGGTGGCAGACCCCGCCGCCATGACTGCAAGGCATTGAGGCCAGCGCCGCGGCTGAGCTTGTCGGACTTGGTCAGCAGGATATGCACCGGCATGCTGCGGGGGCGGCACCAGGCGAGAATCATGAGTTCGAGATCGTCGAGGGAACGACGGCAGTCGGCCGTGAGTATGAGGCCGCGCAGCGAACGGCGCTGCTCGAGATACCCCTCGATCAGCGGCCGCCATTCCCGCCGCATCCGTTCGGGCACCTCCGCATAGCCATAACCGGGCAGATCAACCAGCCGGCGTTCGTCACCCAGATCGAAAAAATTGATCTGCTGCGTGCGCCCCGGGGTCTTGCTCGTGCGCGCCAGCGCGCGCCGGCCGACGATGGCGTTAATGCTGCTCGACTTGCCCGAGTTCGAGCGCCCGACGAAGGCCACCTCGCAACCGTCATCCGGTGGCATGGAAGTTTCGTGCTGCACCCCGGTCAGGAAGCAGGCACGCTGAAAATACGCCAGTGAATTCTTCATGGACGGCTCCGCTGGTCGGCTCTCAGCCCGCAGACCCGGGTCAACCGACAATGGCGGTTCAGCGCTTCCCCTTGCCGAACACGTAGCGGGCCAGGTTCACCTCCTCGGTGCTCACATGGCGCAGCAGGTGGTCCAGGCTGATGATCGCGTGTTCCAGAAGATTGACGGCGATATAGGGATGCTCGACGCGCAGGCGCTCGTACATCGGGCGCGACAGCTTCAGCAATTGTGTCTCGGCCCGCCCCGCGCGCATACGCAGCAGGCGCGGCTTGCGGTCGAAGAAGGACATTTCCCCCATCATCTCACCGGAGGAAACGCGCCCGACTTCTGTTTCCTGCCCGCCCTCCTCGAGCGACAGGACCGCTTCCCCGCTGACCACGAAGTAGAGCGCGTCACCCACCTCGCCGATATCCGCGATAACCTGGCTCCTCTTGTACTTGACCACCTCCGTGTACTCGAGCAGCTTCTGCACCTCCACGATGGTCAGCGATTCGCACAGGTACTGCTGGTTGAGGAACTGGGTCAGATCGATTTGTTGTTTTGCCATCGGATTCTCCTGGAATGCCCGTGACTGCCCGGCCTGATTACGCCCGGACCACAAGCGCCTGATTGTACACTATGGGGGAGAAGATCCGGCGTTTTCAGCCGCGCGCGGCCGGCGCTGGGGATTGCCGCGACATTACAGTATAATTTTCTCATCGGATGCGGGCGCCCGGGGTGGGTGCCGTCCGGATCTCGGGCTATTCATTTCAGAGGTACCCATGCGCTTATACAAAGTTCTCATTGGATCCCTGGTCCTGCTGGCCGCCGCCGTGGCTCAGGCGGCGCTGCCGCTTCGCTTTCAGGAGGGCGTTGATTACGAACTTGTGACACCCGCGCAGCCCACCGCCGACCCCGCCAAGGTCGAGGTGGTCGAGGCGTTCTGGTACGGCTGTCCGCATTGCTATCGTTTCCAGCCCTTCCTCGACCGCTGGCTGCAAACCAAGCCGGAGAACGTGGACTATGTGCGCCTCCCGGCGATCCTGAATGAAAGCTGGGTCCTTCACACCCGTGCCTATTACACCGAGGAGGCCTTGGGCGTGACGGACAAGATTCATGCCGGTCTGTTCGACGCGATCCACCGCGACAAGCGCCGCTTCGACACCGAGAAGGCGCTGATGGACTTCTTCATCTCGCACGGCGTCAGCGAGGATCAGTTCCACAGCACCTTTGATTCATTCGCGGTCGAAAGCAAGGTTCAACGTGCGCGCCAGCTGACCCAGCGCTATGGCATCGACGGCACGCCGTCAGTCATCATCAATGGTAAATACCGCACCGGACCGGGCATGACACGCTCTTACGATCGCCTGATCGATGTCATGAACTTCCTCATCGCCCAGGAAAGTCGCTCCCTGGCCAAATGACAGGCACATCCATGACCTGGCGACTTCAGTGACGACAGCAGATAATCGCGGGAAACACCGGGGGCGGTGGCCGGGCGGGCGCGCAGCACAGCGATGAAAGCCGCGGAACTCCTGGTCAAATGCCTGGAAAACGAGGGAGTCGGCTACATCTTCGGGATACCCGGCGAGGAAAACCTCGAATTGATGGATGCCCTGCGCGACTCCTCGATCCGCTTCGTTACCACACGCCACGAGCAAGGCGCGGCATTCATGGCCGACGTCTATGGGCGTCTCACCGGGCGCGCGGGCGTCTGTCTCTCGACGCTCGGCCCCGGCGCAACCAACCTGATCACAGCGGTCGCCGACGCCAACATGGATCATGCGCCACTGGTCGCGATCTCCGGTCAGGCGAGCACCAACCGCCTGCACAAGGAGTCACATCAGGTGCTGGACCTGGAGCTGATCTTCCAGCACATCACGAAATACTCTTCGCGCCTGCTCACGCCGAACATCATTCCCGAGGTGATACGCAAGGCCTTCAAGCAGGCGCAGCTCGAAAAGACCGGCGCCGCCTTCATCGAGTTTCCGGAGAACGTCGCCACGATGGAAGTCGACGCCGCGCCCCTGCCGGTGCGCCATCCGACCATGCCGGAGCCGGCCGCCGCCAGCATATTGCGCGCGGCCGAACTGATCTCGGCAGCGCACTCGCCCATGATCCTGGCCGGTAACGGCATCATCCGCGCGCGCGCCTGGCGCGAACTCGAGACCTTCGCTGAACGGCTCAACATACCGGTCGCCAACACGTTTATGGCGAAAGGCGTGATACCCTTCCGCCACCCGATGGCGCTGGGCACGGTCGGCCTGCAGGCCAAGGATTACATCAACTGCGGCTTCGACCATGCCGACGTCATCATCTGCGTCGGTTACGACCTGGTCGAATACCATCCCTATCTGTGGCATCGCACGCGCGACCGCAAACTCATTCACGTCGACTCCTCCCCGGCGGAAATTGACGCGAGTTACTGCGTCGAGACCGGCGTCGTCGGCGACCTCAAGCACAGCCTGCTGCGCCTGGCTGAGGCGGCGCGTCCGCATCAGGGTCATCGCATGCGTCCGCTGCGCCAGGCCCTGATCGAGGAGATGAACCTGCACCGGGACGATCACAGCGTGCCGCTCAAACCGCAGAAGATCATCTGGGACCTGCGCACCGCGCTCGGCCTTGAGGACATCGTGATCTGCGACGTCGGCGCGCACAAGCTGTGGATGGCGCGCATGTTCCGCTGTGAGTATCCCAATACCTGCATCATTTCCAACGGCTTCGCCAGCATGGGTATCGCCGTCCCCGGAGCCGTCGCAGCAAAGCTCGCCTTTCCCGAGCGAGCGGTGGTAGCCGTCACCGGAGACGCCGGGTTCATGATGAACTCGCAGGAAATCGAGACCGCAATGCGGATCAAGGTTCCGTTCGTAATCCTGATCTGGAACGATAACGGCTATGGGCTGATAGAATGGAAGCAGCTTCAGGCCTATGGCCGCTGCAGCAACGTCCGCTTCACCAATCCGGACTTCGTCAAGTACGCGGAGGCATTCGGTGCGCGAGGCTACCGCGTTGAAAATGCCGCAGATTTGCTCCCTATACTCCGCCGCGCCCTGGCCGATAACACTGTCAGCATCATCGATTGCCCGGTAGACTACAGCGAGAATCTCAAACTCACGGCCAAGCTGGGAGAGATGGTGTGCCCGATATGATCGAGCTGAACTACCTCCAATCCGCCGGAGCCGCGCGCCCCCTGCGAGCGCCCGACGCCACCGCCGGCGACCTCCGGCTCCGTCTCATCACCTATAACATACAGGTCGGCATCGCATCACGGCGCTTCCACCACTACCTGACCCACAGCTGGAAACACGTGCTGCCGCACGCGGAAAGCCTCAGCAACCTCGAGCGCATCGCCCAGGTCGTGCACGGCTACGACATCGTGGCTCTGCAGGAGGCAGACGCCGGAAGCTTCCGCAGCCTGTACATCAACCAGATCGAGTTTCTGGCGCGCCGCGGATCTTTCCCCCACTGGTACTCACAGACCAACCGCAACTTCGGCAAGTTTGCGCAACACAGCAACGGCCTGCTGAGCCGGCGAAAACCGCTCGGCGTCTTCGAACACAGGCTCCCCGGCTTCATCCCCGGACGCGGCCTGCTTGAGGTTCATTACGGGCGCGCCGGAGAAGTACCCTTGGTCCTGCTCCTGGTGCACCTTGCGCTGAGCAAGCGCGCGCGGCTGCGCCAGATCGCGTACATAACCCATCTGGTTAACCGATACGATCATGTGATGGTCATGGGTGACTTCAACTGCCGGGCGCAGAGCGATGAGATGGCTCTACTGCACGCACATACCGACCTGTGCAAACCTGTTGATGAATTGCTGACCTTCCCGAGCTGGCGCCCGCATCGCAACATCGATCATATCCTGGCAACTTCCGGCATCAAGATCAATGAGGCGCAGGTGCTCCCCCATACCGTATCCGATCACCTGCCCATCGCCGTCGACATCACCCTGCCGAGCCACCTCGTATTCGACGCACACGATACACAGCCGCTGAAAAGCTGAGCGCGGCGCGTTCAGTCGCCGGCAACGACACTGCACGCTAGCCCGGGAAAAAGTCGATCGGATAGGTGATGGTGGTTGCCACCGCGCTCTTCTGGCCAAACTCGAAAAGCTGCACGCGGGCGACCAGCTTGCGCTCCAGTTCGGGATCACCCAGCTCGCTCGATACCAGCTCACACTGCGTGACCAAACCGGAGGGCGCGATAGTCAACTTCAGCACCACCTTTCCTGCCAGTGCCGGATTCTGACGCAGGGCACGATTGTAAATCGCATTCAGCGTACCCTTGTTGCGATCGAAGACCATCTGGATCTCCTCGCTGGAACGCGACGGCAAGGGCCCCGATTTCCCCGTACCCGATGTGCTCCGCGCCTGGACTTCCGCCTCGACTGGCGCGGTCACCCGCGTCGTCTCGCGCCCGGCGAGCTGCGTCCCGCCGGTGTCCCGGCTCAATCGGCTCGTGTTGATGCCGCCGCTGCCGGTGGCGACCTGAGAGGTGATGATTGAACGCGTGGCATCGACGCCGGCGGATTCCGCCGCCGCCTTGCGCAAGGGCTGCTTTTCCAGCGTCTCGACCACTGTGTTGGTGCGCAGGTCCGCCAGTTCGTCGCGCAGGGCGAGCAGGCCGCTGCGCGCCGCCTTTTCGCGTGCGCTCGGCTGAGGCGGCGGAGTCGGTGCTTCAACCTTTTCCTCGCGCGGCGCGGGTTTTGGCGCCTCCGGCTCAGGGGGTTTCTCTGCCGGCTTCTCGGGTTCAGGCTTGGGTTCGGCCTTTTCGACCACCGGCGGCGGGGGCGGCGGTTTTGGCCGCTCCTGCATGATCAGCTTCGCGAAACGTGGCGGTACTTCGACCGCTGCCAGTTCTGACGGCGCCGGGACAGGCACCAGAGGGATGATCGCGCTGGCCAGCAGCACCGCCCCGAGCACCAGCAGCAGTATGCGGCGGAAACGGCCTTCCTCCTGTGGTGATACTGTCCAAGGCAGCACCGCGCTGTGATAGAACGCCATCGTGGTCATGTCATGTACCGTCTGTTTCGACCTTCTGCACCACGGCGAAGGAGACCTGCCCGTACTTGGCCTGCGTACAGGCGAGCATCACCTTCTTCAACAACCGGTAGGGAATTGTCTTTTCGCCCATGATGGTGACTTCGGGGCCGGCTTCATCCTGATCCGAGCGCAGTCGGCGCGCGGCCAGCTCCTCCAGCGATTGCTGCAGTGCAGGAATCCCGGAGTCGGGGTCCGCCAGCACGTCACCGACGTCGGCGACCTTTTCGCCGCGCACCAGGATTTCGCGTTCGGTGACCATTACGATGACATTTTCGCGCGGCCTTTCCTCGGCGATGGATTCCGGCAGCTGGATGGTCTTCGCGTTCGGCAGGACCTCGACCTCGGAGGAATTAACCAGCAGAAAAAAAACCAGGATCGTGAAGATATCCATCAGCGAAACCAGGTTCAGGGCCACCACAGCCTTGTGTCTCTTGTGGCTGCGCTCCATGCGCAACGCGCGCCGCGACATCTTCATTCCGCGTTCCTCCTAAGCGCCGTTGCCGGCTTCCCCGGGCGCGTCCCCGATGGAGATGTCGGGAAAGAGTTCCGTCTTGACCACTGATCCCGCCTCCACTCCGCGCGCGATTCGCACGGTGTCCATCACCTGTACAAGCAGGTCATAACTGATGTCCTGCTCCATCAGCAGAGTCGCAGCGGTATGTTCCGGAAACCTCGCCTTCACGCGCTGGAGCGTGGCGGAAAGAGATTTGAGATCGTGACCCGCTGCCGTATTGGCGATGAGGATCGACGAACCGCCATAGTCAGCCACCTCGATGCGGTCTCCGCGCACCGTGATCTCGAGCTGGAGCTCCTGCTCCGCGGTCTGCTCCGCGACCGCGTCCGAGGGCAGCGCGAGCTCCAGTATAGCCACGCGTGAAAACACCGCCGTGATCAGCAGAAACGGCACCAGAATCACCATCAGATTCATGAAGGCGGTGATGTTCATTTCCTCCGGCGGATGCACGTGCCGCCGGCGACGGCGGTGACCGATCATTGTGCGGGGCTCTTCGGGGCGGTGGATTCAGCGATGATGTTGATGAACTTGACCGTGGCCATCTCCAGGCTGTCGACCAGTTCAGTGGTCTTGGTCTGCAGCACCGTATGTATCAGCAACAGCGGGATGGCCGCCATCAGTCCGAATGCCGTGGTGTTCATCGCAACCGAAATACTGGCCGAGAGCATATCGGCCTTCTCGGCCGGATTGGCGGCGCCGACCGCGGTAAAGGCCTGGATCAGACCGATGATGGTGCCGAGCAGACCGAGCAGGGTTGCGATATTTGCGAAAATAGCCAGGTAGTGCGTCCGCTTCTCGAGACGAGGAATGATCTCCATCAAGCCCTCCTCCATGGCGGTCTCAATGTCGTCGCGCCGGCGCGCCGACTTCGTGCGCTCCAGTCCGTACAACAGGATCTTCCCGATGGCGGCCTTCGACTTCTGGCTGATGCCCAGGGCGCGCTGGAAATCGTGGCGCGAGAGCACGTCCATCAATTCCTTCCACTGGCGCTGATTCGCGCTGCGCATCGCCGTGAGATAGATGTAGCGTTCAATCGCAATCGCTATGCCCACGGCCAGCACCAGGACGATCGGATACATGAACAGGCCGCCCTCCTGGAAAAACGAAATGATGGTACTGATTGACTCCATGATCACTCTCCTTCATCGAAAGTCATAAACCCCGCAACTCCCCGCATCACGGGGTGTTGACGAATCTTTGATATCGCAGCAGCCGGAGGAACTCGTCACGGTTCACCGCCGTGAACGCAGCCTCGCCGGGGACGGGCAGCGGCGACGCCATGGCTCCGGGTACCGCCGCGCCCTTCCACGGCACGATATACAGCACCTTGGGCACCTCCTGATCGCCGATCACCGAGATACCGGGCAGGGCGATCCGGGCCTCCTCCTGCGCGGCGACCGTGCAGGCCCACAGGCATCCCGCCAGCAACAGCATCCGTGCGGCGCTCACGAGCCTCCCCCTTCATCCGCAGGTGCGGCAGCCGGCAGGCGCTGTTTCAAGTCGGTAATCCACAGCTTCACCTGCTTGTCCTCCCCGCCGACGATTTCCTGGTAGCGCTCATAGTGTTGCAGTGCGGCCTGCGGCAATCCGAGATAGAGGTCAAGCAAGATGGCAAGATTCAGGTGTACATCGGCAAAAAGCGGGTCCAACTTCAGCGCCTGTTCGTAGTCCGCGCGCGCCTCGGCGAAACGTCCACCCGCCCGGTGAATCAGGCCGAGGATATTATAAGTCTCTGCATTTTCTGGATTTATTTCCAGCGCTCGGCGCACAGGTGGCTCTGCCTCGGCGGTGCGGTCAAGGCGCAGATACACGATACCGAGATTCAGGTTGGGTCCGGCGAGATCGGGATAAGTTTGTGTCATCGCCTGCAGCACTGGCTCTGCTTCGGCGTAGTGCTTTTCCCGCATCAGCTCCAGCGCCTGCTCGAACTGGACATGCGCCTCGCGCGGCACCGCGGCGATACCGGGTGGCGGCGCGGTCGGCTCCTTGGAGGCATCCCGCCGCAGGCGGCCAGCAGCAGGCAGGCCAGCGCGATGAACGGGGCGCGTAGGCTATTGGAGTGCTTCAAAGAAGTCCACCTGTCTTTCATGTTTGCCGTAACGCACCGGCAGCAACTCGGCAAGCTGCTCCAGGCTGGCCTTGATCCAGCGGTCATACACCCCCTCGCTGATGCGGCGGTAATTCACCTCATGCAGCTTGATCGCCTCTTCCTCGAACGGATAGGCCTGCTCCTCGAGCAGGATGTCGTACTGTTCGCGCTCCTCGGCAGAGAGTCCCCTGGGGCGCTCGGAGTCGAGCAGGGCGCGGCTGAATTCGCGATAGATCCTGCCGATCTCGAAGGTGGCCGAGGTTGTCACCTCGGCGATGCCGTAATCACCCGCCATGCCATAGGCGTCCACTGCCTTCTGCATCGCCTCCTTCTTGGCACGCAGACTCTTCTCCAGCGGCGCCGCCAGGGCGATGCGCTGATAGGCGTCGCGCAACGGTTCTGCCAGTTCGAGCGATGCCCGCGCCGCCAGCGTATGGCTGAAATCGGAACGCGCGGCGCCCGCGCGCCGATCGGCGTCGATGATCTCGCGCAGCCAGTAGTGGTAGCGCGGCGTATTCTTCTGCGCACGCGTGGCATCGGCAAGTCGGCGCCTCGCCTCCATTGCCCGTTCGAACGAATGCGGTGACCCGGCCAGGTAGCTCTGGTACGCAAGCACGGCCTGGTCGTGCCGGCCCACCTTGGAATACAGTTCCGCTGACTGCCATAAGGCCTCGCCGGCAGCGGCCGGATCGCCGGCGTCCTGCCCGATGCGCTTGAATTCATCCGCAGCCTGCCCCAGCCGCCCGCTTTCCAGGTAGGCAACAGCGAGTTTCTGCGTCACCTCCGGCTGCCAGCGGCTGTCGGGGAAATCGCGCCGGAAGCGCTCCAACACGCCGATGGCGCCATCCCAGTCCTGCATGCCGATCATGACGGCGGCGGCATCGTATTGCGCATCGGCGACGATCGATGCCCCGGTGGCAACCTGTGAGACCCGAAGGAAATGTTGCGCCGCGGCGGCCTGATCCTCGCCCGCGCGGGCCGTTTCGCCCTGCTTGTAGATCGCGGCCGCGAGGCGCTCGGTAAGTTTGGAACGCCCCGGTGCGTCCGCGGGCGATGCCAGGTTCAAGGCCTGCAGGTAGGCCTTTTCAGCTTCGGGATACGCGGCGCGGTCGAAGTGAACATGGCCCTGGATAGTCCACGCGGTGCGCCGCTGCTCCGTGCTTGCCGGGGGAATATGTTGCAGAACGCGCGTTGCCACTGCGAGCGCACGCGACGCGTCGCCCATGGAGAACAGTTCCTCCGCGGAACGGGTCAGTGCGGAAGTGGCCTGCGGGTGGGTTGGGAAACGCTCATCGAAGCGCTGTGCGCTGTCGACCCAGCGCAGGCGCCAGGCGTTCCTGGCCTCCGCATCGTTCAACGCGGCGATCTGTCTCTCGTATGTCAGCAGTGCCGCATAACCGGCTTCGGGGGACTTGGCGTGCATCGGATAGCCGTAGGCGCTCTGCTCATAACGTTCAACCGCTTCACTGTACTCTCCTTGCTCGAACAATAGCTCAGCAAGCAGGAAACTGAGCGTCGGGGCGCGCGCGTCATCGGGGAAGAACGTCAGGTAATCGCGGTACCACTGCGCCGCCTGGCGATAATCTCCCGGCTGCCGGGTCTTCTGCGCCGCGGCGTGATAGCGCTGTGCAACGCTGAACATCTCCTCCTTGAGATGCTGTGCAACAACGGGCATGCGCGCGATGTCATGCTCGTTCCAGAACGGGCTGCGCGGCCCATAGCGCCTGATGAAATCCTGCTTCGCCTCAAGAGCCAGACTGGAAAAACCGGCCTGTTCATAAATCTCGTAGACACGGATCTGGTACAGCGGCGCCTGGGCATGGTTCGGGTTGTACTCCACGAAGGCGTGGAAGGTCTGCCCGGCGTCTGTGTAGCGCTCCTTGTCGAGGTAGAGCTGCCCCAGGCTGTTATAGACCAGATGCTCGTAGGGACTGTGTCCGCGCCGGGCGAAGTAATCGTTGACAGCGCGCACACCCTCCATCTCGGAAAAAGTCAGGCTGATGACGCGCAGGGTGTCATCCACCAGCTCCCGATCCGCGCGACTCAATGCATCGGGGGTCAGGTATTCGCCGAACTGGCTGCCGGAGGCCAGCTTCGCGTCCAGCACCGCCACGAAAGCATCCAGCGCCGGTTCCTGCCGCCGCAGCTTGAACAGGGACCAGCCGCTTTTATACAGCGCCTGCTCGTAAAACGCCGATGCCTTGCTGCCGGCGGTGATCACGTTGCGGTACGCGCGTTCGGCATCGGCGTAGGATTTCTCGACGAACAGTATTTCACCGCGGCGGAACTGGGCTTCCAGGTAGAGCGGGGACGCCGGATGTTCAACAACGAGGCGATCAAGGGCCTCCAGGGCGCGCTCGGGCTCACCGGCATTGTCATACGCTCGCGCCATCTGGTAAAGCACCCCGTCCCGGTCCGGAGAATCAGGGTACTCGCGCAGGAATTCCCGGTAGAGCCCCGCGGCTGTGGCGAATCCATTTCCATCGGTCCGCGCACGTCCGGCTTCCGGGGCCTCTTCTTCGCTTATCATCAGCTGAAGATCAGCGAGGCGCCGCATCGCCTGCATGCGCCGTGCGTCATCACCGGCAATCTCCAGGAAGGCACGGTAGGCGTCCATCGCCTGTTGCTTGTCGCTGCGCGCTGCCTCATGCACTACCACGATAGCCTGTTCCTCCAGGCTCTTGATCGTGCGGGTGTTGTCACGCGGCGGCGGCGATGCGCAGCCGGCTGCGAGCAGGCAGGCGAGGGTGACGGAATGACGGATCCGGTGCATCAATTACCCTCCGCACCTGTCGCGATCTCGTCTAGCAATCTTGCCAGGGCGTAACGCGCCTCGATCCGGTAGGTATGCAGCTCGCGCTTGTGGCGTTCAAGTTCCGTATACACCAGCGTTTGCAGGTATCGTTCATGACGGAGCAATGCCCCGGCAATGCGTTGCTGCAATCCGGTGACCCGGACGCGCAGGTCGTCGATGCGAGCGTCATACCCCTCAAACCGCTTGGGCGCCTCAACCTGCGCCACCGCCAGCAAAGAGCGTTGCGCCATTGCCTCGCCCAGATCTTCCTTGAGCGCATTGACGCCTTTGCGCGCCTCCCACAGACGAGGCACGTAACGTCCTTCGATATCCCAGTACATCATTCCTTTTAAGACACGCAGACGCATGCGCTGCGCATCCATCTGGTGTGTCTGTGGCTGCCGCGCGAGAAGGGTTTCGAGTCGCTCGATCTGCCGCATTTGGCGTTGCTCGTCCGCCGTCGCCAGGGCCATCGCGTCGTGGCCTACCGCGATCCCTTCGACGCGCGCAACATATTCCTGCACCTCCGCGTCGAGTGCGCGCCAGTCCAGGCCCTGCAGGCGGGCCTGCACCCGGGGCAGCCGCGATTCGTAGGCGTAGCGTCGCGTCTCCAGCATGTCGGTGAAGGCGGTCATGTCCTCCGTCCAGGACTGCAGTCGCTGCTGCTGGGAACGCAGATTGCGATAAGTGGTGAAGGCGTCGCGGAAACGATCGCTTGCCAGCAGAGACAGGAGATAGGGTCGAGTCTGCGCGTCTGCGATACGCGCCGGCAGGAGATCCAGGTCCGGGCCCGCCTCCTCCATCCGCCGCCAGGTCTGCAACGAGCGTGCCCTGTCCGGTCTGTGCAATCATTCCGTCCAGGCGCGCAAGCTCGCCATCATAGGAGTCGATCACAGCCCGGTATTTCTGCACCGCCTCACGGTAGGCGTGCAGCTGCCACTGCGCGAACGGGATCATCACCGAGGCCTCGTGCACTGCGGCGTCCGCGACGCCGCGCGCTTCGAGCTCGGTCCAGGACTTCAGCGCTTGGGAAACGTTGCCCAGGCCATAATCGGCCCAACCGAGGCCGAGCAGGGCACGGGTGGAAAACGGACTGTCGAGGCGTACACGTCCGAGCGTGGCCTTGGCTGCCTCCGGCTGCTGTCCACTGAGATAGGAGAAGCCGAGGGCGATATTGGCCTTGTCGCGCAGGGCGAGCAGATCCTGGTCTGCGCTCTTCATCTGTCCGAGTTCGTCTAACAGGGCGGCGCCGGCGTCCGGTTGTCCGGATTGCTGCAATGCGACGGCCTGGTTATAGCGAAGATATGGCGTCCACTCCGGCACCACCTGAACCGCGGAAAGAGACGCCGCAGCTTCGGTATATCGCTGCTTCACCATCAGGATCCGTGCCTGCAGCAGCGCGTGTTCGGCTTTGCCCTCCTTGCCAAGACCGGCGCCGATATTCCCCAGAGCGTCCTCCGCCTGGTCGAGATAACCCCGGCGCAGCCAGGTTTTAGCAAGCGACAGCCAGATGCGGTCACGCGCAGTCGCGTCCATCGTGCCGGAAAGGTTGCGCTTAAAGATCTTCAGCGCATTCGCGTGCAGGCCGTAGGAAAGCTCGATACCTACGCGCAGCAGCTCCGTATCAGTGCGGTCGCGCTCGATGCGCCCCTGCTCCTGGGCCGCGAGGAGATGGGTGATGGCGGAGAAGTAGTCCTGCTGGAAATACTGGAAGAGTACCTCGCGGTAGTAGAGGTCGCGCACCACCGCTGGACCAGCCGGTGCGCCGTGAACCGGGCCAGCGACCAAAACAAGCAGGCCGATGGCGCCGAGATATCGACGCAATTTCGACGGACGCCGGGCGTCCGTCACCCGCGACTGCCTTGTCACTCCCATTCGCTGATTGAAAACTCTGGCTGCTGCTTCTTTTCCAGATCGACAATTTTGAGCTCGATGTACTTCGGGCCAATACCTTTCTTGAAGTTCAGATTGGCGCCGCGGCGATAATCGCGATCATGGGGACCCTCTCCGGTGAAAAAGGCAACCAGCTCGTGGTCGCCCAGCTTGAGATTTCCGACATACAGGCGCTGCACCCCGCCGCGCTTGAGCGCGTCGATCTCACGCTGGGTGTAGAGATAGTTCGCCACCTCCTTGCCACCAATCTGAAGCTGTACCGAATCGAGCCGGAAGAATTCGCCCACGTCCATCGAAAGGAAGATCGAGACCTGCGTGGTCGCGGGAAACAGTAGTTCCTCCTCCAGCATGAACAGGTCACGGCTGACCTCGAGGATCTCCTGTTGCAGCGACTGGACTTCCTCATCGAGCGCCTTGTAATTCTCGGCGGGCGCCGCTGGAGCGGCAGCACGGGCTTCGTTGCCGGCGCCGGGATGGATTCCGCTCAAAACCACCAGTGTCAGCAATACAAACAACAGTCTTTTCATCATGATGCACCATCAACGAAAATTCGATCCTGCAAGTACGGGCGGGCGACCCGCCCTCCACATGCTGCCGACACCGTCAATCAATACCAGACCGAAAGATAGAACTGGATGACATCGGCGCTGAAATCATAAAATGGCTCGTCGCCGGACACGCCCCCCCGGCTGATATCGCGAAAGTCATCGTACGTGAAGTTGATGCGGTCATAGGACAGGGTCAGCGTACCCTTGTCGATGCAGCTGCACGTACCCGGGGCCAGTTCATAGCTCGCGCCGAGCCCGATTGCCGTGCTGCTGAACGTGCTCAATTCCTTGTCTCGCGCCAGGAAGTTCTGCGCCTGCTGCCTGGGAAAAAGATCGCTGTAGAAATCAGCATGATTCTGGCTGTACAGGCGGTACTTGATATCGAAGATCCATCTCCTTTCAGTGGGATGAGTATACCCGATTTCATAGGTATCGGCCTGGATGCCCCAGGAATCGGAGAAATAGCGGAAACCTGCGCTGACCGTAGCCCGGTAGGGCAGGTAGTAGATCGCCTTGAGGGAGAATGCGTTGCTGTCGCGGGTGCGGGGATAGTCCTCGGGCTCGAAGCTGTAGCCGACCGCGCTGCCGGCATCGAGATAGCGTACCGAACGATAGGGGTTGTTGAGAAAACCCTCGTCCGTCACCGTCTCCAGCCCGATGTCGAGCAGTGTATTCTTGCTTATCACCTGGGACACGCCGATACGGTAATTCTGTCGCGCCACATCCTCTGCGAAATCCTCCTGTCCGCGCTTTCCGACCGTATCCCAGCCGCGCGAATAACCCATTGATACCGTGGTCAAATCACCGAACATCTCCTGGCTTATGGAAAAGCTCGCGGTGTTGGCCAGGTAGTCGTTTTCCTCGCTGCGTGTATAACCTAGGTTCATCATTACATTGTCGTGCAGATAGTCGACGCCGAGCCTGCGCTCGGTCCGCTCTTCGTCATAGCGGCTGGCGGAAGTGACCACGTCGATCGAGGCGCTGGTGATTGAGTCGACATAGTAATTCGCTGACACCGAACTGCTCTCGCCAATGCTTTTACGCGCCAGAACAGACGGTCCGTTGATCTTCACCCCTCCGCCGTCATACGAGTGATACAGGGCGTCGAAACGGTCCTCCGGCAGCACGGCGGCGAATAAGGAAAGCGAGCAACCGGCAGCGGATAGCGCCAGAAACTTAACGCCGCCCGCAGCCAGGGATCTAATTGCAGCCACAGCCCCCCCCTTGACCACCCTCCGCACCGCGCGCTGCCTCACGCGCCTGGAAAACATGGTGGCGATATGAACTCGAGACCGGGTCGCGCTCGAAACTCATAATCGGATCCGCCAGGTTGGCACGTTCATAGGGCTTTACCCACGGCTCGATGCCGCAGCCTGCGATGGGCAGGGCCGCGGCCAGCAGCACTATCGTCATCCGGAATCGCTTCACATGCGCTCCGTCAGGAGGGCGCGCACCTGCTGCTGATAGGTATCTTCGTAACCCGGCATGTAGCCCTTGTGCAGGTAGCGCATGTTGCCGTTACGGTCGACGATCACCGTTGTCGGCATGGCGATCACGTTATACAGCTTGCTCACCGAGTTCGCGCCGTCGAATACGACCGGGAAACTCACCGGCACCTTGCTCAACAGCGTACGCGCCTGAGCGGGATCCTCTTCCACATTGACACCGAGCACGGTGAATCCGAGCGGCTTGTACTGCTGATAGAGCTGATCGAGCAGCGGCATTTCCTTCCGGCAGGGGCCACACCACGACGCCCAGAAATTGATCAGTACTACCTGGCCGCGCAGCTCGCTCAGCTTGAGGTTCTCTCCGCCGCTGCTCTTAAGCGTGAAATCCGGCGCAGCCGCCGGCGGCTGCTCTGCGGCCGTTACCGACCCCGCCGCATACAGACCAAACAGCAGAACTGCCAAACGATATATATAAGAATAGGAACGCAGTGTGTACATAATCACCTCACATCAGAAGAATACGGTCGCGCCGGTATTGATCTCAATGTTGTGCGCAGTTTTATCTTCGCCAAGTACGTCGATGTCGAACATGTGGTCACGTACGTCCGCATGCAGCGTCAACCAGTCATTCAGGAGGAGACGATAGCCCGCGCCGATGCTCCAGGTAAATCGGTTGTCGCCAGCAAATTCCGTCGCACCGATACCGGCGATGAGATACATGTCCGAGCTGAATGCGCGATCACGCCCGATGAACGATTCGCCCGGCAGCAGATTGTAGCCGAGAGAGAAATTGTAATAGCTGTACTCCCTTTCATCATCCGTCAGAACCGTGACAGCGCCGCTGAGGCGTTCGTAACTGGTGAGGCCGGCCTCGGTCATACCGTAGGCAGCCTCTACAAAGATGTCTTCTGTCACGTGATAGGCAAGACGGACTCCTAACACACCATCAGCACCGAAATCCTCCACGCTCATCACTCCGGCAAAGATACCAACCTCGAAATCTTCCGTGTCGATCCTGTCCTCCTTGACCTCGCGCAGTTCAATCTGCGGTTGCACCACCGGCTCTGCTCCGACTATATCTCCATCGGGCGCCTGCGCCAGCGCGCCGCCTGCCGCAAGGATTCCGAGTAATACAAACGCACAGCAATGCGGTCCGGTACGCGCCACGATTGCCGGCGTGCGGTTCAGAAAAACACGCCAAATCCGATTTTCCATTCGTCGATTTCCTCGTTGTCGTCCCGGCTGGTGAATACCACGTGGCTGCGGTACTCCATGCGCAACATGAAGCGTCGGGACAGGTGTGTGCGCAGGCCAACACCGACATGGCTCATACGGTCGTTTCGATCCTGCGCCTGTACCAGCACCGTGCGCGGCCTGGTGTCTATGACACCGGTCCCGAGCGCGAAAAACGGGGAAAATTTCCAGGTCGGAAAGGGTTGCGCCAGCAGGTCCGTACCAATCAACAGGCTCTCTGAAAAATCTCCCAGGACTTGCGTCAGCGACAGCTCCACATGAAGGCCGTCCGTCAAGGCGTAGGCGCCGTACATGGATATCTCGTTCGCACCGTCGAAACCGCCTCCCATCACCCCCGCCTCCCAGCGCCGGCGCGCATAATCTTCGGCCGTAGCCTCCTGCACATGCACCGTCTCTCCCGACGAATCTAGCGTGCGCTCAAGCTGGGCGCGGTCGACCCACCCCTCGATCGCCCTGTCGGTCCGAACCTTAAACCAGGTGGTCTTGCGTTTCAGAAGCGTGATTGATGCGCCGCGTTCCTCCACGTGAAATACCGGATATCCCCGGCCGGGGCCCGTGTGCAACTCGATGTACGGATCAGCCACCTCGACCCTCTGCGGTGTTTCCTCCGCTGCTGCCGGGCGCCATAGCAGGGCGGCCAGAACCAGCAGGCATCCGGCCCAGATACATCGCACGGCGCCCCTCCCAGTTTCACCGTAGCTGTCCCTGATAAAATCCATGTTTCATCCCGGCTTAACGCAAACGGCAAGGGTGTCCCCTTGCCTCCACCGAGGTTATCGACCGGGATGCGGCCGTCCTGACTCTCAAGCGGGAAATTTTGCCCTATGCCGCCCTGCGTTCAGGGCGGCGGTACATCGAAAGGATTGTTATAGTACTGCGCCCCTATGTCCAGCCATTCTGCAATCAATTTCAGCTCTGCCGGATCGAGGAACGCGACATGGCTGCCGCCGTCAAACAGATCGAAGAAGCCGCTGCTCGCACGCGCGCCCGCGGTCGACATCACGGGACCCACCCCGACTGTCACCAGCACTAGAATCGGATTACCGTCACCATCCAGAATCAAATCACCGTTGGCATCGGTCTCGAACAGCGGGTTGCCCTGGCCGTCTGTTGCCTGCACCTGACGGTCCACGAGTACGCCGCCGACGATCTCCTGCTCACTATCCGGGAACAGCAGTTCGCGATATGACTTGAAATGATCCGGTTCCGCGTCGGACGGTCCATCGCCCAGATCAAGCTGCGCAGCCGGCACCTGCAGGTTGGCCATCGCATCGAGCGTACCATGGCAGGTGGTGCATGTATTCGCGCCGCGGTCTCTGGACCACAGTGGATGAATGTGGCCCTCGTAATTGATGACTATGCGGCACAGACTGCTCCAGGCGGCCTGGCATTCCGGGCTCACCGGCGCGGGCGTGGCGAGATCGGCGTACCGCCAGGCGAAGCTCGTATCCTTTGCGCGTCCGGCAGCGGACTCGTCCGTCCACACGTCGTCATACACGATGTCGACACTCGGCTGCAATGCGCTGGCGTCGACACGTGTGCGCGTACGTGCCATGGTCTCTGCGAAATCCGTGAAGAACGCGGCTTCGGTATTCGGAAACGGCACGCCGGTCGCGGTGGCTCCGGCATAGATCGTCGCCGGCCCCTGTGCGTGACCGTGCCCGGCTTCGCTGGTCGAACTATGGCATCCGTTACACATAACCGTCTCGCCCGGGCGAACCTGGACCCAGTACTGATGGCGCGACCCGATGCGGCGTCCGTCGCCGTCGAGTACACTGAGGGCAAGCGGAACATTCCCCGGGACTTTGATCCTGACCGAACCATCCGGCTCGATCGGCGCGTAAGCGACGATCTCCCGCATCTTTTGCTGGGCGCTGCGGCCGAAAGCTGTATTGGGTATCTCCCTTACATCCTCGTCAGGAATCCCTACGGACTTGACCACGCGCAGAAACCGCGCCGGACGCTCTGCGGCAAGGGTCTGTGTCGGATCAGCCAGCGCTGCAATACTCACGGCACCCGAGTTGAGATTGTTGAAGACACCATCGAAATCGTACACCGTGCGGATGTCGAGGATGCCGGCACCCTCGTCAGCCAGTTCGGCGTCCAGTTCTACCCCGCTCTGCTTGTCGAGCAGGATATCCGGGAGGGAACGCGGCTGCATCGCGACAACATCGGTGTACATAATCCCTTCTTGCGGTTGCACCAGGGGACGCTGGGTATTGTCATCCATATCCAGCACGTAGATACCGTAGAGGGGAGGCGCCTCTTCCGCCTCGGGATCTGCGAGCCGCTCGTCGGTGCATGGCACGATCACGTCGTCCTCAAGCAGACGGCACAGGGTCCAGCTCACCAGGGCGCGGTTGGTCCCGTCCCACAGCGGATAGACCGCGCTGAAATACCCGCCCGGCGATGGTTCGCCATCGGTGCGCACCTGGCTCGCGGTGACCGATACCTGACCCGGACCGTTCAGTATGCCCTGACTTGCGATTACCGGCTGCTCATTGTCGATATAGTTATCGATATCCATCAGCACGATATCGCCGCCACCGCGCGTGCCGGTGAACGGCAGCAGCAGACTCATAATCTGCCCGCCCCGTGTCGGGCGCGGCTGCAGAAACTGTACCGTCGAGCCGTTCGTCCCAGTATCGTGACTATTAACGCCGTACAAAGGCTGCAGTTCGGTTCCATCCGGCCTGATCATATACAGACTGACGGCGTTACGATCGCCCATATGATCCCATCGGCTGAATACGATCTCCCCGCTGTCCAACACGGCCGGGTCGAGATCGTGGCTCTGGTTGAAGGAGATCTGGTGGATATCACTGCCGTCGGCATTCATCACGTGCAGCACCATGGCCGGATCGTCCAGATCCTCGTCCAGGGCCGCAAACTGGGGTTTGCCTTCGTCGAGCAGGATGGCACTGGCTTGGCGCTGGCGCGTGGAAGAAAACACGATGCGTCCATCAGGCAGATAATGCGGGGCCATATCCTGCCCTGCCTCGGCGACGGTGTCAGAGCTGATGACGCGGCTCAGGGTGTCGGTGGCAAACTCGTACTCCCAGATATTCCAGGTCGGCTGATCCTCGGGGTCGGCGCCTTCGATTTCGGGAAGCCGCAAGGCGAATATCAGCTTAGAGCCATCGAAGGCGGCCTCGACATCCTTGACGTCGCCCTCGCCACCGGTCACACGGAGGGTCACGTTACGATCCGAGGCCCCGGGTGCCGCAAGATCACGCACATAAAGATCTGAACCAGCGTTGAATTCCAGTGGATTGCGCACATCGACCTGATCCATTGCCTCCACATCTACGCTGCGCTTGACATAGGCTATAGGAAAATTTTCCACTGCCGCCCCGCTGCCGCTTTGACTGCCGCCGCCGCAGGCACTGAGCACCAGTGCCACAAGGCCGATCAGAACTGGATACCGCTGTCTCATAAGATCACGCAAGAGAGTCACTCCGATTCGCCACTCGCCTTCACCGAAGGCAAGCAAGTTATGTATCACCCATAGAACCTATTGTTGATACAACTGTTTTTCAAAGCCGCACACTTATATCGGCGTATCAAACCTGCCAATCGAGGTTCTGACGACACGAAAGGGCATATGTGTGACATAGTTCAACCTGACCAGCCTCTTGCCAAGACTGCGTCATTATCACCCTGTACCTCTTCATGATTTGCGATAGTGCTCCCAAATCTAGCCGGGTATTTCCGCTACATTGGCGGCGTGAGAGCAGTAGCCGGCGGGAACGTCTCCACCGTGTTGGACGTGTAACCTTAATATGCGGTTCCAGTTAATGCCCCGGCACGGTTGGGATGACAAGTGGGCGGCACATCAGACAGATGTGACAAGACGTTAAGAGTTGGCGTCGCGAGAACTACTACCTCCTCCCTCAGCGTGACCGGCTCCGCAACCCGGATTCAATACAGTACGGCGTGGATTATCCGTGCCGATAAACAATCGATATGAGAACTGGCGGGAACATTTTATGAATCGTTTCAATCGGGTAACGACCAGAATAACCCTAGGCGCCTTACTGACCTGCGGTCTGATTGCGGTCACCGCCACCAACGCCTATGCCGGACCGCGCGAACAGGCCAAGCGCATGCACGATCGCATCGCTGGCGTTCCACCCAGCGCGGCCGTGCTGGACGCGATGGAAACAAGCATCGCAGGCGGCGATGCGCTTGATGCTGCTGAACTGGCGATGGAAAACAGCGCATTCTATACCGTGACGCTGAAGAACTTCGCCACGCCTTGGACCAACGAAGACCAGACTGTCTTCGCGTCCCTCAACGATTACACGGCTACTGTTATTGGCATGATCCGCGACAATGTGCCTTTCAATACAGCGCTGTCCGCCGACCTGCTCTACGTGGGAGCTTCGGGCCTCGGGCTCCCTGCCTACTCCATGACCAACAATAATCACTACGAAGCCATGGAAAGTCAGGGCATCGACCTCAAAGAGGAACTGACCGCGACTACCCAGTCAGCACAAACAAACCTGCCTGCCTCCGCCACTGCGGGCATCATGACCACGCGCGCGGCGGCGCAGGCCTTTTTCAGCGCAGGAACCAACCGGGCGATGTTCCGCTTTACGCTGATGAATCACCTTTGCACCGACCTCGAACCCATCAAGGACACTACGCGGTCGCCGGACCGCATCCGCCAAGATGTCTCTCGAAGTCCAGGCGGCGACAGCCGCATCTTCCTGAACGCCTGCGTCGGCTGCCACGCAGGCATGGATCCAATGGCTCAGGCCTTCGCCTACTACGACTACAATGATGCGTCGAGCAGCATCGAGTACAACGGCACCGATACTATCGATCCAGAAACCGGTACGCGTGTGCAGGGCAAATACCTGATCAACAGCGATAACTTCAAGTACGGTTACGTTACTACTGACGATCACTGGGATAACTACTGGCGCAGCGGACCGAATGCCGCACTTGGCTGGAGCGGCAGTTTGCCCGGCAGCGGCAGTGGGGCGAAATCCCTCGGTATGGAACTGGCCAACAGCGATGCCTTTGCCCGATGCCAGGCAAAGAAGGTGTTCAAGACAATGTGCCTGCGCACCCCGGTCGATGCCGCCGACCGCAGCCAGATCGATTCCCTGACGACCTCATTCAAGGCGAACAACTACAGCATGAAACGGATTTTCGCCGAGGCCGCCGTCTACTGCATGGGGGACTGATCGTGAATAGCCATATTGCATATCAATATCTGCGGTCGAACTCCGAGAAGAGATTCGTCATGAGCGCGCTACCCTGCAAAGCCTGCAGGCTTACTGGATTCATGCGCAACCATGCCGGTTTGCTCAACACTATCGCCATGATCACCCTTGCATTCATCCTGACGGCGTGCGGCGGCGGCGCTTCCACGGAAAGCAATCCAGTGACGAGTAACACCGTAACCGGTGCATATAGCGGACCGGCACCTGCGACGACCGATGTACAGGCATTCAAGCTTAATGTCTGGGACAACCTAAGTGCTAACAACCGTTGCGGCAGTTGCCATGGCACGGATGGACAGACGCCTATGTTCGTACGCCAGGACGACGTCAACCTCGCGTATGCAGAGGTTAATACAGTAGTCAACCTGACCTCACCGGCCGATTCCCGCCTTGTCACAAAAGTCGCGGGGGGGCACAACTGCTGGCTGGCGAGCGACAGCGCCTGCGGTGAAATTATCACCGCATATATCGAGGCGTGGGCAGGCGACTCCGTATCCAGTACGCGCCAGATCGCACTTACCGCGCCACCGCTAATGGATCCGGGCGCGAGCAAGAGCTTTCCGGAGGACTCCGCCCTGTTCGCGGCCACCGTCCATCCGCTACTGACCGCGCACTGCGCTGGCTGCCATACCGATTCCTCACCCACCGCGCAGTCGCCGTACTTCGCCGTAAGCGACGCCGCGGCCGCGTACGAGGCGGTCAAGACCAAGATCAATCTCGATACGCCCGCAGATTCGCGTCTGGTAGTGCGTCTGCGCGACGAGTTCCATAACTGCTGGACTGTATGCGACAGCGACGCCACCGCGATGGAGAACGCCATCACCGCATTCGCCAACCAGATCTCTGTCACCGCGGTCGACCCGCAGCTCATCCTGAGTAAGGCCTTGAAAATCACCGACGGCATCGTCGCCAGCGGTGGCAGCCGGCACGAGGCGAATGTGATCGCGCTGTATGAATTCAAAACAGGCGAGAGCAACATCGCCTACGATACCAGCGGTGTCGAACCGGCACTCAACCTGACCATGAGCGGAGGCTACAGCTGGGTCGGCGGCTGGGGCGTCGAGTTCACCAACGGCAAGGCGCAGGGTTCGACCACCGCCAGCAAGAAACTGCACGACATGATCCAGCAGACGGGCGAATACTCGATTGAGGCCTGGGCAGTCCCCGCCAACGTCACCCAGGAAGGCCCGGCGCGCGTCATCAGCTATTCGGCCGGCACCCAGGCGCGGAATTTCACGCTCGGCCAGACCCAGTACAACTACGACTTCATGCACCGCAGCAGCACCACCGACGGTGACGGCGAGCCCGCGTTGTCGACGGCGGACGCCGACGAGGATCTGCAAGCGACGCAGCAGCACGTGGTGATCACCTTCGATCCCGCCAACGGACGTCGCATCTACGTCAACGGGGTATTCACCGACGATGTCGATTCCGCAGCCGGCGGCAACCTGTCCGACTGGGATGACAGTTTCGCCTTCGTGCTAGGCAACGAGGCGAGCGGCGATCGCCCTTGGGCCGGCAAGCTGCGCCTGGTCGCGATCCACAACCGCGCGCTCAGCGCAGAGCAGATCCAGCAGAATTTCGCGGTCGGCGTCGGCGAGAAGTTCTACCTGCTGTTCAGCGTGAGCGGTCTGGTCGATGTGCCCGACAGCTACATCATGTTCGAGGTCGCCCAGTTCGACAGCTACAGCTATCTGTTCAATCGCCCGGCTTTCATCAGCCTGGACGAGGACGCCCAGCCGGACGGCATCACGATCGCCGGCATGCGCATCGGCATCAATGGCAAGGAGGCAGCGGTCGGCCAGGCTTACCGCAACATGGCCGAGGTTGTCTCGAGCAACCAGTACAGCGCAGCATCAGGCCAGGCGCTGTCCGATCTCGGCACGGTAATCGCGCTGGAGAAGGGGCCGGAGGAGGATGAATTCTTCCTCAGCTTCGAGGTACTCGGCAGCCATACCAATGTCGTCACCGAAGCGGCGCCGCTGCAGTTGCCCGATCCGGCGGATTCCGATCCGGTCTCCGATATCGGGCTGCGTACCTTTGAGGAGATCAGTCACACCATGGCGGCCGTGACCCATGTCAGCCCGACGCAAAGCGACGTCGCCGACACCTTCGAAACGGTCAAGCAGCAGTTGCCGACGGTGGAAAACATCGAGGGCTTCCTGTCGGCGCACCAGATGGCGGTATCTCAGCTTGCAATCCAGTATTGCGGCGCCCTGGTCGACAATCAGGGGACGGTTAACCGCACGGTTTACTTCCCGGGCTTCAACTTCGGTACCTCCGCCGCCACGGCATTCGACAACTCCACCAAGCGCGATCAGATCCTGGATCCTCTGCTGGACGAGATGATGGGCACCGGGCTCGCGAGCCAGCCAGACACGGCCGACATCAAGGGCGAGTTGAACAATCTGATGACACAACTCACCGCCTGCGCCACCGGCGGCAGCCCGACCTGCAACACCACCGGTCGCACCGCCGATATCGTCAAGGCGAGCTGCGCAGCCGTGCTGGGCAGCGCAGTCATGCTGGTGCAATAAGGTCAACGGGGCGCTTCATGATTCAACAGATTTTGACCACGAACGGGCACACGGCGGGACACACCGAACCGTCGCGGAACGTGCCGCATTATTTATCGAGGATGTAACCATGGCCAGAAAACACAAACACTTCGGTCTGGATGAGCCGCTACGCCACCCCGATCACAAGCGTCCGATGACACGGCGTGACTTCATTGCGCAGGGATTCCGCGCCGGACTCGGTGTGGCTCTCGGCGGATCGATCTTCAGCCTGTTTGCCAACCCGCGGGCCGCCTATGCCGCGCTGTCGTCCGACCTCGAGACACTGAAAACATCGTGTGGAATCGCTACCCAGGGCGCGGGCAAGATCCCGTTCATCTGCTTCGATCTCGCCGGCGGCGCCAACATTGCCGGCTCAAACGTTCTGGTCGGCAAGCAGAACGGGCAGCTCGACTTTTTGAGCACACAGAGTTACAGCAAGCTCGGCATCCCGGGCGACATGACCCCGCCGCTCGTTAATCCAGGCACCGGTACAAATGATTTCATCAATAGCGACATGGGTCTGGCCTTCCATACCGACAGCGCCTTCCTGCGCGGTATCCTCGAGAAGGCGGGCACGCGCGTTGCAAACATCAACGGTGCAGTAATTCCGGCGTTGTCTGACAACGATACCGGCAACAACCCGCATAATCCCATGTACGGCATCTACAAGTCCGGGGCTGATGGCAGCCTAGTGACACTGATCGGATCACAGAATTCCGACTCCGGCGGCAACTCCATGGCGCCGGCGATGCTGATCGATCCCACAGTGCGGCCCACCAAAGTAGACCGCACCTCGGACGTCACCGGACTGGTCGATACCGGAGACCTGACCAGCATCCTCAGTCAGTCCGATGCCGTCGCGGTGATGGAATCGATCGAACGTATCAGCGAGATGAAGCTGGCCAAGGTCGACACACAACTGACCACCGATGTCACGGTCAAGGATTTCGTCACCTGCGGTTATGTCAAAACCGCAGACCTGGCCGACCGCTTTGGTAACCCCGCATCGCTCAACCCGGAGCTCGATCCAGACATCGTGGGACCGGCTGGCATCTTCAGCCAGGCTGAGTTCAACAGCGACGGCGAGTTTCGCAAGACTGCTGCAGTGATGAAGATGGTCATCAACGGCTACTCCGGCGCCGGCACCATCACCATGGGCGGATACGACTATCACACCGGAGACCGCTCCACTGGCGAGTTACGTGATCTGCGTGCCGGACGCTGCATGGGCGCCTGCCTCGAGTATGCCGCGCGCGTGGGTGTCCCGCTAATGATGTATGTCTTCAGCGACGGTTCGGTCGCGAGCAACGGCACTCTTGACAATTCCGTCGACGGCCGAGGAAAAGGTGTATGGACCGGAGACAACTCATCTACGGCGGCATCGTTCTTCCTGGTTTACAATCCAGCGGGACGAGCGACCTTGATGGGTGGTACAGCGGACGAACAGGCGCGCCACCAGCAGATCGGCTACTTCCGTCCGGATGCATCGGTGGAAAGCGCATCTAGCCCCGCAGCGAATAACGTGAATCTTCTGGTTAACACCGTGATTCTCAATTACATGGCGCTGCACGGTGAGCAAGGAACTTTCACTACCCTTTTCCCCAACCATGGGCTCGGCAGCTCCGCCTCCATCGACCGCATTACGGCGTTCGAGCCCATTGTCAGCGGAACAATCTAAAATTTATTGCTCCGTCCTTCCTCAGATCCGAACTGCGGAAGGACGGAATCCATCTCACGCATATTCCTGCTTAGCCCGCCTCCGGATATACAACTGGCGCATAAAGCCTTGCGTTTTGTTGATCGTTGATCCCTTGATCTCCCTCTGACTCAACAGTCGACGCTCGAGTAAAGATAATTCAGAGAATCTGAATTATGTAATTGCCTGAATAATTAGATGGCGCGCCCTAGAGGATTCGAACCTCTGACCTTTGGAATCGGAATCCAACGCTCTATCCAACTGAGCTAAGGGCGCGTAGGGTGTCTGCTGGGCCGGCAGTATGGCAATGCGTGAAGTACAACGGGGACTAATGTGGGGCACAGGATATGACAGGCTGGACGGCAAATCAACCTGAGTGCGACACGCCGGCCAATCTGGCACCCGGAATTCAAGGACTTAAGTGCCTGGACTGAGGGTCGTGTACAAAACCTGCTCACCAACCAGGCTTGTGACAGCCTGAAAGCAGAATCCTACTTAAGCGCCGAGAGTCTCGCTGTACCGCCGGTTGAGGTCAAATCATGGCCGTGGTGCTCGGCCAGCCAAGCGATCATCTGCTGAGCAGGCAGTGGGCGGCTAATGTAATAGCCCTGAGCAATGTCACAGCCGAGCTCGCGCAACGCGAGCAGGATAGGCCCCGATTCAACCCCCTCTGCTACGACCTTGAGGCCGAGGTTGTGCGCAAGCTCGACGGTGGAGCGCACGATCTGTGCGTCACCCGAATCCTTCATCATGTCCATAACGAAGGATTTGTCGATCTTCAACTCGCAGGCCGGTAACATCTTCAGATACGACAGCGAGGAGTAGCCGGTGCCGAAGTCGTCTATCGAGAGCGGGATGCCGGCTGATTGCAGTGCGCGCGCGTTCTTCAATGCCGTCTCCGGGTCGTCCATGATGGCGCTTTCGGTGATCTCGAGCGTTACCCACTTCGCGTCGATGGCAAGACAACGGGTGACTTTTTCGACCAGCATCATGTCCTGCAGCAGACGCGCGGATAGGTTTACCGCGACCCGAATCTTATAACCGCGCCGATGCCAGTCGCGTGCGTTAGCAACGGCTGACTTCAGCGTCCACTCGGTGAGCGGCCAGATCAGACCGGTGTTCTCAGCCACCTCGATGATCTCCTCCGGGTTGATGAATCCCTTCTCCGGATGATCCCAGCGCAGCAGCGCCTCGGCCCCAACGACGGCACCGGATGCGACATCAATCTTCGGTTGGTAGAATACTGCGAGGCGGTCCTGGTCGATCGCCGGACGCAACCCGGTGGAGATCAGCATACGCAAAGAGTTTTTCACAGCGAACTCAGGCTGATACAGGGTCACACCAGTGTGCATGCGCTTGGCGGCGTACATTGCCGTATCCGCGTTCTGCAGCAGCGCCTCGGCCGTGTCGCCGTGATCAGGATAGCGCGCTATCCCGATGCTGGCTCTGATCTCGAGCGCAATATCGCGCACCGGAAATGGAGCCTGCAGGGCCCGCAGCAGACTCTCGGACAGAGCGATGCCGTTCTCATCGCCGCCGCGCAGCACAATCGCGAACTCATCGCCGCCGATGCGGGCGAGCACTGCATCTTCGTCTTCATTCATGCATTCTGTGAAGCGTTGCGCGATCTGCCTGAGCATTTGGTCGCCGACGCTGTGGCCGAGAGCGTCGTTGATCTCCTTGAACTTGTCCAGGTCGATCAGCAATAGCGCGATAGAGCCGTCCCCAGCCCCACCGTCCAGCATGTGTGCGAGCTGGCGCCCAAGATAATATCGGTTTCCCAAGCCGGTCAGGGCATCATGCATCGCCTGATATTCGAGCAAGTTGCGCTGTTCAACGCGCTCGGTGATGTCGCGCACGAACACTGTATATAGACTCTCGCCCTCCATATCCATGCGACTCAAGGCGAGCTCGACCGGAAAGCGGACGCCGTACGCCCGGCGCGCGCGGCCTTCAAAGACACCGATCGGCGCAGCCATGGGCGTCGCTTCCAGGTCCATCGCACCCGGCGGCAGCGATTCTATCCATTCTCCGACCGGCCGGCCGATCAGTCCAGTTGCCGGCGCGCCGAACAGGCGTTGCGCCGCCGGATTGACCGAGGCGATGCTTCCGTGCTCGGTACAGGTAAGAATCGCATCGATGCTGTTATCCACTACGGCTGACATCATTGCGTCCTTGCGTCGCAGGTCGAAGGCCTGAAGCAGCAGGCGCAGATGCTGTTGTTCCAGGCGCGTGACAAGGGTAAAGGCATAACCAAGTACGAGCAGGCTGAACAGTGGCGCAACTGCGACGAGAAGATTCCATTCCTGGTACAGTAACAGCGAAGTGCCCAACACCGCGAGCAGGCTCGAGACTGTAAAGACGAGTCCGCCACGCCAGCTGTCACGGTGCAGCATCCTGCCCATCGCTAGCGCCAGCAGAACCACGGCAAGCAGGTTCACCGCACCGGGTGCTGCTCGCAATCCGCCGTTTCGCAGAGTCTGATAGGCCATCGCCTGTACGACCGCGCCTGGCAAAGCGCGATATACCGGCACGGGCAGGATGTCGCCGAGCTCAATCGCGGTCGCGCCGACGATCACGTGCCTGCCGCTCAATTCTCTGGTATCTACCTTCCCATCCAGCAAATCCACGAAGGAATAGCGCGCGAAACTGGCAGGGTCGATGCCGAAGTCGATGCGGACCTCGCGACCGAGATAATCTTCTCTCCCGCTCATCAGCACACCGGCAAGCGCTGCTGTACCCTCGCCCATACGCCATGATCCCTGGATGCGTCGCACGAGACCGTCGCCATCGGGCTGCAGATTAACCGACACTTGCGTACTGCGAGTAAGAAATTCCGGCAGTGGTATCACGGCGATGAGTCGATGTTGTTCCAGACTGCGGTCCGGCTGGACAAATGTCGGCATCATCACGCGCTCACGGGTGAAGAATGACAAAGCCTGCGCCAGCAACGCGTCTCCAACGGGATCCGAGGTCGCACTGAAGTCCACGTCGTAGAACACGTCGGCGACACCCGCTTCACGGAGGCGGTCCAGCAGTTGTGCGTGGTAGCGTCTCGGCCACGGCCAGCTGTCCAGGCGCCGCAGGCTGTGGGCGTCGATTTCGACGATCACGAGATCGCTCTCCTCGACATCTCGGTCGAGCGCGGCGATCAAATCCTGCAGGCGCAGATCTAGCGGCCACAGCCACCCGAGTGTGGTGGCGCACAGTGTAAAGGCCAGCGCCAGGACGATAGGAGTACGCAAAATCCTCGCCAGGTGACTGACAGCGGCATTCGTACGCGGTGTGCTCATGCTCGCATGCCAGTCCCCGCCGGGACGCGGGATCGGAGATTACAGACCGGGCAGGTTTCTGATGATATTGACGGCTGTGTTCGTAGTATCGGACACGGCATCGTTAACCGTGGTCACGACTGCTTCTGGTGCTACGTCAACGGTGACGTCAGTGACCATCACGTCCAGACTCACCACCGGGGTATCGCCCAGATCGAGATCCACCGTTGCCGCCGCACCGGTCGAGGGGTCGAGGCTGAGTGAGGCGCCCATTACAGCGGCGGGTGTGGAGATGTCTCCCAGAGTGACCTCGCCGATCTCGACCGATGTTTCGCTGACATCAATCACCGGCGCGGCGTCACCGCTGATGAATATCTCGCCCAAATCGACGGACGTCGCGCCGAGGCCGAGGTCGCCCACGGAGGTCGCACCAAGGCCGACGGAGATCTCTCCGACCTCGATCTGCGGCGCGCCGCCCAGATCGATTGAAGTTTCCCCCATGCTGATCGAGGCCGCACCCACGTCGATGCCCGGAACGTCGGCATCCAGGCTGATGGCCGTCTCGCTCACACTGACAGCGCCGTCGCCTACGTCGATCATCGGTGTAGCGCCAACGTGAAGCGCGGCATCGACGCCCACCGTCGTGGCGCCGGTCTCGAGCTCTGCGGCTGCGCTACCAGACGTATCCAGGGAAGTGTCGAGGTTCATAGAACCGACACCGATATCGATCTCGCCACGGGTAGCTCCCGCAGGCCCTGTGCTGTCCACAACGCGGATCGGCCCTGTCATCGGCGTCGTCAGCGACTGTTGATCTTTCAGAAGGATGCGCTCGTCATTCCTGGACTTGACCGCAGCCTGGCCCGGTTCGAGGGTCAAACGCGATTTCCCGTCCGGCGTATGCACCGCGAGGCGTCCCTCCATCAGCGCCACCGTGCTCGCGTCCGCCGTGACCAGTATATTGAAGGTCGTACCCTTGACCACCGAGACGAGGTACGGGGTCTCCACCTCAAAGCCGCCCTGCATACGCTGCTCTATCTGATATAGCATCGAACCCAATGACTGAAATACACGATCGATGAGACCACCATTCGAGGACCGCGGCTCGGATACCTCGAATCGTGTCCCGGAGACCACCGTCACACGATCACGGCCGTGCCCGAGCACCAACCGTCCGTCGTCGCCGGTCTGCGCCATGAACGGCGGTGACAGCGCCAAGCCCGACACACCTGCCACCACCTGCCCGGTGGCGTCCTGTATATGTACCTCTCCTGAGATTTCGTGGATCGACCAGGTTAAGGCAGTCGCTGCCGCCCCGGCGGGAGACAGCATCAGACTGACACAGAAAAGGAGGGAGAGCAGGAGTAGCCGAGTGTACGATATGGGCATGTCAACCTCATGATTGATATGTTTTTTAATCGATACCCCCCCAGGCTTGGCCCAGTCTTACGGCGTGGCTCAAGTGAACGGTCGCCAAAGTGTAGCGGCGGGCTCAAGATATTCTTGAGTGAAACGATAAGGAATTGCCATGCCTATCCAATATGAGTGAGCGGCCGACGCAATCCAATGATTTTTATATTGATAGTACTGTTTCTCCTCTCGCCGGCCGCCGCACATGCCGCCAGTACCCCGCTGGAAAGGCTGAAACCCGACCAGATCGAGCGCCAGATCGAGAATCGCCCGGCGCCAGACCCCGTTGCGCCTTCCGTGGCGGGGACAGCGACAGCGGCGGACTCCGAACTGGCGGAGCAATCCCTCGTGCTGGCCGGCGTGCTGATTGAGGGCGCCACCGTCTATCCGGCACTGGATTTCCTGCCGTACTACCAGGTAGACCTCGGCACACGGGTCACTGTATCCACCCTGCGTGGCATCGCCGAGGCGATCACTCGCCATTATCAGAACGACGGCTACTTTCTCTCCAGCGCCTTCCTGCCGGCGCAGGATATTCAATACGGCATCGTGCGCATCCGTGTGCTCGAGGGTTATTTTGCCGGCTGGAGCAGTCCCGGTTTGGTCAGCCCGCCCGACCCACTGATTACGCAATGGCTGGAGCCGGTCATGCGGCAACGACCGGTGCGCAAAGAGCTGCTCACCGCGGCGGTAATCAAGATCGGCACCCTGCCCGGGCTCAGCGTGCGCCCTCAGGTGCGCGCGGTCACCGGGCAGGCGGGCGCCTACGAACTCCTGCTCCCGCTCGAGCGGCGGCATCTCGACGGGAGCCTCAACATCGACAACCGCGGCAGCGAATTCATCGGACCGATACAGGGCATCCTAGCGCTGCGCGCCTACAACCTGACGCGGCACCATGAATCGTATCAGCTGAGGCTGGCCACGGCGGCGCAGACCAGCGAACTGACCTACATCGACGCCGCGACCGAATGGCTGCTGCCGTACGACGGACTGCGCCTGCAGGCGAGCGTGACCCGGGTCGGCTCTGATCCGGGCGGAAGCCTTGAACTGCGCGACGCGCACATCGAGAACAGCCGTTATCGCTTAGGCCTGAGTTATCGCCTGCTGCGCACGAGCATTGCGGAGAGGACCCTGGGCGTTTATCTCAACCGCTATCATTCACGGACGGATCTCGATGGCGCCAAACGGCTGGAAGACAAGCTGACCGGCTTGAATCTAAATTACCGCCATGGATGGATTGACGAACGGGGCGCGACCCATTCACTGACCGCGTCGATCAGCCGCGGACTGGCCCTCGGCGACACCAGCGTGATCGATACAGTCCTCGGCATGGGCGTCGGGACGCCTGGTTACACGAAGTTGAACCTCGGTTACGGTGGAAGATATCGGCTCGGCAGACAGTGGGATCTCAGCGCCCAGCTTGACGGGCAGTACGCGCGCGATGAACTGCCATCGTCCGAGCGCTACAGCATCGGCGGGCCTCTGTTCGGACGCGCCTACGATCCCTCTGAGTTGACCGGTGATCACGCCCTCGCCGGCCGAATGGAGCTGGCCGAACGCGACGGCCCGGCGTGGCGTAGCTGGCGCTTCGCGCCGTACGCGTTCTACGACCTCGGCGCGGTGTGGCAACACGGGCGTGAGAATATAGACGCACGCGCCTCCGCCGCATCGGCCGGCCTCGGCGCACGCGCGCACATCGCAGCACTTTCCCTTACAGCAGAACTGGCCAAGCCGTTGACACGTCCTGTGTCGGCGGAAGGCGCGGAGGGAGACGAGGCGCGCATCTTCGGCAGCCTGAATTATCGCTTCTGAAGGCGGCGCGACCGGTTCAGCCCGGCGGTCGCACCTGTTCGGCGAGGTGCCGGTATTGCAAACCGTAGAACATCTCGAGATAACGCCGCGTCTCGCCCCGCTCCAGGTTGGTAACGTATTTCCAGAATCCATAGGTGCGCGAAAGCGTCATCATGCGTTCGGCATAAAGCGCCCAAGTGTAGTGCTTGCGCACGCGCTCCAGCGCTTGAGCCGAAATGCGCTCCCAGTAGCCAGCCTCCCCTTTGGCGCGGGCGAAGAATTCCGCGATGATCGCCGCCGCCTGCACGCCGTGGTTGGGATCGATGTGGAAGCCGGAAATGTGGTCCTGGATGATCTCCAGAGGGCCGCCGTAGCGTGTGGCGAAGGTTGGCAGACCCGCACTCATCGCTTCAATCACGGTGAGGCCGAAGGCCTCGAACAGCGCCGGCTGTACGAATGCGCCGCGGCTGTCGGCCACGCGGCGGTACAGTTCTCCGGCAAGGTTCTTTTCGAGCTGAAGACCGAGCCAGCGCACCTCGCCGTCGAGCTGATAGCGGTCGAACAGTTCATGCATGCGCTCGATCTGCGACTGTTCCTCCCGATCTGCCGAGCGTCCGGCGTCGACATGACCGGCAACAATGAGTAGATTGGTCGTCGCACGCAGCTCGGGATTAGTTCCGAACCATTCCACCAGTCCGGTAATATTCTTGATGCGGTCGAGACGGGCCATCGAGAACAGCAGCGGTCTGCCATGATCGCGAATAACGCCGCGCGCGTCGGGACGCGGGTCTCCGCCATAGATGAGCGCATCTATCTCCTCGTGCAGCATGCGCAGGCGCCGCGTGTCTTCGCTGTATGGGAAGTAAACCTCGGAGTCCACGCCCGGTGAGACGATGTTGAACTTGGGATCGAACATCTCTATGCCCTTCACGACGCGGTAAAGACCGGGCAGTGTGTACGCACCGTAGCTTTCGTACTGGCCCACGCTGTCTTCGTTGCCAGCGATTTCCTGATAGGTGCTGGTAATGATGAAATCTGCGGCGTTCATCGCAATCAGGTCGGCGGTGAACTGGCAGGCGAAATGATACTGCTCGTCATTCGCACGCCAGTAAAGATCAGACATGATGTACTTCGGTTTCTCGAGTGCATGCGCGATATTGCACTGCGTCACGCGCAGGCGGTGTGCGAGCAGGGTCGCAACCAGGTTGCCGTCCGAATAATTCCCGATGATCAGGTCGGGACGTCCGGCGAGAACGCCCAGAATCTCCTTCTCGACATCGATGGCGAACTGCTCCAGGTACGGCCAAACCTCGAAACGCGAGATCCAGTGTGGCACGACGCCTCCTTCCGGATTTCGAAACGGTACGCGTAAAATGCGTGCATGCTCGGTACCGATCACCGGCTCGATGCGCTGGTCGCAGGTGGTTCCGCGCGCCTCCGGGATCAGCCGCGTCACTACCAGTATCTGCGGGTCGATATCGAGTCCCTGCTCGGTGAGACGGCGCCTCATCTCCTTCTCAAGCGCCCGCACCTGGTCCAGGATATAGACGACCTGGCCGCCGGTGTCCGGCAGGCCGAGCACATTAGCCTGCGCGAAATACCCGTGCGGGGTCAGGATAACCAGATTGAAGATCATCGGGATACCACTGAGGAATCGCTCGAGATTGCCGGGATCCGGCGCCTCGAGGATGTCGGTCAGCAAGGACAGCATGACGCGCATGCGCACCACAGTACGCCCCCAGCCTGGCTCGAAGCCGAGTCCCTGCATGGAGTGCGCCACATCGCCCCACTCCGCGTCCTGCGGCTGCCCCGCCAGATACGTCTCGGCATGGCGCAAGTTGCGGCGCAGATCTGCCACGGTGCGAACACGGTCGTTAAGCATGAGCTGGCGGCCCTGGATCTGATGCACGGAGAGGAAATCATGGAGATGCTGATTTCCTTCACCGCCCTCCTGAAAGAGCTCGCTCGACAGGCGGCGGTTGAGAAATTCCACACCACGTCCGATCGAGCGCGATTCCCGCAAGCGGGGAAACTCACGACTGAACGGCTCGATATCGAACTCGATCGTCCACGGATCCCCCGCTTTTGCGCCGTTCACCAGCCGCTCCTTGAACGCGAGGAAGTCCTCAACGCCAACCGCGGCGGCGTCGAGCGACTCGGCGTGGATGCGATAGTACTGCCAACAGGCGATGTAAGGACGTAACGCGAGATAGATCCACGCCCCGTCAACGGCCGCCTCCTGCGCTGAGCGCATGGCGCCATAGAGCGGTGTCCGATCCAGTCCCAGCCCAGGGTGCTCCACGCACAGCGCCCGGCATTCATCGAGAATCTCGGAGCGCAGCAGGAACGGCTTGCCGTATCCGAGCAGGCGGCGCAGCAACAGAAGCGCGGCCTCGCGCTGCTCCTTCACATAGGTATCGAGCATGGTCGCCATGTCTCAGGCATCCCGACCAGGGGCCGCATCACTCATCCGCGACACCCTCCTTTACCTTATCCCGGGTGCGCCCGCGCAGGCTGCCGAGGAAATCGTAATGTTCTATGCCTTCGAGAATACCCCAGGCATGCCGTCCATCCGCGAAATAGACCCGATCGTGACCGCGCAGCCGTTCGAGCTCCGCACTGTGATTGCCGACTACCACGCCAAGCGTCGCACCGGACAGCATTTCTTCGTCGTTTCCGGAATCCCCGGCCGCCAGGATGTTGTTGAATGGTATGCCCCACTTGTCCGCGAAATAGCGCACTGCAGCGCCTTTCGATGCACGCACAGGCAGCAGATCGAGAAACGCGTGGTGCGAGTAGATGACGTTGACATGTACGTCGAGCCGGCGGAGATGGCGAACCAGATCGCGCGGCCCGGGTGCACGCTGCGGATCGAGGTAATAGCTGATCTTGTACTGGCGCTGCTCATCTTTCGGCTGCATCCTGAGCCCGGGTATATCGCGCAGGACCCTGCGCACGAGCTCCGGCTCCCACAGGTAGTCGATGTGGCGGAACCAGCTGTCGTCATCTATCCGCTTTGGCCCGTAATGGATCTCGCTGCCGGCGGCAGTGATAAAGAAATCGGGGTCTGGCACACCCCATTCGCGCAGCACCTTCACTGCGCTGTCGAGGCGGCGGCCAGTGGCAATGCCGAATCCAATGCGCCCCGGCGCTGCATCAATCTGCTGCAGCAGCACTTTCAGTGCCGCGCGGTCACCGATCAATGTGTTGTCGATGTCACACACCAGGATGCGGTCACATACGGGCAGTTTGCTCTTTAGTGTGGAGGAGATACGATGCCTGCTGGCCCGCTCGGGCCCCAGGACCCGCTCGATTTCCTTTAGATAGGTGATCACATGGCCCTGCCAGGAAAAATGACGCTTGGTCCCGGCGATCCCGGCACGTGACCAGCGGCGCCAGCGGCGTCGATTGCGCAGCGCGTCGAGCAGGGCCTCGCCGAGCTGCGCGGTGTCAAGCGAATCGACCAGAAGGCCGTTGCGGCAGTACTTGACGATGTCGCGCGGCCCCCCGTCGCGGGTCGCGACGATCGGGAGACCGCTGGCTGCAGCTTCGAGCAGCGTCAGGCCGAACGGCTCGGTCAGTGCCGGATTGACGAACACGCCCCGGCTCTTCGCCGCCCAGCGATAGAGTTCAGGCACATCCTCGGGCTGATGCTGCTTGGGATAGGCGATGTGGCCGTAGAGATCATAGCGATCGATCAGAAACATGATTTCGCTCAACACACGCCGCGGTCCCTTTTCCATCGCCAGCACGTCGGCACGGGTGCCGGCGATCAGTACCAGATTGGCGAGATCGCGCAGGCCGGGGGTCTCCGCGTAGGCACGTATCAATCCGGCCAGGTTCTTGCGCGGATCCGGACGCGCCAGGGCGAGGATGACCGGCCTGAACGGCTCGCTCAGGAACCGCGCGACCTGGCGCCGGATCGCAGGGTCATTCGCGCCAGGCGCTGGCGGATGGAAGCGCTCCAGATCTATGCCGGGGGGGATGACCACCATGCGCCCGGGCTGGTAATTGTCGTAGCGGCTGTACTGGACCTCCACTTCCTGCTGCGTGCTCGCCACCACGAATGCGGCATTGTCGAGCGCGATGTTTTCGGCCTCGATGCGCTGGCTTATGTGATACTGACCCTCGATCGTCTCAGACCGCAGGCCCTTTTCCAGCAGGCGCTCGCGCTTGACATGTCCGAGCGAGTGGCCTGTGAAGACCAGCGGCGCCTCGAGCAGGCCGGAGAGCTGCACGCCGACATAGCCGGCATCGGCATAGTGGGCGTGGATCACGTCGGGCACTCGCCGCACGCGCCGGATGTGTTTGAGCGCCTGATCGGCGAACGTATCGAGGTGTGGCCATAGCACCTCCTTGCGTAGATAACGGCGCGGTCCGCAGGCCAGGCGCACGATAAACGCATCGGGGCCGACCTGTTCCAGCGGAACGGAGTAATCAGAATCGATCTTTGCATCATGGATCTGGCGTGTGAACAGATCGACGCGACCGACAGCGGGATGCTGCGCCAGCGAGCGCATCAGCTCCAGGACGTACTTGATCTGCCCCCCCGTATCGGCATCGCGCCCGAGTTCGAGATTGTGTCCGCGGATCAGGCCGTGGATGCTGAGCAGAACGATGTAGAGACTGCCGTCGCCGTTAGGCATGGTGCTCAGCCTCACATCGCTCCAGGCTTTCGCGATACGTGCGATCTGGCAGGATGTCGAAGACCGGCTGTCCGCGTCTCAGCGCGACTACAACGAGACGGGTTGGACGATCTTCATTACGATTGAGCGCGGCGAGGTCCATCCCCCAGTCCCGCATGGTGGGGCGCATGCTCGCTGGGCAGGCGCGTGAACTCCGGGTTCGTCATCAGCTGGTGCCCTGCGTATATCTGCTGCAGCGACTTCGAGGCCGTGAGGTCGATATACCAGCGGAGATCAGTCGCTGTCTTCATGAGCCACCATGTGTCCGGATCGACTTGCGACAAAAACCCGCCGGACTCAAGCACCCGGATCGGAATCCAGGCCTGATTCCGACAGGGGCTGCAGCGCCGCGGATGTATCCTTGATCCTCATCGCCGCGAGCAGATCGGCGAGGCCATCCCCGATCTGCATCAGCGACTGATCGGGCAGTCGGCGCAGGGCATCGATGAGCGCACCTTGCGCGGGACGGGGTGCCAGCGCCAGCAGTTCGGACCCGGCAGGGGTGATATAGAGGCGCACCACGCGCTGGTCGGGGCCGCTGCGCTGTTTCCTGACCAGCCTCTTTTTTCTCAGCTTGTCGACCAGATTGGAGGCCGTCGAAGGATGGATGGAAAGCGCGGCGCCGAGCTGGGCCAGGCTCCGGCCTGGTTCGGCGAACAGCTCCCATAAGGCCCATAACTGGGTCGCACTGACCCCGCACTGCTTTTCGACCCAGCGCGAATGCGCCTGCACGGAACGAACGACGATGCGCAACGTCTGCAGGATCATCCGCGCCCGCTCCTCCCGGCTATCGGCGGCTGGCGCCTCGGCCTGTGTGGGCACCGGTTGGGTGTGCTCATTTGCGTCGCTCATGCGGCTATTATATTTGAACAAAACTATTTTAGCCAAAACAATTAAATATAAATATTAAATACAGTCGATTAACATCATTCTATCCGGGTATTCAGGCGGCACGGGCGCTGGTTATGTAGGGGCTCGTTTCATATAAATAAGTATTGGTCGACTTACTCGTCACCCCGGCCCTGACAATATCAGCTGTGGTGCGACAGAACCATCGGGGGATTGAGTCAAGATCCGGCATGGATAGCGCGCAAAAAAAACCGGCCCCGTATCAACGGGGCCGGTTCCTGATGCCAAACGACGTATCTCGGCCGTTACTCGGATACCTCCTGCCTCAGGTCCCGATCACGCCGCCGTTGTTCTTGCTGATCACGACCACCGAGGAACGCGGTTTGAACACCACCTGCGTACTCGCCGTGGTGGAACCGTTGATGCCGCTGTCAGGCCAGGTGGAATTGTCGGTGAAGGTGGTCACCCAGTCCTCGCCCGGATGCTGGATGCCGACGAACATCGTCTTGCCGTCCGGCGTGCCGGTCACACCGGTGACCTCGCAGTTCTTGGGGCTGGTGAGGAAGCGGCGCGTCTCGCCGGTGACCGGGTCGGCGCACATCATGACGTTGCCGCCGATATTCACCCAGTCGCCAGTAGCGTTGCCGACCTGGTCGGTCTGGATCCACAGACGGCCGTTGCGATCGAACCACAGGCCGTCCGGCGCACCGTAATCGTCGCCGTTGATATTGCCATGGTAGCCGATGCTCTGGCCGCCAAATTCTCCGGGGGTATAGCTGCCGCCCAGCGTCTTGCTGGTGGACTTGTCGCCGCACTGCACGAACAGATCCCACGCGAAGGTAGTAGCATCGGCCCGGCCATTGGCATCCCGCCAGCGGATGATGTGGCCAAAGTCGTTGTCGGGCCGCGGGTTGGCGGCGTCCACCGGCGGGTTAGCGCTGGCAGCGTTGCTGGTACCGTCCGGATTGTTGCTGGAAACCGGTGTGTTGCCGCGGCGGCTGTTGTTGGTCAGCGTCATGTATATCTCGCGCGTCACCGGGTGTGCCGCGCCCCACTCGGGCCGGTCCATCATGGTGGCACCGAGGCGGTCGGCCGCCTGGCGGCACTTGATCAACACCTCACCCTGGTCGGCGAAACCGTTCTCCGGCGTCAGGCCGTTCTGGCCCCATGCCAGCGGCAGCCACTCGCCGCTGCCGTCCGCATTGAACCGGGCAACGTACAGAATGCCGTCGTCGAGCAGATCGCGGTTCGCCTTCTGATTACGGGAGTTGTACTTCCTGGCGCAGACGAACTTGTAGACGTATTCATTGCGCTCGTCGTCGCCCATGTACACCGCCACGCGATTCCTGTCATCCACCATGACTTCGGCGCCTTCGTGCTTGAAGCGGCCAAGCGCGGTGCGCTTGACCGGAGTGCTGTCTGGGTCGAAGGGATCGATCTCCACCACCCAGCCAAAACGGTTGACCTCGTTGGGGTGCAGATCGGCGCGGAAGCGCTCATCCACCTCGTGCCAACGGTAGCCGAATCCGCCCTTGACCACCCCGTAACGGGTCTGGCCCTTGACGATGGTCTGCTTCTGGTCCAGATCGTCTACGCCCTCGACATCACCGGTCTCGTTGGAGAAATAGCCGTTCCAGTTCTCCTCACAGGTCAGATAGGTACCCCATGGCGTGTAGCCATGCGCACAATTGTTCAGTGTGCCAAGCACACGGCGGCCGGAGGGATCGGCGGACGTCTTCATCAGTGTGTGGCCGGCGGCCGGGCCGCTGATCCTGCACGGAGTGTTGCCGGTGATGCGACGGTTGAAGGGCGAATAGCGAACGACCTTCCACTCACCGCGGTCGCGTCCGATCAGATCCTTGCCGACGGCAACGACATTGACTCCATGGGCCGCCTGCTGGGCACGCACCATGTCCAGGGTGAGGGCCGCCGTGGCATAGTCCGCTGCGGGCGTGATGTTGTTGACCAGCGGGGGGTCGCAGTATTCACTGTTGGTCACGAGCAGACCGCGGATATTGCCCAGCGCGCCCGGAAACGGGAAGTAGTGCATGCCGTCGGTATGGGCGCCGTAGCTGTGCAGCTGGGTCTCCTCGTCCATGGCGCCGGCGGGATCCCAGTGCGGGGCCAGGGTCAGGGAATCGCCCCAGGACACCAGCACGCCGGCACTGTAGCCGTTCGGCACGGTGACGCCATCGGTCATCGGTATGATGTTGGCCGGAACGGAGGAAAACCCGATGCTGCCCATCGGTACGTGGCCAGCCTCGGCATAATTGATGACGCTGTCCACGAGATTTCCGCCCAGTACCGCAGCTGCGCCCGCACCGGCGGTCGCGCCGAGGGACGTCTTGAGGAAACTGCGGCGATTGAGCTTGTACTGATCGATAAGATCGTGGATGGATTCGTTACCGGATGCATTGCTGGACTTGATCTCGGCTGTGACAACCTTGCTGTCGGGGTGCAGCTTGCTGCTCATGTGAGTCTCCTCATTTTGAATTTTGGCGAGGATATGGGATGCCTGTACCTGAGCGATCCGGGCATCCCCTCGCTCCTTAATAATGTTCCGGTAAATACTGACGGATTCAGGCCGTCTAAAGCCTGCGCAGCCTGTGTTCCTGCCGCATCACAATGCCGCCGTCCGCATCGATGCCGGCTCTCCGGCGATGGGCCATTACGCCTTCACCGGTCCTGCCGACCAACACCACACTAGCAAAGCCCGATGACAATCCGATGAAGATTGGATGACGTCCGGATGAATGGACCGGAAGACGCGCAAACGCCTCCAGTCTGTACACGGCGATGGACGCGCAGAAGAGATAGTGGCACTAGCGCCGAATCACGCGGCACGGCAGATCGTATCGAGAGGATGAATGATAAAACTGGAAATACTGTTCGAATTACGTACTAGGGATATCCGATAGCACTACTAGTAGTAAAGATCTAATTCCAATATCAGACAATGGTATCAGGCCATGGTGACCTGGTACGCAGCAGCGGTGGACCTGTTTCCCTCTATTGGATCATAGCCATATTTTTCGAACCACCAGCGATATTTATCCATGATGGCGGCGGACAATTCCGGATCAAGAGAACCTTTCCAGGAACCGGCGCGCCCATCCGTGATGTGGTCGGGATGAAACAGATTGACCTCGTGATAATACGGATTCCTGGGGCCGGGCGAGTCATAGCTCATCCCCTCGATCTCATGAATGATCTCTGCGGCACTCGACGCCGGAGCCCCGGTTTGCGGCGACAACATAAACTTTATTCGTATCGTCTCCATCAAATCCGCGATAATGCCGCCCTTGTCATGCAACATGTGTTCGTACTTCATGGTGTAATCGGCGCAACGCATCCACATCTCGTGGCTCCGGACATACTCGTCCACCCATGCCATTTCCGCCGGTCCGCCGAATCTGCGCTGCTGGCTGGCCACCGCGTCGCGGATATCCCGATAGGAATAGAAGATTGCGCGGGCGCAATCGGCGATAGGAGTCACGTGGAAGTGCAGCTTCAACAGGATGAACGGATTGTCGCTCAATCTGGACAGATCCTGGATCCATCCCGACCCGACCCGCGAGAAGACCATGGGATAGCCCTGCAGCAGCAGGCGCAGGGCATTGAACATCCAGGTGCTTCCGGATCGCGGCATACCGGCGGACAGGAGCACGGCCGGCCTCTTCTGCATGCGAATCCCTCCTGTATCTCGACGCCGATTCGCAAACTGCCCGGACCACAAGGGGAAACCCGGACCAGGCATGCGGAGGGCGGCTGGCATCCCTATCCCGCTTCTTCCTTGCGCCGGCGCTGTCCCCAGGTGGTGGGTCAGACACCGGGTATTACTGTGTCGATGCTGATACTGGAATTGGCTACATTCCTGTAGACGGGACTTGGCGGGGGATAGTTCCCTGAAGCGACGAGATTATTGTCCAGGCCGGACGTCTCGTTCTGCAAGGGATCGCGTAATATTGAGGAAAGAGATGTGAAGAAGACTTATGCAGCAGCGCCGGCGATTGTATGCGGCCATCCGTTTATCCATTCGAGATTTCGTTTTTCAATCGCATTATGGCGATGCACACCGCTGTGGAGGCCGCAGAGTACGGCGTGCCTGCATTCAACATGGCTTCGGCATCAGCGTACTTTTCTGCGTTGATCGTCTGCGCCACCTTGCCTGCCTCGACATGAAAAGCAGCATGATTATCCACGCATGTCGTATAGGATTTGAAGGTGGCATACTTATCGTTCGCGGCACCATGTAGCCAGTGCCCAAGATCACAGCAATCATCTCGGGCGATCACCGAAACATCCAGTGTTTCCCGTTCGGCGATAGCGCTCCCGAACCTCCCCTTCCAGTCCATATGCACTTCGATAGCCTTATTAAGATCCATAATATCCTTCGCGTAAGTGATGGCTTGACCTGTTTATCGGCACAGTCTACAACTGGTGCCACAGCCGTTCTACCGTAACCTGGTCACATCAGCCAACGCCGTTCGGATAAGCGGACCCATGCCATGCAAGGCCATGGAACCTGTCAGGTGGTGACTTACTCCACGGTCACCGATTTCGCGAGGTTGCGCGGCTTGTCGACGTCGGTGCCCTTCTGCAGCGCCGTGTGATACGCGAGCATCTGCACCGGAATGACATGCACGATCGGTGAGAGGATCCCGACGTGGCGCGGGGTGCGGATGACGTGCACGCCTTCGCTCTCGGCAAAATGGCTGTCCAGGTCGGCGAACACGAACAGCTCACCGCCGCGCGCGCGCACCTCCTGCATGTTCGATTTCACCTTTTCCAGCAGCGCGTCATTCGGCGCGATCACGACCACCGGCATGTCACTGTCTACCAGGGCCAGCGGGCCGTGCTTCAATTCACCGGCGGGATAGGCCTCGGCGTGGATGTAGGAAATCTCCTTCAGCTTGAGCGCGCCCTCAAGGGCGATCGGATAGTGGATGCCGCGCCCGAGGAACAGTGCATGATGGCGCGGCGCGAAACCGCGGGCCCACTCGGCGACCTGCGGCTCAAGGTTGAGCGCGTGCTGCACACTGCCGGGCAGGTGGCGCAGCGCATCGATGTAGCCGGCCTCCTGCTCCGGCGCGAGCCGCCCGCGCACCCGCGCAAGCGTGACCGCCAGCGTGAACAACGCGGCGAGCTGGGTCGTGAAGGCCTTGGTTGAGGCCACGCCGATCTCTGCCCCGGCGCGGGTGTAGAATACCAGCCTTGATGCGCGCGGGATGGCGCTCTCCTGCACGTTGCAGATCGACAGCGTCTGGCGCTGACCGAGCGACTTGGCGTGTTTGAGCGCCTCCATCGTGTCCAGCGTCTCGCCCGACTGGGAGATGGTGACGACAAGCTGCCTCGGGTCCGGGACCGACACGCGGTAACGGAACTCGCTCGCGATCTCCACCGTGACCGGCACTCCGGCGATGGCCTCGATCCAGTATTTCGCGGTCAGCCCCGCGTAATAGCTCGTGCCCGCCGCCAGGATGAGGACGCCGTGAATGTCCCGGAAGACATCCACGGCCTCGGCTCCGAACAGCGCCGGATCAAAACCCTGCCCCGTGACGACAGGCTCGATCGTGTCGGTGAGCGCGCGCGGCTGTTCGTGGATCTCTTTCTGCATGAAGTGGCTGTAGGGCCCCAGTTCCATTGAGGCGAGCGAGACGTTGCTCACGTGCACCGGTCGCTCGACCTTCACCCCGCTACTGTCGACGATGGTGACGCGGTCGCGGGTGATCTCCGCCACGTCACCCTCTTCGAGGTAGACCACACGGCGCGTACAGGACAGGACGGCGGAGACGTCCGAGGCGATGAAGTTCTCGCCCTCGCCCATACCGATGAGCAGCGGACAACCCACGCGAGCGCAGGTCATGGTATCGGGGGAATCGAGCGCCACCACGCCGATCGCGAAGGCGCCGACAAGCTCGCCGACCGCGCGCTGTGTCGCGGTGAACAGATTTTTGCATTCCTTGTAATGAAAGTAGACGAGATGCGCGATCACCTCGGTGTCGGTCTGCGACTCGAAGCTGTAACCAAGGGACTGCAGGCGCCGGCGATGTTCGTCGTGGTTCTCGATAATGCCGTTGTGGACTACGGCGATGACGCCGTGTGAAATATGCGGATGCGCGTTGGGCTCCGTGACGCCGCCGTGGGTCGCCCAGCGCGTGTGGCCGATGCCGACCATGCCCTGCAGTCCCTCGGCAACCGCCTTGCTCTGCATGTCGGCGACGCGGCCGACGGCGCGCACGCGCCGGATGCCGCCGTTGATCACGGCCACGCCCGCGGAATCATAGCCACGATATTCGAGGCGGCTCAGCCCCTCGATCAGGATGGGAACGACGTTGCGCCCCGCCACGGCGCCGACGATGCCGCACATGCTAGAGCCACCTCTGCAGGAGTAAGGCGTGAGGCGTGAGGCGTAAAGCGTCAAACCCGATGGGTCGCCTCATGGTCATCAGAGTATGCGCTGGCTGGGCTGAGAATGGCGAAATCCAGCGCGGACTGTAGACCGTTGGGTTTCGTACCTCAGCCCAACCTGCATTTATTGAATGTTCAGAAGACATCAGTCGATTCTTACTCCTTGGTCGTTTACCTTTACGCCTCACGCCTGACACCTCACTCCCTGCCTTTCTTCACCGGCCGTTTCCATCCCTTGCGCGTTTCCTGCCGTGTGCGGCTGAGAGTCAGCTCCCCTGGCGGTGCGTCGCGCACGATCGTGGAACCGGCGCCGATGGTGGCCCCGGCGCCGACTTTCACCGGCGCCACCAGCTGGGTGTCGGAGCCGATGAAGGCGCGGTCGCCGATCTCGGTGCGATGCTTGTTGGCGCCGTCGTAGTTGCAGGTGATTGTGCCGGCGCCGACGTTCACCTCGCGCCCGATCGTGGTATCCCCGATGTAGCTCAGGTGATTGATCTTGGAGCCGGCGCCGATGCTGGATTTCTTCACCTCGACAAAATTGCCGATATGCGCACCGCCGTCGATTTCCGTTTCCGGGCGCAGGCGCGCAAAGGGGCCGATGCGGCAACCCGGTCCGATATCGGCATCTTCGATCACGCAATGGGACTCCACACGTGTATCGGTGCCGATACTCGCATCGCGGATCACGCTGTACGGCCCGATGTAGACCCTGTCGCCGAGCGCAACGCGCCCCGTCAGCACCACGCCGGCGTCGATGACCACGTCGCGGCCGGCGGACAGCTCGCCGCGCAGATCGAAGCGATCGGGATCGATCAGCGTCACGCCCTGCAGCATCAGGCGGTCAGCCTGACTACGCTGATACCAGCGTTCGAGCGCCGCGAGCTGGAGCCGGTTGTTCACGCCGAGGATCTCCTCGTTAACGCGCGGACTCACCGTATGCACGGCACTGCCTTCGCCGACCGCGCGCGCGATCACGTCGGTCAGGTAGAACTCACCCTGGGCATTGCAGTTCTTCAGCCCGGCCAGCCAGCGCCGCAGCGCGCCGCCCCTGGCCGCGAGAAAGCCGGTGTTGATCTCGCGGATTGCGCGCTCTTCATCACTCGCATCCTTATCCTCCACGATGCGCAGGACATTGCCCGCCTGATCGCGCACGATGCGCCCGTAGCCGGCCGGATCCTCCAGTTGCGCTGTGATGAGCGCGAGGTCGCCGCGCCCGGTGGCGGCAAGCAGCCGCTGCAGCGTCCGCGCCTCGATCAGCGGTACATCACCGTACAGCACGAGAGCGGTATCCTCGCCGGACAGCGCCGGCAACACCTGCTGCACCGCGTGACCCGTGCCGAGTTGCTCGGACTGCTCCACCCAGTCGACATGTATCTCATCGAGCCGCGCGCGCACCTGCCCGCCGCCGTGCCCGTAGACGACGAGAACACGCTCCGGGTTGAGGGAGAACGCCGTCGTCACCACATGCTCGAGCAATGGGACGCCCCCGAGCGGATGCAGGACCTTGGGCAGGTCGGAGCGCATCCGGGTCCCGCCGCCCGCCGCCAGTATGATTACCTTGAGTCCCATGCAGACTTAATCAGGATGACAGATTGAAGCCGCGCGGAACGGCATGGCGCATACCGCCGCGTTGAAACCGGTGGTCGCCCGCCGGCGTTCCCGTGAAAATCGCCCACATGCGGCTATTCTACGCAAGATCGCGCCCCAAACCCAGCAGACGGCCCAGACGCGCGGCCGGCATTGAGGTGTTCATGCCGTACAGTCGGGCCACGCCGCCCGGGCGCGGGTCCGGCCGCGGAAAACATCCAGGCTTCAATCTGGATCGGAGAGGCGGGAACGGGCGGTCTATCGCCCGGCTTTATCGCGCAGTTTCTTGATGGCCTGCAGCTGGGCGACCGCCTCGGCGAGTTCCGACTGGGCGCGGGCATACTCGAATTCCGAGCTCTTGTCGCGCAGGGCCTGCTCGGCGCGTTCCTTGGCCTGCAGGGCCGCGGCCTCGTCGAGGTCCTTCGCGCGCAGGGCGGTGTCGGCCAGCACGGTGACAACGTGGGGCTGGATCTCCAGCATGCCGCCGGAGACATAGAAGAACTGTTCCTCGCCGCCGCCGGTGCGGATGCGCACCTCGCCGGGCTTGAGCTGGGTCAGCAGCGGGGCATGACGCGGCAGTATGCCGACCTCGCCCATCACTGCCGGGGCGAACACCATCTCGGCCGGACCGGAAAAGATCTCTTCCTCCGCGCTCACGATGTCGACGTGCATGGTCATGGCCATAATGCCCCCTTCCCCTTCTGATGCAATCCGTTACTGCAGTTTCTTCGCCTTTTCGACCGCCTCGTCGATGGTGCCGACCATGTAGAAGGCCTGCTCGGGCAGGTGGTCGTATTCACCGGCGACGATCGCCTTGAACGCACTGATGGTGTCCTTCAGCGCGACGTACTTGCCGGGCGAGCCGGTGAACACTTCCGCGACGGTGAACGGCTGCGACAGGAAGCGCTGGATCTTGCGCGCGCGGGCCACGATACGGCGGTCGGTTTCCGACAGCTCGTCCATGCCGAGGATCGCGATGATGTCCTTCAGTTCCTTGTAGCGCTGCAGCGTGCTCTGCACGCTGCGCGCGGTGTCGTAGTGCTCCTGGCCCACGACCAGCGGATCGAGCTGGCGGCTGGTGGAGTCGAGCGGGTCCACCGCGGGGTAGATGCCGAGCTCGGCGATCTGGCGCGACAGCACGACAGTGGCGTCGAGGTGCGCGAAGGTGGTCGCCGGCGACGGATCGGTGAGGTCGTCCGCGGGCACGTACACGGCCTGGATCGAGGTGATCGAGCCGGTCTTGGTCGAGGTGATGCGTTCCTGCAGGGCGCCCATCTCCTCGGCCAGCGTCGGCTGGTAGCCCACCGCCGACGGCATGCGCCCGAGCAGCGCCGACACCTCGGTGCCGGCGAGGGTGTAGCGGTAGATGTTGTCGATGAAGAGCAGCACGTCGCGGCCTTCGTCGCGGAAGTACTCGGCCATCGTCAGGCCGGTCAGCGCCACGCGCAGGCGGTTGCCCGGGGGCTCGTTCATCTGGCCGTAGACCATCGCCACCTTGGATTTCTGGAAGTCTTCGACGTTGACCACGCCCGACTCCTGCATTTCATGGTAGAAGTCGTTGCCTTCGCGGGTGCGCTCGCCGACGCCGGCGAACACCGACAGGCCGGAGTGCTCGGTGGCGATGTTGTTGATCAGCTCCATCATGTTGACGGTCTTGCCGACGCCGGCGCCGCCGAACAGGCCGACCTTGCCGCCCTTGGCGAACGGGCACAGCAGGTCGATGACCTTGATGCCGGTCTCGAGCAGTTCGGTCGAACCCGACTGGTCCTCGTAGCTGGGCGCCTTGCGGTGGATCGCCCAGCGCTCCTTCTCGCCGATCGGGCCGCGCTCGTCGATCGGTCTCCCGAGCACGTCCATGATGCGACCCAGGGTTTCGATGCCGACCGGCACCGAGATCGGGGCCTTGGTGTTGGATACCGACTTGCCGCGCGTCAGACCATCCGAGGTGCCCATGGCGATGGTGCGCACCACGCCGTCGCCCAGCTGCTGCTGCACTTCCAGCGTCAGCTTGGTGTCGTCGACGAACAGCGCATCGTAAACCTTGGGCATCCCATCGCGCGGGAACTGCACGTCGATGACCGCACCGATGATCTGAACAATTTTCCCTGCACTCATTGCCTGATTCCCCTTAAAGTTACGGTGAGGAGTGAGGGGTAAGGTGTGAGGCGAAAAACCTCGATACACACCTTGCTCCTCACGCCTCACCCCTCACATATTTAAACCGCCGCGGCTCCGCCGACGATCTCGGCGATCTCCTGCGTGATCGCCGCCTGGCGCGCCTTGTTGTAGATCAGCTGCAGCTCGTTGATGAGCGTACCCGCGTTGTCCGAGGCGGACTTCATAGCCACCATGCGCGCGGCCTGCTCGCAGGCGAGGTTCTCCACCACGCCCTGGTATACCAGCGACTCGACGTACCGCGTCAGCAGCTGGGTCAGCACGTCCTTCGCCTCAGGCTCGTACAGATAATCCCAGTGGTGCTTGAGCTGCTCGTCCTCGCTCGGCACGATCGGCAGCAGCTGCTCGACGCTGGCGCGCTGGCTCATGGTGTTGACGAACTGGTTATAAACCAGATAGAGCCGGTCGATGCGACCCTCGTCGTAGGCGTCCAGCATCACCTTGACCGTGCCGATCAGGTCGGAGATCTGCGGCGCATCGCCCAGATGGCTGGCCTGCGCCACCACCTTGCCGCCCATGCGCGAGAAGAAGCCCGCCGCCTTGGCGCCGATGGTGCACAGTTCGATCGCGTTGCCGGCGTCGTGCCAGCGCTTCATCTCGCCGACCACGGTGCGGAACATGTTCGTGTTCAGACCGCCGCACAGGCCGCGATCCGTCGAGATGACGATCAGGCCGACGCGCTTGCCGCTGCGATCCTGCATGTACGGATGCTTGTACTCGGGATGGGCGTGGGCGAGATGCGCGATCACATTGCGGATCTTCTGCGCGTAGGGGCGCGCGGCGTTCATGCGGCCCTGGGCCTTGCGCATCTTGCTCGCGGCGACCATCTCCATCGCCCGGGTGATCTTCCGCGTGTTCTTGATGCTGTTGATCTTGACGCGGATTTCCTTGCCGACGGCCATCGGATTCTCCGTTTACCAGACGTTGCTCTTCTTGAACGACTCGATCGCTGCGCGCAGCCCCTTTTCGATCTCGTCGTTGTAGTCGCCGGTGTTGTTGATCTTGTCGAGCAGTGCGCCGTGCTGGGACTTCATGTAGCTGTGCAGCGCGGCCTCGAAGGCGCCGATCTTGACCAGCTCGACGTCGTCGAGGAACCCCTGGTTGGCGGCGAACAGCGAGACAGCCTGCTCGGCGACGCTGAGCGGCGAATACTGCTTCTGCTTCATCAGTTCGGTGACGCGCTGGCCGCGCTCGAGCTGCTTGCGGGTCGTCTCGTCGAGGTCGGAGGCGAACTGGGCGAATGCCGCGAGTTCGCGGTACTGCGCAAGGTCGAGGCGGACGCCGCCGCCGAGCTTCTTGATGATCTTGGTCTGGGCGGCGCCGCCGACGCGCGACACGGACAGACCGGCGTTGATGGCGGGCCGGATGCCGGAGTTGAACAGGCTGCTCTCCAGGTAGATCTGCCCGTCGGTGATCGAGATCACGTTGGTCGGCACGAAGGCGGACACGTCGCCGGCCTGCGTCTCGATGATCGGCAGCGCGGTGAGCGAGCCGGTCTTGCCCTTGACCTTGCCGCCGGTGATCTTCTCGACGTACTCGGCATTGATGCGCGAAGCGCGTTCGAGCAGGCGCGAGTGCAGGTAGAACACGTCGCCCGGATAGGCCTCGCGGCCGGGCGGACGCTTCAGCAGCAGCGAGATCTGGCGGTAGGCCCAGGCCTGCTTGGTCAGATCGTCATAGACGATCAGTGCGTCTTCGCCGATGTCGCGGAAGTACTCGCCCATGGCGCAGCCGGAGTACGGCGCGATGAACTGCATGGCAGCCGGATCGGAGGCGCTCGCCGCGACGATGATGGTGTGTCCCATCGCGCCGTGCTCCTCCAGCTTGCGCACCACGTTGGCGATGGAGGAGGCCTTCTGGCCGATCGCGACGTAGATGCACTTAACGCCGGTGCCCTTCTGGTTGATGATGGCGTCGATCGCGACCGCGGTCTTGCCGGTCTGGCGGTCACCGATGATGAGCTCGCGCTGGCCGCGGCCGATCGGGACCATCGCGTCGATCGCCTTGAGGCCGGTCTGCACCGGCTGGCTGACCGATTTGCGCGCGATCACGCCCGGAGCCACCTTCTCGATCGGAGAAGTGGCAGTGGCCTGGATCGGACCCTTGCCGTCGATCGGATTGCCGAGAGAATCGACCACGCGGCCGATCAGGCCCTCGCCGACCGGCACCTCTAGGATGCGCCCGGTGCACTTGACGGTGTCACCCTCACTGATGTGGGTGTAGGGCCCCAGCACCACGGAGCCGACGGAGTCGCGCTCGAGGTTGAGCGCCATGCCGTAGGTGTTGCCGGGGAACTCGAGCATTTCGCCGTACATCACCTCGGCCAGGCCGTGGATGCGCACGATGCCGTCGGTCACGCTGACCACGGTGCCCTCGGTGCGAGCCTCGGTGACGGCCTCGAACTTCTCGATCCGCTGCCGGATGAGCTCACTGATCTCTGCTGCGTTCAACTGCATAATCCTATCCCCTCAAAGAGTTCAAACTAGTGGGACAGCGCGTTCGCGAGCCTGTCCAGATGTCCCGTCACCGAACCGTCGATGACCATGTCCCCGGCGCGGATCACCGCGCCGCCGACCATCGTCTCGTCGGTCGAGCTTTTCAAACTGACTTCGCGCCCAAGGCGCTTCTTCAAGGCGGCGATGATGCCCGCCTGCTGCTCCGCGCTCAGGGGGAATGCCGATACGACCTCGGCCTGCACGACCTTTTCCGCGTCGGCGCGGTAGTGCGCGAACAGCACGCTGATCTCCGGCAGCAGGTCGAGACGGCGGTTCTCCACCAGCAGCTTGACCAGCGCCTTGCCGTGACCATCGAGGCGTTCGCCGCAGATGTCCACGACCAGCTTGGCCAGCTCGGGGCGCGCGATGCGCGGGTTGCCGATCAGGCGCTGCATGCGGGGATCGGCCGTGACCGCGGTCAGCAACTGCAGGCGGTCCGACCACGCCCCGAGCTGCTTCTGCGCAGCGGCCAGCTCGAAAACGGCCTGCGCATACGGACGGGCGATGGTGCTCTTCTCGGCCATGGTGTTTCTCCGGCCTTAAATCTGCGATACCAGGTCTTTCAGCAGATCGTCATGCGCCCTGCGGTCGATTTCGCGCTTGATGATCTTGCTGGCACCGGCTGCCGCGAGCGTCGAGACCTGCGTGCGCAGCTGCTCCTTCGCGCGATTGACCTCCTGCGCGATCTCGGCGTGGGCGCCGGTGACGAGGCGCTCGGCCTCGGTGCGCGCGTCCGCCTTCGCCTCCTCGACGATCTCGCTCGCGCGCTTCTCGGACTGCGCCAGGATCTCGGCGGCCTTGACGCGCGCCTCCTGGATCAGATCCTTGGCGCGCTTCTCCGAAAGTTCGAGCTCGTGCTTGCCCTTGTCCGCGGCGGCCAGGCCATCGGCGATGCGCTTCTGCCGGTCGGCGAGCATCCTGTTGAGCGGCCCCCACAGCAGCTTGTTGACGAATATGATCAGCAGCACGAAGGCTATGATCTGTCCGATCAGCGTAGCGTTGATGTTCATCTAACTTGGTCCTCTTGCGTCTGGCCCGGCGTCACGGTCAGCGGCGCCGGCGCGGATCGTATCTCAGAGCGTGCCGATCGCGCTGCTCAGCGCCCCGACGAAGGGGTTGGCGAACAGGAACCACATCGCGAAGGCGAGGATGATGAAGGGGAACGATTCCATCAGACCCGCGAAGATGAACATGTTGGTCATCAGGGCCGGGCGCATTTCGGGCTGGCGCGCGATACCTTCCAGGGTCTTGGCGCAAATCAGGCCCCAGCCGATGGCCGAGCCCAGACCGGCGGCGGCCAGGATGACGCCGACGCCGACGGCGGTGTAGGCGTAGATTTGTGCGAGCATCTCGGGTGTCATTGCTTTCTCTCCTTTAATAAATCAAATATCAACAATTCCGGAACAGCGTGTTCGGGCCCTGCCGCGCCTCGCAGCCTAGTGATCCTCGACATGGGCCATGCCCAGGTAGACCAGGGTCAGCACCATGAAGATAAAGGCCTGCAGCGTGATCACCAGCAGGTGGAAGATCAGCCAGCCGAGGTCGAGCACCACCTGCAGCGGGAACCAGAACAGGTATCCCACCAGACCGACCGCCAGCGTACCGCCGATCAGCGCGATGAGCAGGAACACCAGCTCGCCGGCGAACAGGTTGCCGAACAGTCGCAGCCCCAGGCTGAGCGGCTTGGCCAGCTCCTCGATCAGCGTCATCACGATATTGACCGGGATGAAGAACTTGCCGAAGGGATGGAACAGGAACACCTTGAAGTAGCCGATCGGCCCCTTGACCTTGAAGTTGTAGAACAGGATCAGGCCGAATACGGTGAGTGACATCGCCATCGTGGTGTTGAGGTCGGTGGTGGGCACGACCTTCAGATACGGTATGCCGACGGCGGCGGCGATCATGGGCAGCAGGTCCACCGGGATGAGGTCCATGAAGTTCATCAGCCACACCCACACGAAGATGGTGAGTGCGAGCGGGGCAATCAGCGGATTGTGCCCGGGGAAGGTGTCCCGCACCTGGCCCTGCACGAATTCAATGATTGTTTCGACGAAATTCTGGAAGCCGGACGGCGCCTCCACGTTCAGGCGCCTGCCGAGGCGCCAGCTCACCAGGATGATGACGAGGGCGAGCAGGATGCTGAAAAACAGCGTGTCCACGTGCCAGGCCCAGAAGCCGGCCGCCTTGTGCGTGACCGGGTCGCAGTCGCCGGCGCACAGATTGGTCAGGTGATGCTGGATGTAGGCAACGGTACCGCCGCCATCGGAGGAATGTTCTTCTGCGCTCAACTTCGCATGCTCCGTCTTTATATATTTGTTACTAGTCCTTCTGCGCCCGGCCCGCGGCCATCATGAAGGCCAGTTGCACCGCGATAAACCCGACCACGACGGCGAGCGGCGCCAGTTTCAGCACGGCCAGCCCGACGGTCAGGAGCACCAGTACCAGCACGAAGCGCGCCGCGGCACCGGCGTACAGCACCGCCTGACTCGCTTTCGCGCTCCGCATGCGGCCGGCGAGCAGCACGCCGCGGCTCAGCAGCAGGCTCATGCCCAGGCTCACCGCCCCGCCATACGCTGCCGACCACGCGGCTGCGGGACCTTCGACCGTAAAAAAACCCGCAGCTGCGGCCAATCCGATCCCCATCTGCAGACCGATCACCCGGCGGGTTTTTGCACGCAACTCGTGGCCGGCGGAATCCAAACTAAACGTTCCTGCTCAGCAACTTGTAGACCTTCAGGAAGCCTCCCACAGCCCCCAAGCCGGCAAATACTAGCATAAAGATCGGTCGACTATCCAGCCACGTGTCAACAGCATAACCCAGCAGGAATCCCGCGACGATCATCGATGTCAGGATCGTACCGACCCCGATCAGGACAAGACCGGCGCCCTTCGGTGGAGGCATGGGTTGGCCGTCCGGGCAAAATCGAGCGGGTGAGTATAGCGCGCGGAAAAAGGAACATGCAAGGACTGAAAATGCAGGGAAATCACGCAGCGGAAACTGCGGCGCGGCGTTGGGAAACCGCCGCGCGGCGGGCCTACTTGATGTGCTCGAGGATCCCCTCGAGTTCATCCAGACTGTTGTAATGCACCACGAGCTTGCCCCTGCCCTTGGCGTTGTACTGTATGTCGACGCTCGCGCCGAGCCGTCCCGCGAGGTCTTCCTGCAGGCGGCGCACGTCGGGATCCATGGCGCGCTGTTCCGCCGGAACCGGCGCATGCGCGCCGACCCGTTGCAGGTGCCGCACCAGCTGTTCGGTCTCGCGCACCGACAATCCCTTGGCCGCGACTCGACGTGCGGCCTCGCTCTGCAGCGGTCCCTGCAGGGCGAGCAGCGCGCGCGCGTGGCCCATGTCGATCTCGCGCAGCTCGATGCGCTGCTTCACATCATCGTTGAGCTCGAACAGGCGCAGCAGGTTGGAGACGGCGGCACGCGAACGGCCCACCGCCTCCGCGGCGAGCTGGTGTGTCAGGCCGAATTCCTCGATCAGGCGCTTGAGTGCGAGGGCCTCTTCGAGTGGGTTGAGATTTTCGCGCTGGATGTTTTCGATCAAGGACATCGCCATGGCGGCCTGGTCCGGCACGTCGTGCACGACGACCGGCACCTCGTGCAGGCCGGCCATCTGCGCCGCGCGCCAGCGCCGCTCGCCGGCGATGATCTCGTAGGCGCCGGCGCCGATCGGCCGCACCACGATGGGCTGCACCACGCCCTGGGCGCGGATCGAGTCGGCCAGATCCTGCAGGGTTTCCGGCCGCATGTCCGAACGCGGCTGGTAACGGCCGCGGCGCAGCAGGTCCACCGGCAGCTTCAGCTGGCGGTCGCCCTTGTCGGCCGCCGCGGCGGCCGGAGCCGGCGGGGCGGCGGTCGCGACCGCCGCCTGACCCAGCAGGGCGTCCAGACCCCGGCCCAGTCCTCTCTTTTTAACGCTCATGTGCGTGACCCTGTTCGTCCTGTACCCTACAGCGCGGGCGCGGCCTCGCCCTTCATGCCCTTGCGCAGCATCTCCCCCGCCAGCGCCAGATAGGCGCGCGCGCCCTGCGAGGCCCTATCATACAGCATGACCGGGAGGCCGTGGCTGGGCGCCTCGGCCAGTCGCACGTTGCGCGGGATGATGGTGTTGAACACCTGTTCGCCGAAGTGATCGAGCAGCTGGGCGGAAACATCGTTGGCGAGCCTGTTGCGCGGATCGAACATGGTGCGCAGCAGACCCTCCACGCGCAGCTCGAAATTCAGGGTGGTGCGGATCTTCTCGATGGTGTCGAGCAGCGCGGTCAGACCCTCAAGCGCGTAGTACTCGCACTGCATCGGGATGATGACGCCCTGCGCGGCGACCAGGGCGTTGACAGTCAGCATGTTGAGCGAGGGCGGGCAGTCGATGATGATGTAGTCGTATTCCGCGAGCACCGGCTGCAGCGCCCGGCGCAGGCGCTGTTCGCTCTCCGCGTGCGTCATCAACTCGACCTCGGCGGCGGTCAGATCGCCGTTGGACGGCACCAGTGCATAACCCGCCTGCGCGGTCGGCACTGCGGCCTCCGCCAGCGTACACTCCCCGAGCAGGACCTCGCAGCTTCCCGCCGCGAGGCGATTCTTGTCGACACCGCTGCCCATGGTGGCGTTGCCCTGCGGATCGAGGTCGACCAGCAGGACGCGGCGCCTGGTCGCGGCCAGGGATGCCGAGAGATTGACGCTGGTGGTGGTCTTGCCGACCCCGCCCTTCTGATTCGCGACCGCGATGATCCTGGCCATAGCTTCCCGATGCTGCGCCGCCCACGATGACGGCGCGTCTTTCCCGCGTTCATTGCCGGGGCCGTACATGGTAACCCGGATGCGCCGAGTTTAGCGCGGATTCCGCCCCGCGCCATCCGCCCGGATCAGCCGGACGGCGGGGAACAGCAGGCCAAGCGTACCAGATAGCGCTCCGCGTCCAGGCCCGGCACGCACAGAGGCTCCACAGAAAGCAGAGGGAAGGACGGCGGGAGGCCCGCCAGTTCCTCCGCCGGATAGCGGCCCTTCATGGCGAGCAGGCAGCCATCGCGGCGGCACAGGTGGCCGGCCGTCCGCACAGTCTCCGCCAGGATCGCGAAAGCGCGCGTGACGACGGTATCGAACCCCTCTGCCGGCCGGAAGTCCTCCGCGCGCCGGCACTCCACTGCAACGTTGTCGAGCTTCAGCTCGGCGACGGCCTGGCCCAGGAATCGGGTCTTCTTGCGGTTGCTGTCCAGCAGGACGACCTGACACCGGGGCAACGCCAGGGCGAGCGGAATACCGGGCAGCCCGGCGCCCGAACCGACGTCGATGATGCGCGGGGCCTTAATGTACGGGACGACGGCGAGGCTGTCGAGCAGGTGGCGCGTGATCATTTCGCCACGGTCGCGCACCGCGGTCAGGTTGTAGGCGCGGTTCCATTTCTCGAGCAGGTCGAGGTACGCGAGCAACCGGTCCCGCGCCGCTGCCGGCAGCGCCAGACCCAGCCCGGTCAGGCCCGCATCCAGCAGCGTCTCATCCGCCACGCCCGCGTCCCGCTACGAGGCTGGACCGCGCCATGCGCGTCATCCATGGTTGTTCAAGTTGATGCGGACCGGGCTGGTGTGCCAGATTTCCTCGGCGTACTCGCGGATGGTGCGATCGCTGGAGAACTTGCCCATGGCGGCCACGTTCAGGACCGCCTTGCGTGTCCAGGCGTCGGCATCACGGTACAGGGTGGAGATGCGGTCCTGGCATTCGACATACGCAGCGTAGTCCGCCAGCAGCAGGTAGCGGTCCCCGCCGGCGGTCAGGGCATGCACCACAGGCCGGAACAGGTCCTCCTGGTCGGGCGAGAAAAAGCCTCCGCCGATCATGTCGAGCACGCGCCTCAGTTCCTCGTTTCCATGGAGGTAGTCCCATGGGTTGTAGCCGTCACGCTTCAGGCGGGCAACCTCCTCGGTGGTATGGCCGAAGATGAAGATATTGTCGTGGCCGACCTCATTGCGGATCTCGACGTTGGCGCCGTCGAGGGTGCCGATGGTAAGCGCCCCGTTCAGCGCCAGTTTCATGTTGCCGGTGCCCGAGGCCTCGGTGCCGGCCATGGAGATCTGCTCCGACAGCTCTGCGGCGGGAATGATGTCACTCGCGGTAGAAACGTCATAGTTCGGAATGAACACCACCTTGAGCCGGTCCGCCACTGCGGGATCGTTATTGATGATGTCGCCGACGTCGTTGGTCAGCTTGATGATCAGCTTGGCCATGGCGTAACCGGGCGCGGCCTTGCCCGAGAAGATGCAGACACGCGGCACGATGTCCGCCCCCCCGCGAACGCGGTTGTACAGCGTGATGACGTACAGCAGGTTGAGCAGCTGGCGCTTGTATTCGTGCATGCGCTTGATCTGCACGTCGAACATCGCGTCGGTACGCAGCTCCAGTCCCATGTGACGCCGGATCAGGGCGACCAGGCGCTCCTTGTTCTGCAGCTTCACGGCGCGAAACTCGGCGCGGAAACCCGCATCCTCCGCCAGCGGCGCCAGCCGGCTGAGCTGGTCAAGGTCGGTCACCCAGCCGTCGCCGATGCGCGCGCTGATCAGCCGCGACAGCGGCTGGTTGACATGGTGCAGCCAGCGGCGTGGCGTCACGCCATTCGTCTTGTTGACGAACTTGTCGGGGTAGAAGCGGTCAAAATCGGCGAAGATGGTGTCCTTCATCAGCTGCGAGTGCAGCTGCGCCACCCCGTTCACGCGATGACTGCCGATGATCGCGAGATGCGCCATCCGGATGCGGCGTTCGCCGTCCTCGTGAATGATCGACATGCGCCGCAGCAGGTCCACGTCGCCGGGATGCCGGTGTATCACGTCTTTCAGGAAGTTGTGATTGATCTCATAGATAATCTGCAGGTGGCGCGGCAGAATCCTGGCGAACAGACTCACCGGCCAGGTCTCCAGCGCCTCGGGCATCAACGTGTGATTGGTGTAGGCAAAGCTGCCCGTGACGATCTTCCAGGCACGCTTCCATTCCATCTTGTGCTCATCGACCAGGATGCGCATCAGCTCGGCGATGGCAATCGCCGGGTGGGTGTCGTTCAGCTGTATCGCCACCTGCTCGGGCAATAAATCGAGAGAATCATGATATTTATCAAAGCGATAAAGAATGTCTCGCAGGGTGGCGCTGACGAAGAAATACTGCTGCTTGAGGCGCAGCTCCTTGCCCATGGAGGTGGTATCGTCGGGGTAGAGCACGCGCGATATGTTTTCCGACTCCGCCTCCGCCTCCACCGCCTTGATGTAGTTGCCCTCGTTGAAATAGCCAAGATCGAAGTCGCGCGAGGACTTCGCCGACCACACGCGCATGTTGTTCACGGTGCTGGTACCGTAACCCGGGATGGGGGTGTCGTAGGCCATCGCGATGACCTCCTCGGTGTCCACCCAGTGGTGGCGCGCCACACCGTGCTCGTCGGTGTAGTCGACCACGCGCCCGTTGAAACGCACCGGGTAGAGGACCTCGGCGCGCGGGAACTCCCACGGGTTGCCGTAGCGCAGCCAGTTGTCCGGATGTTCGATCTGGCGGCCGTTCTCGATCTTCTGTTTGAACATCCCGTACTCGTAGCGGATCCCGTAGCCGTAGCCCGGAATGCCCAGGGTGGCCATGGAATCGAGAAAACAGGCCGCCAGCCGGCCCAGGCCGCCGTTGCCGAGCGCCGCCTCGGGCTCGACCTCGATGATCGTCTCGATGTCGATGCCGAACTCCCGCAGCGCCTCCCCGACGGCGTCGTAGATGCCCATGTTGCGCAGGTTGTTGGCCAGGCTGCGCCCGATCAGGAACTCCATAGACAGGTAATACACCCGCTTGGCGTTCTCCCGGTAATAGGTGCGCATGGTCTCCATCCAGCGCTCCATCATGCGGTCACGCACCGTATAGGAAACGACATGGAACCAGTCGCGCGGTGTCGCCGTATACATATCTTTGCCCACGCGGTATTCCAGCGTGTTTGCCATGGAACGCTGGATGGCCTTCACGTCCATACCGAGGTAGTCGTACTTGAGCGTGCGTACTGTAGTGGTTTTAGGCGCCATGGTTTCCTTTCTCTTATATACTGTGCTGACTGCGGGGTCCGTCCGGTAGAAACAGCCGGGCTATGTTAGCATGCCGGCCCTTTTCGACACTCTACCGGTCCTGTGTTTTGCCTTTAACTTTATGTGTTTGTCATACTGAACAGGTATAATGCACCTATGATCAGAACGAATCGCGCGAAGCTCCGCGCGTTTATATATGCGCTAGCCGGTCACCCTCCCGTCCGCTTACGGGCGATCACCCCGGCTTGGCTGCTGGCGGCGGCGTTGCTGCTGCCGGCGGCGACGCGCGCCGAGCCCGTCACGCTCAACCTCAAGGATGCCGACATCAGCGCGGTCATCGGCACCATCTCCGAGATCACCGGCAAGAATTTCATCGTCGACCCGCGCGTCAAGGGCAAGATCACCATCATCTCCTCGCGCCCGATGGAGTCAGACGAGGTCTACCAGGTCTTCCTCTCGGTGCTGGACGTGTACGGGTTTTCCGCCGTACCGAGCGGCAAGGTGGTGAAGATCATCCCCGATGCCAACGCCAAGCAGATCGCCGTACCGACCACCGACGACGACTCCCCCGGGCGCGGCGACGAGTTCGTCACGCGGGTCATCGAATTGCGCAACGTTTCCGCTGCACAATTAGTGCCAATTCTGCGCCCTCTGGTGCCACAGCAGGGCCATCTGGCGGCCTACGTACCGAGCAACATGCTGATCATCGCGGACCGCGCCTCCAACATCACCCGCCTGGTGAACCTGATCAACCGCATCGACCTGCCGAGCAGCGAAGAGATCGAGATCGTGCCGCTGCAGCACGCCTCCGCCGCCGAAATCGTGCGCATCATGACCGCGCTGGCGCAGCAGGACAAGGCGCGCGGCGGCGGCGCCCCCACCGACCCCGAAGCCAGCCCGGTGCTGATCGCCGACGAGCGAACCAACAGCGTGCTGATCGGGGGCGGCAAGTCCGGCCGCCTGCGCCTGCGGGCCCTCATCTCCCATCTCGACACGCCGCTGCAGACCCAGGGCAATACCCGCGTCATCTACCTGCGCTATGCCCAGGCCAAGGATCTGGTGCCGGTGCTGACCGGCGTCAGCAGCAGCGTGGAACAGCAGGGCAAGGTCGCCGGACAGGCCGCCGCCGCGCCCGCCAACAACCTGCCGATCAACATCCAGGCGGACGAGAGCAGCAACTCCCTGGTAATCACGGCGCCGCCCGACATCTTCAACGCGCTGGAGGGCGTCATCAAGCAGCTCGATATCCGCCGCGCCCAGGTCATGGTCGAGGGCATCATCGCCGAGGTCTCCACCGACCGCAACAACGAGCTCGGCGTGCAGTGGATCGCCGACGGGACCCCGGGCGGCAACGGCCCGGTCGGGGTGACCAACTTCAGCAACAGCGGCAGCATCAGCGACATCGCCACCGCGATCGCGACGTCCGGCATTCCCAGCTTCGGCAACGGCCTGACGCTGGGCGTGGGCCGGTTCAACTCCGATGACGTCAACTTCGCCGCCATCCTGCAGGCGCTGAAGAGCGACGGCTCGACCAACATCCTGTCCACCCCATCGCTGGTCACACTCGACAACGAGGAGGCCGAGATCGTGGTCGGCCAGGAGGTGCCGTTCGTCACCGGCTCCTTCACCAGCACCGGGACCGGGACCGGCAACGTGACCAATCCGTTCCAGACCATCTCGCGCGAGAACGTCGGCATCACGCTGAAGGTCAAGCCGCAGATCAACGAGGGCGACGCCGTCAAACTGGACATCGAACAGACCATCGACAGCCTGAGCACCGCCGCCGGCGCGGTCGACCTGATCACCAACACACGTTCGATCAAGACCAGCATCATCGTCGATGACCGCCAGGTGGTGGTGCTCGGCGGCCTGATCCGCGACGACGTGCAGGAGAGCTTACAGAAGGTGCCTCTGCTCGGCGACATCCCGCTGCTCGGCATGCTGTTCCGTTCCAAGACTGCGACCAAAAACAAGACCAACCTGATGGTGTTCCTGCAAACCACCATCCTGCGCGACGTGGCCATGATGAACCGGCTGACCGGCAGCAAGTACAACTACATCCGCAACATCCAGCTCGATACGCGCGACAAGGGCCTGCTGATGATGCCGGATAGCGAGGCACCGGTCATGCCGGCGCTGGATGATCTGCTCGCGCTGCCGCCGGCACCGGGCGGCACTGCGGGACGCGGCGCGGAGCAGGCCGCCCCGAAATAATCATGAGGGAATCGCTCGAATCCCTGCTGCCCGACGCGCTGCTCGACGATATCGCCCCCGCAGCGCGCGAACGGCGGCGGCGCCTGCCGTTCGCCTATGCCAAGCGCAACGGCGTCCTGGTCACCGACATCGCGGACGGCCGCGCCGTCACCGTGTGCCGGGCGGGGGTCACCGCCCAGGTGCTGTCCGAGGTGCGCCGCTACATGGACCTCCCGCTTGCGCCGCGCCTGATCGCGCCGGAAGAATTCGATCGCATGCTGCAGGAGACCTACGAATCGGACAGCGCCGAGACCATGCAGATGATGGGCGATATGGGCGAGGATCTCGACCTGTCGCAGATCGCGCAGCAGATGCCGGAACCCGAGGATCTGCTCGAGAGCCAGGACGACGCCCCCATCATACGGCTCATCAACGCCCTGCTCACCGAGGCGGTCAAGATCAACGCCTCCGACATCCACATCGAACCGTACGAATACCGACTGGTGGTGCGCTTCCGCGTCGACGGCATCCTGCGCGAGGTGCTTGAGCCTGCGCGCGTGCTCGCGCCCGTGCTGGTTTCGCGCGTCAAGGTGATGGCCAGGCTCGACATCGCCGAGAAGCGCCTGCCGCAGGATGGCCGCATCTCGTTGCGCATCGCCGGCCGTGCCGTCGATGTGCGCGTCTCCACCCTGCCAAGCGGACACGGCGAGCGCGTGGTGATGCGCCTGCTCGACAAGCAGGCCGGGCGCCTCGACCTCGAACACCTGGGGATGGCGCCCGACGGACTCGTGCGTGTGGAACACATCATCCGCCGCCCGCACGGCATCATCCTGGTCACCGGACCCACGGGATCCGGCAAAACCACCTCGCTCTACGCCATGCTGTCGCGCGTGAACGACAAGCGCCGCAACATCATGACAGTGGAGGATCCTATCGAGTACTACATCGACGGCATCAGCCAGACCCAGGTGCAGATGAAGGTCGAGATGACCTTCGCGCGCGGACTGCGCGCCATTCTGCGCCAGGACCCGGACATCGTCATGGTCGGCGAGATCCGCGACCTCGAGACGGCGGAGATCGCGGTGCAGGCGAGCCTGACCGGACACCTCGTGCTGTCGACCCTGCACACCAACAGCGCCATAGGTGCGGTGATGCGCCTGCGCGACATGGGCGTGGAGCCGTTCCTGCTGTCCTCCAGCCTGATCGGCGTGCTGGCCCAGCGCCTGGTGCGCCTGCTGTGTCCCGAGTGCAAGTATCCGCACACCGCAACCGCCGCCGAGTGCGAGGATCTCGGCGTGGCCGCCGCCACGCTGTACACCGCACAGGGCTGCAGCAGCTGCAACTTCACCGGCTATCATGGCCGCACCGCGATCTTCGAGGTGATCGAGATCAACGACCGCATGCGCACCATGATCCACGACCAGATCTCGGAGCAGGAACTCGAGGCGTATGCCCACAGCCGCGGCGCGAGCATCTACCAGGACGGTATCCGCCGCGTCCTCGCCGGCGACACCACCCACGAGGAAGTCCTGCGCGTCACCCACCAGGACGACTGACCGGGACCAGCCATGGGCGCCTACGAATACACCGCGCTGGACGACGGCGGACGCGAACGCAAGGGCGTACTCGAAGGCGACACGCCGCGCCAGATCCGCCAGCTGCTGCGCGACAAGGGCTGGGCGCCGCTCAAGGTGGCCGAGGTGGCGCAGCGCGAGCGGGAGCGCAACCGCGGGATCTCGCCGTTCCGGGGCGGGGCGAGCCCGGCCGACATCGCGCTGATCACACGCCAGTTCGCGACCCTGGTGCGCTCCGGGCTCCCGATCGAGGAGGCGCTGCGCACCATCGCCGAACAGTCCGAGAAGGCGCGCCTCAAGAGCATGCTGGTCGCGGTGCGCGCGCGCATCATGGAGGGCCAGCCGCTGGCGGCCGCCCTGTCCGGCTACCCGCGCGCCTTTTCCGATCTCTACCGGGCGACCGTCGCGGCGGGCGAGCAGTCCGGGCATCTCGACACCGTGCTCGACCGCCTCGCCGATTACACCGAGGGTCGCCAGGCGATCCGCCAGAAGGTGACGCTGTCGCTGATCTATCCGGTGCTGGTGATCGTCGTCGCGATCCTGGTCGTGCTGCTGCTGCTCGCCTATGTGGTGCCGCAGGTAGTCTCCGTGTTCGACAATATGGGGCAGGAGCTGCCGCTGCTGACGCGCGGCCTGATCGCGGTCAGCGACTTCATCCGTTCCTCAGGGGTGCTGCTCGGCGTCCTCCTGCTCGGAGTGGCCATCGGCCTGCGCCTGATTCTGCGCCGTCCCGGCGTGCGCAAACGCTTTCACCGCGCGCAGCTGTCGCTGCCACTGGTGTCGCGCCTGGTGCGGGGCATGAACGCCGCACGCTTCGCGCGCACCCTGAGCATCCTGGCGGAGAGCGGGGTCCCGGTGCTGGAGAGCCTCCACATCTCGGCCGAGGTGGTCACCAACCTGTCGATGCGCGAAGCCGTCAACATCGCGGCGCGCCAGGTACGGGAAGGCGCCAGCCTGCACAAATCGCTCGAGCGCAGCGGGTATTTCCCGCCCATGACCATCCACCTGATCGCGAGCGGCGAAGCCAGCGGTAACCTTGAGGTGATGCTGGAACGGGCTGCGAACAGCCAGGAACGCGAACTGGAGGCGGTGGCACAGACCATCACCGGCCTGCTCGGCCCGTTCCTGATCCTGATCATGGGCGGTATAGTACTGCTCATCGTACTGGCGATTCTGCTGCCGATCTTCAACATGAACCAACTGGTCGTTTAAACCGAGAGACAGACACACATGACACACACACGCATGAATTCACATCCGTCATCCGGGGCGCGCCGGCAGGCCGCGGGATTCACCCTGATCGAGGTGCTCGTCGTGGTGGTGATCCTCGGCATCCTGGCCGCGATCATAGTGCCCAACCTGATGGAGAAGCCCGGACAGGCCCGCGTTACCAAGGCCAAGGCGGACATCCGCGCGGTCGAAAGCGCACTCAACATGTACCGGCTCGACCGCCATGTCTACCCGACGACCGACGAAGGGCTGGACTCCCTCGTGCCGACGTATCTGCCGCGCGCGCCCACGGACCCATGGAGCCGGCCCTACCAGTATCTGAACCCGGGAACACAAGGCGGCGCCTTCGACCTCTATACCCTAGGCCGCGACGGCCAGCAGGGCGATGAGGACGAAGACTCCGACATCGGCAACTGGAACCTGGATCAATGAATGACCATGATCCGGCGCCTGTCCGAGGCGGTTCGTCCGCGACGCGCCCCCGGACGCGGGCACGGTTTCACCCTGCTGGAGATCCTGGTCGTCGTCCTGATCATCGGCATCGTGCTCACCCTGGCAACACTGGCGCTGCACGACGACATCAATGAACGCCTGAAGACCGAGGCACGACGCCTGGCCGCCCTGCTCACGCTTGCGAGCCAGGAAACGGTGCTGCAGGGCAGCGAAATGGCGGTGGTCTTCACGCCGCAAGGCTACCGCTTCCAGGTACTGGAGGAAGACAAGTGGGTTGACGCCGGGGACTCGGTGTTGCGCGCGCGCCAGCTCGCCGAGGACCTCACGCTCTTCATCGAGGTCGAAGGGGAGACCCAGTCCGCACGCGAAAAGGACGCCGAGGAACCGCGCATATATCTATTGTCGAGTGGCGAGATGACGCCCTTCACGCTCACCCTGAAAGACAGGAACAGCACCGCGACCTACCAGCTGCGCGGGGATTTCAGCGGCGAATTCACCTTCGAACCATGATCACGGCAACTCCGCACCCGCCAGCGATACACCCCGGACGGCGCCTTGTCGACAGGACCCGGCCGCGCGGTTTCACCCTGCTCGAGATCCTGGTCGCACTCGCCGTGATCGCCATCGCGCTTGCCGCGATCGTCGGCGAGACCGTGCAACGCCTGGGCAACGCCGCGCGTCTCACCGACCGGACCCTCGCGCACTGGGTGGCGATGAACCGGATCACCGAACAGCAGTTGAGCACCTCCTGGCCGGCGGTCGGCGTCACCACGGGAACGTCCGACATGGCCGGGAGGGAGTGGTTCTGGTCCCTCAAGGTATCCAGCACCGAGGACGACGGGGTGCGCCGCCTCGACGTCGAGGTCCGCGCCGAGAAAGGCGAGGAACGGCCGAGCTCCACCGCGATCGCCTACCTGGAGCGTCCCATATGAGTGCGCCGGCGCGCGGTTTCACCCTGCTCGAGCTGCTGGTCGCGCTGGCGATTTTCGCGGTGCTCGGGGTGGCCGCCTATGCCGGCCTCGACGTCGTGCTCGATGCCAAGAACCGCATCGAGGCCAGGGCGGATCAGCTGGGTCGATTGCAGATGTTGTTCGTGCTTATCGGACGCGACATAGAACAGGCGTCCGGCCGGGGTGTACGCGACAACTTCGGCGATGCGTTGCCGCCCATGTTCGGCAACGATACGGCGCTTGAATTCACTCGCGCCGGCTGGCGCAACCCCGCCGGTCTCAAACGCAGCCAGCTCCAGCGCGTGGGCTACGCTCTCAGGGACGAAACCCTCACGCGCGCGAGCTGGGACGTGCTCGACCGCGCGCAGGACAGCGAACCGCGTTCTGCCGATCTGCTCGGCGAGGTCGGCGCCTTCGAGATCCGCTATCTGGACCGTTCCGGCGAATGGCGCGGAGAATGGCCCGCGGCGGGCGGAGCGGCAGGGGGCGGGGGTATGCAGTTGCCGCGCGCGATCGAAATCACTCTGGACGTAAAGAACTGGGGCCGTATCACCCGGTTGTTCCGCGTGGCGGACGCCCCGGTCCAGGCGCTTCCCTCATGATACGACTCCGCGCTGCGCGCCAGACCGGCGTTGCCCTCCTCACCGCGCTGCTCATCACCTCGGTGGCGGCCGTGGCGGCGGTGTCGATGGCGGCCCGGCAGCAGCTGGACATTCGCCGCACCGGCAACGTCCTTGATGCAGACCAGGCCTACCTGTTCACACTGGGGGTGGAGTCCTGGGCCAAGGAGATCCTCGCGCGCGACCGCCGCGACGGGGAGGTGGACCAGCCGGGGGAGGACTGGGCGACCATCCTGCCCCCGATCGCGGTCGAGGGCGCGGTAGTGGCGGGCCGCATCGAAGACCTGCAGGGGCGCTTCAATCTCAATAATCTGGTCGATGCCGATGGCAAGGCGAGCGAGGACGACGTCCGGCGCTTCCGCCGCCTGCTCGCCGCGCTGGAACTGGACGAGAACCTCGCCGACGCGGTGGTCGACTGGATCGACACCGATCTCGACCCGCGCTTTCCGAACGGGGCGGAGGATCCGGCCTACCTCGGGATGGCTCCCCCCTATCGGACCGCAAACGCTCTCATGCAAAGCCCCAGTGAGTTATTATTGGTCAACGGCGTCACCCGGGAGATTTATGACGCGCTTGCCCCATATGTGGCGACCCTGCCGGCCAGGACCCCGCTCAACGTCAACACCGCGTCCGCCCCCGTGTTGATGGCGTTGAATGAGGGGATCACCGAGTCCGACGCGTCGCAGCTGATCGACGAGCGTGGCGAGAAGGGATATCAGACGACGGAGGAGTTTCTCGCGCATCCCCTCCTGAAGGAGCGCGGGCAGGGCATCACCAACATCAGCGTGTCAACTTCCTATTTTATGATCTATGCAAATGCCCGATTCGAACGCAGCAGGGTGGATCTCAACAGCCTGGTTGCACGCGGCGCCGATGCCCGCGTTTCCGTGATACGTCGTTCCCAGGGCACGGTCTGACATGCGCGACACGCTTTTCATACATCTCGGCACCTGTCTGTCCGACGGCACGGCGGAATGGGTGCGTGTGTCCGACGGTGCGACCGAGTCCGCTGTCGAACGCAGCGCGCTGGAGGATCTGTCGCGGCAATGCGCCGGCTGCCGCGTCGTGGTGCTGGTGCCCGGCGAAGACGTCACTCTGGCGCGCGCCGTGGTCCCGGCGCGCAACCGGCAGCGGATACTGGCCGCGCTCCCCTACGTGCTGGAAGACCGCCTGATACCGGATGTCGAGACGCTTCACTTCGCCCCCGGCATGCGCGAGTCCGGTGGCGCCCTGTGTGCCGCGGTGGTCGAGCGGGCGCGCATGGACCAGTGGCTGGAGCAGTTGCATGCAGCGGGTATCGTGCCGGAAATGTTGGTGGCCGATACCCTCACCCTGCCCTTCGAGGCCGGTTCGTGGACCGCACTCGACAAGGGCGACATCAGCCTGGTGCGCACCGCCGCACAGGGCGGGTTTGCCCTCGACAGCGCGAATTTCGCGCTCCTGCTGCCGCTCAGCGTCGACGAAGCCGGCGATCAGCGTCCGGATCGCGTCGTGCTGTACGACGACGCGCACAAGCTGGATGTCGAGTTCCCCAAGGATTCCGGGGTGCATGTCGAATGGCGCGCCGTCAGCGGCAGCAAGCTGGCCTTGATGGTGCGTCACTTCAGCGAGCAGGCGGCGATCAACCTGCTGCAGGGCGACTACAGCAGGCGCGAACAGCTGGGCCGGGTGTGGCGGCCGTGGATCCCGGCCGCATTGCTGCTGGCGGTCCTGCTGCTGGTCAACGCCGGCATGACCGTCGCCGACTACATCACGCTGTCGCGCGAAAACGCGGCGCTGGAACAGGAGATCCAGGCGATCTACCTTGACGCCTTTCCTGACGCGCGCCGGGTGGTCAATCCGCGCGCGCAGATGGAACAGGGGCTGGCCGCGCTGCGCGGCGGAGGTGGCGGCACGGGAGGCGGGTTCCTCGCCCTCATGAGCGACGCTGCCGGCCCGCTCAAGCAGGTCGACAACCTCATACTGCAGCGCGTGAATTATCACGACGGCAAACTCGACCTCGCGCTGGTGATCGGCGATTTGCAGGCCCTGGACCGGCTCAAACAGCAGCTGATCGAGGCGGCCGGCATGGAGGTCGACATCCAGTCCGCGAGCGCGCTCAATGACCGCGTCGAGGCGCGGCTGCAGCTGGCGAAGAAGGGCATATGAAACAGTTCATCGCAAACCTGAGCGACCGGGAACGGGTGCTGCTGGCGGGTGGCGGCGGGGGCGCGCTGCTCGTCCTGCTATTCCTCATCGCCTGGCATCCGTTCAGCCGATATGTCGAGCGGCTCGACGACAATGTGGTCGCACAGCGTGAATTGCGCGTGTGGATGCAGCAGGCGGCGACGGAGGTCAAGCAGCTGCGCGGCAGTGCCCCGGCACGGCGCGGCGCCGGCCAATCCCTGCTCGCCGTGGCGGACAGCACCGCGCGCCAGCACGGTCTCGCCGCCGCGATGAAGCGGGTCGAGCCCGAGGGCACCGACAAGGTGCGCATCCGCCTCGAACAGGCGGGCTTCGACGACTTGACCCGCTGGCTCGAGTTGCTGGTGCGCGAACACGGCGTGCGCATCGAATCGATCACCATCGACGGCAGGAGCCAGTCGGGCACGGTGGACGCGCGCCTGGCGCTGCAGGCGGGCACGCCATGAAGCGCCTGATCGGTTACGGCCTGCTGTTATCGTGCGCCTATCTGGTCTTCCTTATTCTCCAGTTCCCGGCCGCGCAACTGTACGCCTGGCTGCAGTCGCGCGCCGCCGCGCCGGTGCAGCTCTATCAACCCGACGGTACGCTGTGGTACGGCCGCGCCGCCGCCGCAACCATCGGCAAGACGCGCATCGATGCGCCGGCGTGGACGTTCCGCCCGCGCGCGCTGCTGCTGGGGCGCGTCGAATACGCGCTCTCAGGCCGGCTGGCACGCGCGCCCGTCAGCGCCGTCGTCGGCCGCGGGCTCGGCGCCCCTTTTTTTGCTGACGATGTCCAGCTCGCACTTCCGCTCAACGAGGCGCTGCGCTTCGTCGACCTGCACGACATCGGCCTCAACGGCCAGTTCAGGGTCGAGATCGGCCACCTCGAGATCCGTGCCGGGAAGATCGCCGCCCTTGAGGCGACGCTCAGTATCGCGGACGCGGCGTTCGCCCCTCCGGTCAACGTCGCGCTGGGGGGGGCCGCCATGCGGCTGGAATCCAGCGGTGAAATCATCAAGGGGATACTCAAGGACAACGGCGGTCCGTTGCAGGCGGACGGAGTGCTGATCTTTCAGCCGGGCGGCGAATACCAGCTCACGATCGGGCTGAGCGCGCGCGATCCGAACGACGTCCAGCTGCGCCAGGCGCTGCGCTTCCTCGGCACGCCGAATGCCGCCGGCAAGGTGAGTCTGAGCCGGCGCGGCCGCATCGATCTCGCGAGTTACTTCTAGGCCGGGCGCGCCTGTAGTACAGGTAGCTGCGCGGTCTTCCCGCGCGGTACCGTCAACGCTTCATCGAATCGAAGAAGTCGGCGTTGTTCTTGGTGACCTTGAGCTTGTCGATGAGGAACTCGATCGCCGCCAGCTCGTCCATCGAATGCAGCAGCTTGCGCAGGATCCACATCTTCTGCAGCTCGTCCTGGTCGGTGAGCAGTTCCTCGCGGCGGGTGCCGGAGCGGTTGATGTTGATGGACGGGTAGATGCGCTTCTCGGCGATGCGGCGGTCGAGGTGGATTTCCATGTTGCCGGTGCCCTTGAACTCCTCGTAGATCACGTCGTCCATGCGCGAGCCGGTCTCGACCAGCGCGGTGGCGATGATGGTGAGGCTGCCGCCCTCCTCGATGTTGCGCGCCGCGCCGAAGAAGCGCTTGGGGCGTTGCAGTGCGTTGGCGTCGACGCCGCCGGTCAGCACCTTGCCGGAGGAAGGCACCACGGTGTTGTAGGCGCGTCCCAGACGGGTGATCGAATCGAGCAGTATCACCACGTCCTTCTTGTGCTCGACCAGGCGCTTGGCCTTTTCGATCACCATCTCGGCCACCTGCACATGGCGGGTCGCCGGCTCGTCAAAGGTGCTGGAGATTACCTCGCCCTTGACGGAGCGCTCCATCTCGGTCACCTCTTCCGGGCGCTCGTCGATCAGCAGCACGATCAGGTGACATTCCGGGCTTTTGACCGAGATGGAGCGGGCGATGCTCTGCAGCATCATGGTCTTGCCCGCCTTGGGCGGCGAGACGATCATGCCGCGCTGGCCCTTGCCGATGGGCGCCACCAGCTCGATCACGCGCATGGTGATGTCTTCGGTGGTGCCGTTGCCGAGCTCCATCGGCAGACGCTTGTTGGCGAACAGGGGCGTCAGGTTCTCGAACAGCACCTTGCTCTTGGCAACCTCGGGGGCTTCGTAGTTGATCTCGTTGACCTTGAGCAGGGCGAAATATCGCTCACCCTCCTTCGGGGGACGGATCTTGCCGGAAACGGTGTCGCCGGTACGGAGGTTGAAGCGGCGGATCTGGCTGGGCGACACGTAGATGTCGTCCGGGCCGGCGAGGTAGGAGCTGTCGGCCGAGCGCAGGAAACCGAAACCGTCCTGCAGGATCTCCAGCACGCCCTCGCTGTAGATATCCTCGCCCTTCTTGGCGTGCGCCTTCAGGATCGCGAAGATGACGTCCTGACGACGCGATCGCGCCATACCCTCGATGTTCATGGATTCGGCCAGCTTGAGCAGGTCGGCCGCGGATTGCTGTTTGAGTTCGGTCAGATTCATAGATGTTTTATTGGATATGACGGTGACGACTAGAGGGGGACGGAAGTTGTCCGCGCTGCCCAGCAGGCCTGCGGTATTCTCTGTCAGGGATTGTACGTTAAAACTAAATGGAAGACGGCTGCAGGAGGTAAGCCGTAACTAGCTGTTTGGATTCTGTTTGGGTAACGCTATCACCATTTAGCGGCAGCGTCCAGCACTTTTTGCTGTCGCCGGCCGAACGCCCCGCCGCTGAATATTGCCTAAATATTGCTGTCGATAAACGCCGACAGCTGCGACTTCGATACCGCGCCCACCTTGGTCGCCTCCACGTTGCCGTTCTTGAACAACATCAGGGTCGGAATGCCGCGGATGCCGTATCTGGGGGGGGTCGCGGGGTTGTCATCGATGTTGAGCTTGGCCACGGTCAGCTTGCCGGCATAGGCATCCGCGATCTCATCCAGGATGGGGGCGATCATCTTGCAGGGCCCGCACCACTCGGCCCAGAAATCCACCAGTACCGGCAGATCCGATCTCAATACCTTCTGCTCGAATTCGCCGTCCGACACGTACTTGATGTTCGCACTCACTTAAGCTTGCCTCCGGTTTCCGACAACTTCGCGTTGCCCATGATCATGTGGTTGCTGGCGCCAATTATCAACAAAATGGTGGCGCGATACAAACCCGAAGGGCCGCTCCACTCCACTCGCGACATTCGTCGAAATGGACACAAATCTGATATGCTGTCGCCCCATGAGTGGCAAGCATTTGACGAATATCAGCTTTTCACAGCTGAACCTTCCGGCGCAGATTAAGCAAGCCATTGAAGAAATTGGTTTTTCATACTGCACGCCGATCCAGGCCCAGGCGCTCGAACTCGCGCTTGCCGGACGCGATGTGTGCGGGCAGTCGCAGACCGGCACCGGCAAGACGGCGGCCTTCCTTATCGCGCTGCTGAATCGTCTCATCAAATCGCCACCGCCCGCCGGGCGGCGTCCCAACCAGCCGCGCGCCATCGCCATCGCGCCGACGCGCGAGCTCGCGCTGCAGATCCACAAGGACGCGCTGGCGCTCGGCAAATACAGCGGCCTGCACATCGAGGTGGTGTACGGCGGCACCGGTTACCGCGAGCAGCGCGAGACCGTCGGGCAGGCGGTGGACATCCTGATCGGTACGCCCGGCCGCATCATCGATTACTTCAAGCAGCACGTGTTCGACTTCAAGGCCATCGAGGTGGTGGTGCTGGACGAGGCCGATCGCATGTTCGACCTCGGCTTCATCAAGGACATCCGTTTCCTGCTGCGCCGCATGCCGCCGCCCGCGAAGCGGCTCAACATGCTGTTTTCGGCCACCCTTTCGCATCGCGTGATGGAACTGGCCTACGAGCACATGAACCATCCCCAGCAGATCCGCGTCGAACGCGAGACCATCACGGCGGACAACATCAAGCAGACGGTCTACTACACCTCGAACGACGAAAAGATCCCGCTGCTGCTCGGCCTGCTGAAAAAACTCGAACCGCGCCGCATCCTGGTGTTCGTCAATACCAAGGAAGCGGGCAATCAACTGTGCGATTATCTGTGCGCCAATGACATCGACGCCGCCATCCTGTCGGGGGATGTGCCGCAGAAACAGCGCATCAGCCTGCTGGGCCGTTTTAGCGACGGTCAACTGCAGTTGCTGGTAGCCACAGATGTCGCGGCGCGCGGCCTGCACATTCCGGATGTCAGCCACGTCATCAATTACGACCTGCCGCAAGATCCGGAGGACTACGTGCATCGCATCGGACGCACGGCGCGCGCCGGCGCCACCGGCGACGCGATCAGCTTCGCCTGCGAGACCTACGCCTTTTCGCTGCCCGAGATCGAGGCCTACATCAGCCACAAGATCGCCGCTGAGCCGGTCAGCCGCGACCTGCTCGTCGAACCACGTGTACCGGCCAGCGCGACGGCGCGGCGCGAACGCCGCAGCGGGCGCGGTGGACGGCCGCCTCAACGGCCGCGTCGCGCGGCGCGGCCGCGCCACAGCGGAGCGCTGCAGGACTGATCGCGGTCAATCTGCCGTCGCGGGAATGTCCAGCCAGAGGTCCGCGCCGCGTGCGACCAGTCTGACCGGACTCAGGCGGGTACCCGCACACGGGCCGGCGATGCAGTAACCGTCAGCGACATTGAACAGCGCGCCATGATTGGCGCATTGCAGACGACTCCCCTCGGGATCCAGAAATTGATCGGGCAACCAGTTGAGTGGAAGCCTGCGGTGCGGACACCGGTTCAGATAGCCGTGGTACACCCCATCCCCGCGTACGACGATGATGCCGTGCGCGCAGCCCGGCAGGGGCAGCTCAAAACCCCTGGCCATGACGCCTTCCAGTTCAGACAGCGAACATACGCGGCGCATGCGCGCTAGGGCGCGTCGGCGCCGGTCCAGGCCAGCCGCTGCGCGTCCGCATCCTTCAGGGCCAGTCCGCGGCGGTAATAGATCAGCGCCGTCTCCCGCTCGCCCGTCTTTTCCAGCACCCCGGCGAGTTCGTTGAACGCCTCGTATCCGCCTCCGCTGCGGATGCAGGACTCGAGATATTGCCGCGCCTTGCCCCACAAGGCGTTACGCCGGCACAGCCGGCCGACGGTCAGCAATAGAACGGGGTCGGTTTCATGGCCGCTCAGCCATTCCTCGGCACGCCGCAGCTGGCGTTCGGGCTGGCTGCCGTCGATCAGCCCGTACAGATGGATCAATTCGGGACTCCATTGCCGCGTCACGCTGCGATACAACACCGCCTCCGCCTGGTCCGGCGCGCCGCATGCGATCAGCCGCTGCACATATTCCCGTACCAGCTCGGGGCGATGGGCAAGCTCCTTCGGAACGCGCTGCCAGAGCTCGTTCAGGGCCTGTTCGGTCCCCTTGCCGCCGCCACGCGCCAGCAGGCTGCGATAGGCCTGAATCTGCAGCCGTTCCGCAGTCGCGTGATCGATGCCATGCTGCTTGCGCAGTGCCGGCAACAGCGCGAGCAGCTGCTCCCAGTCCCGCGTCTCGCGGTACAGACGCAGCAACTGGCGCTGCATGACGATATTCTTCGGCTGCTCCGACCGCACCCGGGTCAGGTCAGCCAGCGCCGGCCCGTATTGGCCGCGCTCCAGCAGCAGTTCCGCGCGCGTGAGCGCCACCGCCGGATCCGACCCCGCCGCGCTGTCGCGTGCGAGCTCCAGATAGCGGTCGCGCCGCTCGTCGGCGCCGAGGGCCTGTGCGGCGCGCGCCGCCCCGAGGTAATTCAGCACCGCGGCGGTGTCGCCATGACCCGCGTACTTGCTGAGGCGCTGCTCGGCGCGCTGGTAACGCCCCGCATAAAGATCGAGATAGCCCCGCACCAGGACGGCCTGCGCGCGCCGCGCCGCGTGCCTCCGCCGCCAGTCGCGCAGGCGCCGCGGCAGGCGCAGCAGATTGCCCGCCATCCGCATCGACAGGTGAAACAGGACGATCATGCCCATGAGCATGACCAGGGCCAGGGCCAGGCTGAATTCGATGGTCCAGCCCCGGTACTGCACCAGCACGTAACCGGGATCGTAATACGCGAACAACGCCACCGCGAGCGCGAACAGCAGGGCGAGCAGGGTGGAAAACAGCCACTTCATGCGCCGCCGTCCTCGCGCCCAGGCGCGCGCCGGCGTTCGAGCGCCGCATGCAGGGCGTCCAGGGAACCGGAGACATCCGGCAAGCCCGGCGCGATATTCACCTGATCCATTTCGCTGAGACGCGCGGCGACCGCCGCCACGGCCGCGTTCCCGCCGTCGTAGTACTTGTCGAGCCAGGCCCGGGCCGCGGACAGGCTGGCGTGGAAATTCCTGTCGTCGCGGGCGAGTAGCGCGACCCGGGCCGATTCCAGCTTGAGGTACAGGTTCTGGGTCAGAAAGATCTGCTCTCCCGGGGCGATCAACGGCGGTTCGCCGCCCTCACGGCGCCGCACCACCACCAGACTCTTCAATGACGCCCAGATATCGCGCGCCACGACGCGCCATTGCGGCACGTCGGTGTCAGATCGCTCCCGTTCCGCTGCGTCCGCGGGTTCGGGCGCCTCCTGGCGCAGCAGCAGCGCACCCAGCTCACCCTGCAGGCCCGCGAGGGCGTAGGCCATGCCGGCGACATCCGGCCGCGGCACCGCCTCGAGTGACGTGATCTCCCGGGCGAGTCGGCGCCGCACCTCGGCGAACAGGGGATCACCCAGCGCCTGGAGACGTCGGTCGGCGTTTCTGAGCGCGAGCAGCGCGGTGTCGATATCACCGGCCAGCTGCAGGCTGTCGTTGGCCATGCGCAGCAGGCGTTCGATGTCCGCCGGCTCCACGCGCCGCAGCGCTTCGCGGCGCAGCAAGTCTTCGATCTCGGTCAGCTCAGTGGCAACACCCGGGATATCGCTTTCCACACGCGCGAGACGCGCGGTGAGCTCATCCTGGCGCCGGGAGGCGGATTGAAGCGCCGCATCCAGATCATCGCCATGTTTCGCCAGCACCTGTTGCTCTGTACGGAACTGCTGCGCGAAGTAATAACCCGCCAGGATGCCGCCGCCGGCACACAGCAGCGCAAGGAGCGCAATGCCGAAGCTCCAGGCGCGTCCGCCGGACGGTGCTGGCGCGGACGCGGGCGCCGGCGGCTCGATGGCGACGGCATCGCGCGCATGCGCCGCGTCATCGTCCGCCACGGGTTTGTTATCAATGTGCATGTACCATGTCCTCGCTCCCTTCGCGTGCGCCGCGCCACCAGCGGAGTATGGCTGCGAGCAGTCCTTCGTCGCTCGCCTCCGGAGCCACGCAGGCGGGATGGTGGAATCCCAGTTCGCCCGCGAGACGCGCGGTGCGCTCGCTGATCACGATCAGCTGCCGCCCGAGCAGCCAGCCGCGCCTGTCCTCGCCGGCCAGCACATACAGGTTGTGCAAACCCTCGTTACTGGTGACCACAATCGTATCAATATTGTCTTCGGTCGCTATGCGCTGCAGACCGGCCCGGCTCGCGGCGGGCAGGACGCGCCGATAGACCTCCGCGTACTCCACCTCTGCGCCGCGTGCGCGCAGTGCCTCGGCCAGCAATTCGCGGCCGCCCTCGCCGCGGAATACGATCACGCGCCGGCCCGCGACCCGCTGCAGCGCGTCGAGCGCGAGCAGACCTTCACTACTGTACTCCCGCGGCGGATGGACGTCGGCATGCAGACCGTGCTCCGCCAGTGCGGCCGCGCTGCCGCGACCTACGGCGGCCAGACGCAGTGCCGGAGGCCAGGCACGCTCCCCGAGCTCGGCGCAGGCGCGATGCACCGCATTGCCGCTGACGAATATGGCGATGTCGAACCGCTCCAGGCGCGCAAGCAGCTCCGCCAGGGCCCGCGGATTGCCTGGCGCGGAGATCTCGATCACGGGCAGCGCGGTGGCCCGCCCGCCGGCGCGCTCGATCAATGCACACAATCCCTGCGCCTGCTGCGCCGGACGCGTGACCAGGATATGGCAGCCGGCCAGGTCCGGACCCGGCTCAGCGCCCGCCGTAGACATGACCCAGGATCGCCCGCGCCCCGCAGCCAAGCAGCTCATCCGCCAGCCTGATGCCCACCGCGGCGGCCTCCGCCGTTCCGCCAGCGGCATGGCAGCGGATGATGCGGCTGCCGTCGGGATAGCCAACCAGTCCATGCAACGTGACGCTATCGCCCTGCAGGGTGGCGTGGCCGGCGATCGGCACCTGGCAGCCTCCCTGCAGGCGGGCGTTCAGCGCGCGTTCCGCCTCGATGCAGATCTGGGTGCTGCGGTCGTTGAGCGGGCGGATCATCTCGTTGACCGTGGCGTCGTCCATCCGGCACTCGATGCCGATCACGCCCTGGCCGATCGCAGGCAGGCATACCTCCGTCTCCAACTGCTGGGTGATGCGCTCCGCCATGCCGAGACGGATCAGTCCGGCGCTGGCGAGCACGATGGCGTCGTAGTCGCCCTCGGCCAGCTTGCGCAGGCGCGTGCCGACATTGCCGCGCAGGCTGAGGATGTCGAGATCGGGCCGCAGCGCGTGCAGCTGCGCCTGTCGGCGCAGGCTGGAGGTTCCAACGCGCGCGCGTGGCGGAAGACGTTCCAGCCGGTCATAGCGCAGGGAGACAAAGGCGTCGCGTGGTTCCTCCCGCGCGAGCACCACGGGGAGGTGCAGACCCGGCGGCAGTTCCACCGGTACGTCCTTCATCGAGTGAACCGCGATATCGGTGCGGCCCTCGAGCATGCTCTGTTCGAGCTCCTTGACGAAGAGGCCCTTGCCGCCGATCTTGGCGAGCGGTGAATCCAGGATCCTGTCCCCCTGGGTGCTCATCATGACCAGGTCCACCTGCAAACCCGGGTGCGCCTGCTCGAGCAGGCTGCGGACATAACCGGCCTGCCACAGGGCGAGCGGGCTCTTGCGGGTGGCGATGCGGATTCGGCTGGCGGTGGTCATGCGTCTGCGTGTTCGGGATCCGGGTGCGAAGGCCCCTTATGCTAAGGGCTGCGTCCCGGGCAGGCAAATGCAAATTCCGCAGCGCGGCGCCGCGCCCTCAACCGTAGCGCTTGAGCAGTTCCTTCAGCGCGAACAGGTGCCGCCGGCTTACCTCGGGCCGCTCCTCGACGCCGCGCAGGCTGACCATGTGGAGGCCGTCCGGAGTCTTTGTGAGACCGGCCAGAAAAGACACCGCGATCAAGGTATTGCGATGGATGCGCAGGAAGCGGCCGGCGAATTCCTCGGCCAGGTCCTTAAGCGGTTCCTCGATCAGCACCTCGCCGTGCAGATGGCGCACCGTCACGTACTTGTGATCCGCCCTGAAATAGATGATCTCCTTTACCGGTATCAGCACCATCTGCCCGCGCGCGCGCGCACAGATGTGGGTGCGTGACGGCGCGCCCGGCAGCATGTCGCGCACCGCGTCGAGCCGGGAGCGGCTCAGGCGCCGCGCCTTGGCGAGCGCCTCCGCCAGCCGCTGGCGCCGGATCGGTTTGAGCAGATAGTCGACCGCATGCATCTCGAAGGCCTCCAGGGCGTAATCGCCGTAGGCGGTGGTGAAAATGACCGCCGGCGGCTGTTCATAGCCCGCCAGATGGCCGGCGGCCTCGATCCCGTCGATGCCCGGCATGCGGATGTCGAGCAGCACGACATCGGGGCGGAGGCGGTCGGCGAGTTCAAGCGCCTCGCGGCCGTTGGCGGCCTCGCCGACGATCTCGTCGGCGCCGATCTCGCCGAGAAGACTGCGCAGACGGGCGCGGGCCGGGGCTTCGTCATCCGCGAGCAGCAGTCTCATGCCTCCTCCTTTATATAAGGAAAGCTCAGGCAGGCGTGGAACTGTCCATCTCGCGGTCCCGCATCGAGGCGCCCCGCGCGTCCGCAGTGGAGCTGCAGGCGTTCGCGCACGTTGTCCAGCGCCATACGGTTCCCGCCGCGCCGCGGCGGCGAATCCGCCAGCGGATTGCTTACGCACAGCGTGATCACTCCGTCGGTGCAGTGTCCGGTGATCCGGATGGCGCCGCCCTCGGGCAGCGGCTCAACGCCGTGGTAGACCGCGTTCTCCACCAGCGGCTGTACCAGCAATGCGGGGATCCGCGCGTCCAGGGGCAGGGCGGCGGTCTCGTCAACCACGCACAGGCGCTCTCCCATGCGCAGGGTCTCGATCTTGAGGTAGCGCCTGATCAGCTCCAGTTCGGCGCCCAGCGTGCTCAGGTTGGCGGCGTCGGACAGGCTGATGCGGAACAGTTCGGCGAGATCCTCCACCACCTCCTCAGCCAGCGCCGGATTGGTGCGGGTGAGGCTCGCGATGGTGTTCATACTGTTGAACATGAAATGCGGACGGATGCGCGCCTGCAGCGCCTGAAAGCGCGCCTTTGCCTCGGCCTCGATGGTACGCCGGGTCTGCCGCTGAAGGTAGAAATAGCGCAATACCACCGCCCCCACGATGCCGGCGATCGCCAGGCTCGTGCGCAGAAACTCCTCGTGCTGGCCTGGCGGCAGGAAAGACCCCAGGCCGGTGCCGCGCGCGATGAGCTGGGCGGACTCCACTGCAAGCACCGTCATCATCAGGATGATCAGATAGGCGGTCGTCCCCGCGAGCGGGTTGGACAGGCGGTTGAGCCGGCCGCGGGCGAGGCACAGGGCGCCCGCGCAGGAGAGCGAAATCCATTGAATGAACAGCGACAGCAGGCCGAGTCGGCTCCAGCGCTCCGCCCCGGAGACGGGGGCGGTCAGCGCCAGGATGAAGGCGAGCAGTTCGGCGGTGACGACGATGATGAAGACGATGCGGATATTGCAGAAATCCGGCAGGAAGCCGCTGGCGCCGTCGCGCGCGGCGCGGGGAATGGCAAGGGCGCTCGCTTTCATGGTCGTCGGTTCCGGATGCGCCCCGTCCCGCGGCCGCGGGACGGGTGTCGGCCACATATCGGCGCGCGGGAGAAAAACTTCAGAGCAGGGTGAGTGCCCGGAAACTTGTTATACTGCCCGGTAATCCGTTCCGTCCCGACGCGCATCATCCATGGACAAGACTGGCGACAAACTGTGGTCCGGCCGCTTCACCGAGGCCACCGACTCCCTGGTGGAAAGCTTCGGCGCCTCCGTCGGCTTTGACCGCCGCCTCTACCGCTACGACATCGAGGGCTCACTCGCCCATGCCCGCATGCTCGCCCGCGTCGGCGTGCTGACTGAGCAGGAACTCGCCGCCATCGAACGCGGCCTGCGCGACATCCTGACCGACATCGAGCGCGGCGATTTCGCCTGGCTGGTCGAGTTCGAGGACGTGCATATGAACATCGAGGCGCGCCTCACCGAGCGCATCGGCGAGGCCGGCAAAAAGCTGCATACAGGACGCTCGCGCAACGACCAGGTGGCCACCGACCTGCGCCTGTATCTGCGCCACGAGATCGATGCCGTCGACGCCGAACTGCGCAATCTGCAGCAGGTGCTGCTCGACCTCGCCGAGCGCGAGGCGGATACCATCATGCCGGGCTTTACCCACCTGCAGGTGGCGCAGCCGGTGACCTTCGGGCACCACCTGCTGGCCTGGTTCGAGATGCTGCAGCGCGACCGGGATCGCATGCGCGACTGCCGCCGCCGCGTAAATGTGATGCCGCTCGGTGCGGCGGCGCTCGCCGGCACGAGCTATCCGATCGACCGCGCCTACACCGCCGAACTGCTCGGATTCGACGCGCCGGCCGCCAATTCGCTTGACGCAGTCAGCGACCGCGACTTCGCCATCGAATTCGCCGCCGCAGCCGCCTTGCTGATGGTCCACCTGTCGCGCTTCTCCGAAGAGCTGATCCTGTGGTCCTCGGCGCAGTTCGGCTTCGTCGAGCTGTCCGACGGCTATTGCACCGGATCCTCCATCATGCCGCAGAAGAAGAACCCGGACATGCCCGAGCTGGTGCGCGGCAAGAGCGGCCGCGTCACCGGCAACCTGGTCGCGCTGCTCACCCTGATGAAGGGCCAGCCGCTCGCCTACAACAAGGACAACCAGGAAGACAAGGAACCGCTGTTCGACAGCGTCGACACGGTGAAGGCCTGCCTGCGCGTGTTCGCCGGCATGCTGCCCGGCATGCAGGTCCGGCGCGAGCGCATGGCGCAGTCCGCCCGCCTCGGCTACTCGACCGCGACCGATCTGGCCGATTATCTCGTCCGCAGGGGCATCGCCTTCCGTGATGCCCACGAGATCGTCGGCAAGACGGTGCGCTACGCCATCGACCAGGGCAGGGAACTCGCCGCCCTCACCCTCGACGAGCTGCGCGGCTTCTCCGACGCCATCGGCGACGATGTCCATGCCGTGCTCACGGTCGAGGGTTCCGTCGCCGCGCGCAACCACCCTGGCGGCACCGCGCCTGCGCAGGTGCGCGCCGCCATTGCGCGCGCGCACCGCCTGCTGGGCTGAACATCCCGCGCCGCACCCGGCTCCGCCAGACCCCGGCGGGCCATCCATGCCGCCCGATTTGACCGTCCGGCCATCCTTAGAGTCGACGGCGGGTAATTTTGAAGTTTGTCACACTCCTGCCGATACATTTCACGCCTCCTCATTACCCGGTCAGTGGCGCGAAAGGACAGGCCTTGCTCGATACCAAAACCATCAAGAAACGCTTCCTGGCGCTCAACCGCGACCGTGTGAATCGCATCCGCGACACCCTGCGCAACCGCCAGCGCGACGTGCTCGAGGTGCTGCCACTGCTGTTTCACATCAATCATGCGGAACTGCCCGGGTTCGTCTCCGCCGCCACCCCGGTCGGGGTATCCGACTATTCACCGAGCCGGCGCGCGCTCGAGATAGTGCAGAAGATGACACGCGAGCTCGATTACCGGCCGCGCGCCCTGCCCCGCTACGACATCTTCTCGCTGTTCCTGATGGGCAGCAGCGGCACCATCGCCTATTCGACCAAGAGCGACTTCGACATCTGGGTGTGCCACAACCCGGACCTCTCCGCCGTCCAGCTTGCCGAGCTGCAGGAAAAGGCCTCAGCCCTGGAGAAATGGGCGGAATCCTTTGATCTCGAGGTGCACTTTTTCCTGATGAACTGCGAACACTTCCGTGCCGGCAAGGTGGTCGAACTGTCCGACGAGAGCAGCGGCAGCGCGCAGTATCACCTGCTGCTCGACGAGTTCTATCGCACCGGCACCCTGCTTGCCGGACGTTATCCGGTCTGGTGGCTGGTCCCGGAGCAGGAGGAATCCGATTACGACCGTTACGTACGCCGCCTGCGCGAGCGCGGGGATATCGGCGACAACGAGACCGTCGACTTCGGCGGCATTCCGCGCGCGCCCGCCGAGGAATTCTTCGGCGCTGCGCTCTGGCAGCTGTACAAGAGCATCGATTCACCCTACAAGGCCGCGCTCAAGCTCATGCTGATGGAGGTTTACGCGGCCGAGTATCCGCAGGTCGAGCTGCTGTCGTTGCGCTTCAAGCGCGCGCTGCATGAAGGCGAGACAGATATCACCCGCCTCGATCCCTACATCATGCTGTACCGCAGGATCGATGAATATCTTGCCGCCCAGGGCGACGACGAGCGCCTCGCGGTGATGCGCCGCTGCTTCTACTTCAAGGTCAACGAGCAGCTCGGGCGCCAGGACGAACCGCAGGAAAACTGGCGTTTCGACGTCATGAAGGACATCGCGCAGGCGTGGGGATGGAAGCGCAGCCACCTGCAGCAGCTGGACAGGCGGCAGCAATGGAAGATCCACGAGGTGCTCGATGAACGACGGAGCCTGGTCAGCGCCCTGACGCAGAGCTATCACTCGCTCTCTCGCTTCGCGCGGGTGCAGAACATGCTGGCGAAGATCAACCAGCGCGACCTGAACATCCTCGGCCGCAAGCTCTACGCGGCCTTCGAGCGCAAGGCTGGCAAGGTCGACATCGTCAATCGGGGCATTTCCAGCGACATATGGGAGAGCCACCTCTCGATTCACCTGGTGGGCGGCCGGGAAACTGGCGCCTGGGTGCTTTACCGCGGCATCGTGCCACCCGAGGAAACGGCGTACGGCAAACCGATCAAGCGCAGCCGCGCCGTCACAGAGATGCTCGCCTGGTGCTTTCTTAACCAGCTCGTCGACGAACGCACAACCTTCGCCTTGTTCGCCCGCGAAAGCACACTCAGCGTGAACGAGATCAAATCCATCGTACGCGGCCTCGACCAGATGATACCCGGCTCGCGACTCGGCGAAACCACCCTGGAAGACCTTTCGCAGTCGCCGCGGCTCGCGAATCTCACCCTGTTCATCAACGTCGGACTGAAGCCCGCGACGCTGCGCGAGCGGGAAGGCAAGGAACTGACCAGTAACAAGACCGACGCCCTCAGTTTCGGCGGCGTGTGTGAAAACCTCGTGCTGTCCATCGACCAGGTCGCACGCACGACCTGGCAGGAGGTCATGGTCTCGCAGTACGAGGGCGAACAGGGTCTGCTCGACGGCCTCGGCGCCTACCTGCAATGGTCGCCGCCTTCGGCGGGTGCGCCCCCGCCGCCGGTGGCCGCCTACTGTTTTTCCTCCATGCAGAGCGCGGCCATCGTGCGACGCATGGAGGAATTGTTCCAGGATGTCGCAGCTTGCTACTACACCTCCCCCCACGCCGACAGGGCACGCTATATCCTGCTGATCGGGACACGCTACTACGCGCTGCAGCTGGACAACGGCGCCCTGCGCCACTCCCGGCTCGACACCTACAATGACCTGCTCAAGTATCTCGCCGCGCCGGTGCATGCGTACAGTCCGGTCGTGATCGACCGTTACGCGCTCGGTCATGACATCCTGCCGGTCATCTACCGCAATAACAAGGCGGGCGTGGTGCAGTTTTATTATGTAGAGGAGGCGACGGCGATCTACGTATATTTCATCGACGAACGCGGCTCGCTCTTTTCCCGTCGCATGCCCAGGATGGATGTCCGGCTCCTGGTACAGCAGTACCGGCGATTTCTCGCCGCGGTCGGCGCGCGCCGCAACCGGCACAAGGCGCCGGAAGGCGCGATGGACGCGAATGCCGTTCCGGTGGAGATCTACCAGGCCGTCAAGAAATATCACGGCCAGAGCCAGCTGGCGCGCCACCGGGAGCAGGGCGCGGACGAGGACCAGCGCTATTTCAACGTGCAGGTCATCGCAGGCGTCTCGGACAACAACCGCCCCGAGTTCACCATCTACATCGACGCGCGCGAATTCTCCTCGCTGGAATTCGGCGACGGTCTGTTTCACGAAGTCGCCAGATATGTGCTGGAGCTCCGCAAGAGCGGATTACGCTATCCGATCTACATCACCGACATCGACCTGTCCCACCGCGTCGCGGGCCTCGCGGGACCCGACCAGCTGCAGACCGTGCATTACCTGGAATACAAGAAACTGATCGAGGAGGGCCTGAACCGCGCGCTCGCCGCCCTGGTCGAGGACAAGACGGCGAACCTGGCGGGCTGACATCCGCTCAGGCGGATGCGCGCACGGCCTGGTGGGCGTGCTTCTTCAGGTACAGCAGCAACAGAGAAACGGCCGCCGGCGTCACCCCGGGTATGCGCGCCGCCTGGCCCAGCGTCACCGGGCGCGCGTCGGCAAGCTTCTGGCGTGCCTCGGTGGACAAACCGTGCACTGCGGCATAATCCAGTCCCTCCGGCAACCGCGTCTCCTCATGGCGGCGCTGGCGCTCGATCTCGTCGCGCTGGCGGTCAATATAGCCCGCATAACGCGCCTGGATCTCGACCTGTTCCGCCACCATCGCGTCCGCCACGCCGGGACCGGCGCCGGGCAGTGACATGAGAGCCTGGTATCCGACCCCTGGGCGGCGCAGCAGCTCGAGCAGGGTGAATTCCCGCGCGAGCGGGCCGCCCAGCACGGCCGCGGCGGCCTCTTCCGGAATCGTGGCAGGCCGCAGCCAGGTCGCGCGCAGGCGCTGCTGTTCGCGTTCCACCGCCGTGCGCTTCGCCTCGAAGCGGCGCAGGCGCTCGTCGTCCACCAGCCCGAGCTCCCGTCCCTTCGGGGTCAGGCGCAGGTCGGCGTTGTCCTCGCGCAGCAGCAGGCGGTATTCGGCGCGGCTGGTGAACATGCGGTAAGGTTCGGTGGCCCCGCGCGTGATCAGGTCATCGATCAGCACCCCGATATAGGCCTCGTCGCGAAACGGGCACCAGCCTTCCCGTTCCTGTACGCGCCGCGCGGCGTTGAGTCCGGCGACCAGACCCTGCGCAGCGGCCTCTTCGTAGCCGGTGGTACCGTTAATCTGGCCGGCGAAGAACAGGCCGGCGATGACGCGTGTCTCCAGCGTAGGCTTGAGGTCGCGCGGATCGAAATAATCGTACTCGATGGCGTAGCCGGGCCGCGTGATGTGGGCGCGCCCGAAGCCCGGTATCGACCGCACCAGGGCAAGCTGGACATCGAAAGGCAGGCTGGTGGAAATGCCGTTGGGGTAGATCTCGTGCGCGTCCAGCCCTTCAGGTTCGACGAAGATCTGGTGCGAGTCCCTGTCGGCGAATCGCACGACCTTGTCCTCGATCGAGGGACAATAGCGCGGCCCCACACCCTCGATCACGCCGGTGAAGAGCGGCGAGCGGTCAAGCCCGGCGCGGATGATGTCGTGCGTGCGTACGCACGTCGCGGTGATGAAACAGGAGACCTGGCGCGGGTGGTCGGCGGCCGAGCCCAGGTAGGAGAACACCGGGCGCGGGTCGTCGCCGGGCTGTTCACGCATGACGCTGTAGTCGAGGCTGCGGCCGTCAATGCGGGGTGGCGTTCCGGTCTTGAGGCGACCGACGCGCAGCGGCAGTTCGCGCAGGCGCCGGGCGAGCGTGATGGACGGCGGATCGCCCGCACGGCCGCCCGGGTGCTGGGTCTGCCCGACATGGATGCGGCCGCCGAGAAAGGTGCCCACGGTGAGCACGACCGCGCGGGCATGAAAGCGCAGCCCGCCCTGCGTCACCACGCCGCGCACCTCATCGCCCTCCACGATCAGGTCGTCGACACCCTGCTGGAACAGCCACAGATTCGCCTGCGCCTCGAGCGCGCGCCGCACTGCGCGGCGGTACAGCGCGCGGTCGGCCTGCGCGCGTGTCGCGCGCACCGCCGGCCCCTTGCTGCCGTTCAGGGTGCGGAAGTGGATGCCGGCCTGATCGGCGGCGCGCGCCATCAGTCCGCCGAGCGCGTCGACCTCCTTTACCAGGTGTCCCTTGCCGATGCCGCCGATGGCCGGGTTGCAGCTCATCTGGCCAAGGGTGTCGAAATTGTGCGTCAGCAGCAGCGTGCGCGCTCCGCTGCGCGCGGCAGCCAGCGCCGCCTCGGTGCCGGCGTGTCCACCACCCACCACGATGACATCGAATCTGTCGCTGAAGTCCATTCCTGCCTGCCTTGCCCGGCGGACGCCGTGCGCGGAAAAAACGGAGTAAAAATTGGGGCTTGGGATAAAGTCGGGACACCCGCGTGCCGCTAACTATGTCACGCGACCGCACGGCATCACGGACACGGTGCCGGCATCATACCAAGATCAACAACCGTTATACAGAGGACGATGCGCCCACACGCCGCAGCCCCCGCATCCGGCGGGGATTTCAACCCGCTGCTGAACAAGGTCATCGCCGACATCGGCGGCGTCATCCTCGGCAAGGACGAAGTCATCCGGCTCGCCGTGGCCTGCCTGATTGCACGTGGCCATCTGCTCATCGAGGATCTGCCCGGCGTCGGCAAGACCACGCTGGCGCACGTGCTGGCGCGCGCCTTCGGACTCAAGTTCCAGCGCATCCAGTTCACCAGCGACATGCTGCCGGCCGACATCCTCGGGGTGTCCGTATACGACAACGAAGGCGGCGTCTTCAAGTTCCATCCGGGCCCGGTGTTTTCCCAGGTCGTCCTCGCCGACGAGGTCAATCGCGCCACGCCAAAGGCGCAGAGTGCACTGCTGGAGGCGATGGAGGAATACCAGGTCACCACCGATGGCGAAACCTACCCGCTGCCGCAGCCTTTCTTCGTCATCGCGACCCAGAACCCGACCTACCAGATTGGTACATTCCCGCTGCCGGAATCGCAGCTCGACCGCTTCCTGATGTGTATCCGCATGGGATACCCGGACCGCGCGGCTGAGCGTGCCCTGCTGCTGGGCGCCAACCGTCGTGAGCTGCTGCAGCGCCTGCCGCCCAGCATGAGCTCCGAGGAGCTCGCCATGGTGCAGTCCCGCGTCGCGGAGATCCACGTCTCCGCCGCGCTGGTCGATTACCTGCAGGCCGTGCTCGCCTCCTCGCGTGAATCTCCGCTCTGCCAGAACGGACTGTCTCCGCGCGCCGGGCTTGCGCTGCTGCGCTGCTCCCAGGCCTGGGCGCTGATGGACGGCCGTACCCACGTGATACCCGAAGATGTGCAAAGCGTGCTGCCCAGCGTGGTCGGCCACCGCCTTCAGCCGGGTGACGGCCAGCCCGCGCACGCCGTCGACGAACTGGTGTCGCAGCTCGCCGCCGTGCCCATCCCCTGATAACGCGCACGCGGCCATGCCCCTGTCGCTGACATCGCTGCCGCACAAGCTGCACCGCCTGCTCGGCATCGACCGCCGCCACGCCCCGCGCGACCGCGCGGTCGAACTCATGCAACGGCGCATCTTCATCCTGCCGACGCGATACGGCCTGCTGTTCGGGCTGCTCACCTTCGTGATGCTGATCGGCGCCACGAATTACAACAACAGCACCGGCTTCCTGCTCAGCTTCCTCCTCATCGGAACCGCCCTGGTTTCGATCCTGCACGCCTACCACAACATGCTGCGGCTGACGTTCCAGGCGGGCCGTGCCGCCGCGGTGTTCTGCGGTGACGCCGCCCTATTCACCGTGGTGATAGACAACGGCAAGGGACCCGGACGCGTCGGGATCGGGCTCAATCTCGCGGGACAGGTGCCCGTGTTCACCGATATCGCGGCGGGCGGGCGCGTCGCCGTCGAGCTGGCGCTGCCCGCCATGCGCCGCGGCTGGCTACCGTTCGGCACCCTGACGGTGTTCACGCGTTATCCGCTCGGCCTGTTCCGCGCCTGGTCACAGCTCAGGCTGGACGCGCGCTGTCTGGTCTACCCGGCGCCGGCGGCGAAATTCACCACACCGCCGCACCGCCGCCCCGGCAGCGGCACGCGCCGCGGCCAGCACCCGGGCAGCGACGACTTCATGGGCCTGCGCACCTACCATCCAGGCGATTCGCCGCGGCACGTGGACTGGAAGGCGGCCGCGCGCGGCCAGACACTGATGACCAAGATGTTCTGCGATCAACTCGGCGAGGAACTGTGGCTGGACTGGCATGATCACCCGGTCCGCGACATCGAGATTCGCCTCGGCCTGCTGTGCCGGGGCGTCCTGTGGGCGGAGCAGGGCGGGTACCGCTACGGCCTGAGGCTGCCCGGATCGGTCATCGCGGCGGGACACGGCGAGGCGCACCGGCACCGCTGCCTGATGGCGCTGGCGTTGTGCGAGGAGGCGGCGTGAAACGCCGTTTTTCGCCCGACGACCTGCCGCTGGACAGGCGCGCGGTCAATCTGCTGATGCTGGCAACCGGGGCGACGATGCTGCCGCACCTGCCGCACCTGCCACCCTTCATTCCCTTGTTCTGCATCGTCTTCGCGCTCTGGCGCTGGATGTCCGCGCATTACGCCTGGGCATTGCCCGGCACGGCCGTGCGCACGCTGTTCACGCTGGCCGCGCTGAGCGGCGTCATCCTGGGTTTCGGCACCGTGTTCGGACGCGACGCCGGCACCGGCCTGCTGGTTATCATGCTCGGACTCAAGCTGCTCGAGACGCGCTGCTACCGCGATGCGGTGGTGGTCCTGTTCCTGGATTATTTCCTGTGCGTGGCTGTCGTGCTGTATTCGCAGTCGATCCCGACCCTGCTCTATCTGGCGCTGGTGCTGGTGGTAATCACCGCCGCCATGATCGAGCTGAACCAGCCCGCGCGAGGCGCACCGCTGCGCACGCTGCTGCAACGCTCCGGTGCCCTGCTGCTGCAGGCAATCCCGCTCACCCTGCTGCTGTTCGTCCTGTTTCCGCGCCTTCCCGGGCCGTTGTGGGGACTGCCTCAGGACGGCGGCGGCACTGCGGGTCTCAACGACTCGATGTCCCCCGGCAGCATCACCCATCTGAGCCGCTCAGACGAGATAGCCTTCCGCGTCGGATTCAGCAGCGCACCGCCGCCCTCACAGATGCTCTACTGGCGCGGCCCGGTATTGTGGTACACCGATGGACGCAACTGGTCGGTCGACCGCGACCGGACCGTCACGCCGCCGGCCGCAGTCCCCGGTTTCGTGCCGCTCGACGACGAGACGGTGGAATATACCGTGACGCTGGAGCCGCACAGCCGCGGCTGGATGTACGCACTCGACCTGCCGCTCTCCGTGCCACCGGGCGCGCACCGGACGCGCGATCTCTTCCTGTTCGCAGACAAACCGGTGCGCCAGCTGACTCGCTATACCGTCACCTCGGCCACCTACTACCGCACCGCCGCGCTGACGGCGGCGGAACGTGTCCGCGCCCTGCAATTGCCGCCGGCGAATCCTGCCGCACGGGCCCTCGGCGCCGAGTGGCGCGCGCAGGCGGACGATGACATGGCGGTGGTCAATCGCGCGCTGCGCTATTTCGGCGAGGAGCCCTTTTTCTACACGCTCGAACCGCCCCCGCTGAGCGGCGACTCCGTCGACCAGTTTCTGTTCGAGACCCGGCGCGGATTCTGTGAGCACTACTCCGCCGCGTTCACCGTGCTGATGCGCGCGGCAGGCATCCCGGCCCGTGTCGTGACCGGATACCAGGGCGGTGAAGAAAATCCGCTCGGCGAGTACCTGATCGTACGGCAGCGCGACGCGCATGCCTGGAGCGAGGTCTGGCTGGAGGGCCAGGGCTGGGTGCGCATCGATCCCACGTCCGCAGTGGCGCCGCAGCGAATCGAACAGGGCATCGACAGCATCCTGCCGGCGCCGCAGCGCGGGCTGTTGCGCGACTTCGGAGGAGGAGCTTTCGGCGCGTTATGGCAGCGTTCCCGCCTGGCGTGGGATACCGTCAACAACCGCTGGAACCAGTGGGTGCTCTCCTACGGACCGGAGAACCAGGCGGCCTTCCTCGCGCGGCTCGGCCTGCATTCCTGGGCCACCACAGCGCTTGCGACGCTCGCGGGCGCCGTGCTGCTGCTCGCCGCGCTGGGACTCTCGCTGCTGCTCAGACGCCGGCGCCGGACCGATCCAGCGCTGATGCTGTATCAGCGCTTCTGCGCCAAGCTTGCCCGGCGCGGCATCGTGCGCGCGCCGGAGGAGGGTCCGGCGGCCTTCGGCGCCCGTGTACAGCGGCAGTTGCCCGAGCTGCGCGAAGCGGTCGCCTTCATCAACCGCCTGTATATTGCAATACGCTATGAAAGCCACTACTCTGCGGACCAAATCAAGCAACTGCGTCGCGCGGTCGCGACATTCCGTCCATGATGCGACGCCGCACAGCGGGCAGCGCGCTTCCTGCGGCCGGCGCCGACGGTCATCGTAGCCATGCATAAGCATGAACTGATCCCCAAACTCGAACGCATGGCGATGTTCGAGGATTTCAAGCGCGATGAAACCACGCTGCTGGCCGCCTACCTGGTGGGGCAGCGCGTGGACCAGGGCAGCGTGATCTTCCGCGAAGGCGAGCGCACCGCGCACATGTGCCTGCTGCTCGAGGGCAGGCTCGAGGTCCTCAAGGGCGGCCCGAGCGGCCAACCGAAGAAGATCACCGACGTCATCCCCGGCAAGCTCATCGGCGAGATCTCCGTAATCGATGGACAGCCCTACTCCGCCACCGTGATCGCCTCCGCGCCGTCGGTGCTGGTGCTGTTGTCGCGCGAAAACCTAATGCGCATCTGCGAGGAACGTCCCCGCATCGGCAACAAGCTGCTGATCAAGATCGCCAACATGCTGAGCCAGCGCCTGCGCCAGACCACGGGCAAGCTGATCGATCATCTCTGACACAGGGCTGAGGATTGAGTGCCCGGCACTCAGTAACAGAACCTTAAATCTGTCGAGCCGAGCGGCGCGAAGCCCGCAGATTCCTGCGCTGGCCTCGGTGTGTCGATTTTCACTCGACCCGCCATCCTGAGCCCTCAGTCCCTGTCGTTGGTCAAGTCGCGCACAGACAGGCGTTCGGCCAGATAGTCGATTAACACGCGGGTGTTGAGCGGGGGTTTGCGCGTGGTGGCGTAAACCGCGTGTATGTCGACCACCGGTTCGTAATCCTCCAGCAGATAGACCATGCCGTTGCGGCCGAAGGCCTCCTCGATGAAGTTCGGCATGCGCGTGATGCCGAGCCCATCCCTGGCGGCCTGATACAGCGGCACGCTGTTTTCCGCGCTGAAGTTGCCGCTCACCTCGACCGTCTCCTTGCCGGCCGGGCCGCTGAATTCCCAGTCGTTGGGGCCGCTGATCTGGTGCTGATACAGCAGGCAGTTGTGATCCTTGAGATGCTGCGGCGTGCGCGGAGTCCCGTGAGCGGCCAGATAGCGCTCATGCGCGTACACGCGCAGGCGGGTCGAACCCACCTTGCGCGCGCGCATCGTGGAACTCTTCAGATTGCCGATGCGGATCACCAGATCGTAACCGCCCTCGACCACGTCCACATACTGGTCATTGAGGCTCAACACGACATGGACGTCGGGAAACTGGGTGAGAAAGCCGGTGATGATGCGCGGCAAGACAATCTGGCCGAACATCACCGGCGCATTGAGCCGCAGTACCCCCATCGGGCGCTGGCGTATCTCGCCCACGGCGGCCTCGGCCTCCTGCCGCAGGACATCCATCTGCTGGCAGTACTGATAGAAAGTCCTGCCGGCCTCGGTCAGCTCGAGCCGGCGCGTCGTGCGGCTGATGAGCTGTACGCCCAGCTGGTCCTCCAGGCGCGAGACGCGCTTGCTCACCAGGGAACGCGCCATCTGCATGGCGTGCGCCACGGCGGTGAAGCTGCGCAGCTCTACCAGCCGGGCGAACAGGCGCATGTCGTCGATCGACCCCACCGGATTAGTCCAGAAATGGAAACAATGTTGTTATATCATGCGTGATTATAAACTTATTGCACGCCCCCATCATTCAGATCGAGAATAGTTATCAATTGTTGAGATCTACCACAGGAACTTCTTGATGAGTCCATGGCTGGACAATGTCTTCGTGCAGTCGGCGCTGATTCCGTTCGCAGCCGCCCTGATCGCAGCGCTGGTGCTGCGACGCGCTGGCGCCCCCTGGGCCGGCCTGGGTTTCGCCCTCGCCTTCGGCTGTGCCGCGTATCTGATTGCGGGCTTTCAGCTGCTGCCGCTGACCAGCACGCGCAAGATGCTGCTGGCGGCCGCGGGCGCGGTCCTGGTCGCCGTCGCGCTCGAGACCCTGGTACGCGACCGCCGGCTGCGTCTGTGGCTGCCCGCGACAGCGTCCGCTGCGGCCATCCTGTGGCTCATCTGGCCGGTCGCCGCACGCAGCGAAGGCGCCGATCTCGCCCGAGCGGTTTTGCCTGCGCTCGCCTACGCCGCCTGGCTGACGGCGGGGATGGAAACCCTGGAGTCGCGGCCGGTCAAGGCGACGGTTGCTGTCCTTATGCTCGCCGTCGGCACGGGCATCAGCGCCCTGCTTGGCGCCTCGGCGCTGATGGGTCAACTGGGCGGCGCAGTCGCCGCCGCTGTCGGCGCCTATGTGCTGGTGATCCTGTGGCGGGGAGAATTCGCCCCGGGGCGCACCCTGACCCTGCCGGCGACGCTGTTGTGTGCGATGCTCGGGGTGGCCGCGGTGCATTATGCCAGCCTGCCGTGGTACAGCCTGGCCCCGCTCGCCCTGATCCCGCTGCTGGCGTGCCTGCCGCTGCCGGCGGGACGCAATCGTTTTGCCCGGGTAGCCCTGGCAGCGCTCTACATGCTGCCCGCGCCGGCCGCCGCCATCATCATCACCTGGCGCGTCGCCGGCGCCCCCCTGATCTGAGTCCGACTTCCACAACCCACGCAACCCTGAAGGAGTCATACCATGCGTAAATCCCTGCTCTTGATTGCCGTATCCGTCCTGCCCGCGACCGCACTTGCGGCCCCGGCCTTCTACACGGTGGACCCCGCCCACACCTACCCGCATTTCGCAATCAGCCACCTGGGCTTTTCCACCATGCACGGCCGCTTCAACACCACCGAGGGCAAGATCACGGTGGACCTGGCCGGCAAGACCGGTTCGGTCGACATCAAGATCGACGCCAATTCCGTCGACACCGGGTTCAAGAAGCGCGACGATCACCTGCGCTCGCCCGACTTCCTGAACGCCGCGGAGTTCCCGGCCATCACCTACAAGTCGAGCAAGGTGGTCATCAGCGGTGATTCCAGCGCGACGGTGGATGGCACACTGACCATCATGGGTGTCAGCAAGCCGGTCACGCTCGCTGTCGACCATATCCAGTGCGGCGCCAACCCGATGAACAAGAAGGAGATGTGCGGGTTCAACGCGACCGCAACCATCAAGCGCTCCGACTTCGGCGTCAACTACGCGCTGCCCGCCGTCGGCGACGAAATGAAGATCACCCTCGAAGTCGAGGCGTTGAAGGACTGATCTGACCGTGCGGAAACTGCGCCCCGCCGCTGTTGCGCGGGGCGCGGACCGGCTCACGCCCGCGGGATAAAGCATGGGCAAACGCACGCTTCCTCTCGACGAGCGTCTGTACGACTATCTGTTGTCGGTGTCCCTCCGCGACACCGACGTGGACCGGGCGCTGCGCGCGGAGACCGACGCGCTTGAACACGGCGTGATGCAGGTCGCAGCTGACCAGGCCCAGTTCATGACCCTGCTGGTACGTCTGTGCGGGGCCCGACGCGCGATCGAGATCGGGACCTTCACCGGCTACAGCGCCATGGCGATTGCGCGCGGCCTGCCGCCCGAGGGCCGGCTTATCGCCTGCGACATCAGCCGCGAGTGGACGGACATCGCGCGGCGCTACTGGGAACAGGCGGGACTCGCCCGGCGAATTGATCTGCGGCTCGCGCCAGCGCTCGACACCCTGAACGGGCTCATCGCGGCGGGTGAAGGCGGGCAGTTCGATTTCGCCTTCATCGATGCCGACAAGGCCGGTCAGCCCGCATATTACGAAGCATGCGTGACCCTCGTCCGCACCGGGGGCCTCATCGCCGTCGACAACGTGCTGTGGGGCGGCCGCGTCGCAGATCCCGCCGATCAGGGCGAGACGACGCGCGCCATCCGCACCTTTAACCTGAAACTTCACCTGGACGCACGCGTCGACCTCAGCCTGGTGCCGATCGGCGACGGCCTGACCCTGGCGCGCAAGCGCGTCTGATTCTGTCTCACTGCGGGAGAATCCACATGGATGCATTAATGGATAAGGATGACCGCTACGGCGCGGTCTCGCGTCTCAATCACTGGCTGGGGGCCGCCGCGGTCTTCGCGATGATCGCCGTCGGCCTGTATTTCAGCAATCTGCCGCGGGGGGATTCACGCGACTTCTGGTTCGGCCTGCATGTCTCGCTCGGCGTGCTCCTGTTTGTCTTCCTGTTCTTCCGTATCTCCTGGCGTCTGATGCGCGGCTTTCCACCCGCCTTCGCGCAGCCCCCCGCGCTGCAGCGCCTGACGGCCGCGGTACATCGCGGGATGCTGCTTGCACTGGGCGTGCTGATCCTGACCGGACCCTTCATCGTCTGGACGCTGGCGCGACCGCTCGAGGTGTTCGACTGGTTCACGCTGCCGAGTCCTCTGCCGAAACTGCGCGATCTGCACGAGATACTGGAAACCGCACACGTCACCGCCGCCTATACCCTGATCAGTCTGGTCGCAGTGCATGTGCTGGGCGCGCTCGGTCACGCACTGAAGGGTAACGGCGCCGGGCGCCGCATGCGGGGTTGAAGGATCCGCGCCGGCGGCGCTAAAACAACTCGACCTTGCCTGCCAGCATGGAGGTCTGTGTGATATGGCGCTGGCGGTCGACTGCCCAGTGGCGGCTTTTCTCAAGGTATTTCTCGCAGGCCCGTACCAGCCTTGATTCGCGCTCGGCCGGCTGCCGGAGGAGCTCCGCGTCGCACAGCAGACCGGCCAGCTCGTCCGCGCAGGACTCCAGGCCGGCCACCTGGTGATCGCAATACTCGAGCAGCTGGCGCGCCACGTCTTCGAACTGGAGCGAACGCACCAGCACCTGAATCCCGTCCACGGCTTCCTGTCCGGCCGACGGACGTACACGCTGCATCGTCTCGCTGAGCTCCTGGAACCCATCCCCCAGAGTCACCGCCGCGTCGTGAACCAGGCCGCGCACCTGCCTGAGGTCGGCGCGCAGGGAGCGCAGGTCGTTGCCGGCCGTGCGGCTCGACGTCGCGATCAGCTTGCGCAGGGCCTCGCTGCGCATGCTGTCCCCGTCGTGCGCGGCGGCGAGTGGCCCACGGACGCACGGCTGTTTGCCGCCGTACGCCAGCCAGGCCCACTGCGCGACGGCGAGCGCGAACAGGGGCGCTGCCCAGGGGGCGGCGCCCGGAATGAGGGCGATCCCCACCGCCGCGACGCTGAGCGCCCAGGCCGCCCGGTGTCCGAGCGAAGGCGCGGCGGCGCGTCTCCGGCTGGCCAGCATCGACCGCATCAGCCCGCCTTCCCGTAGGCCTTGGCCTCGCCGCGCGCGACGGCACGCAGAATGGTATCCGTCATCGCGCGGATGTCCACGATCTCGTCCACGCCGCCCTGTTTCACCGCCTCGCCGGGCATGCCCCACACCACACTGCTCCGCTCGTCCTGTGCCAGCGTATAGGCGCCCGCCTCGTGCATCTCCTTCAGGCCGCGCGCACCGTCGTCGCCCATGCCGGTCAGGATCACGCCGATGGCGTTGGGGCCGGCGTTCTGCGCCACCGAACGGAACATCACGTCCACGCTCGGCCTGTGCCGGTTGACCGGCGGACCGTCGCTGAGCCGGCACACGTAGCGCGCGCCGTCGCGCTCGATGACCAGATGGCGATTGCCGGGCGCGATCACCACATGTCCCGGCAGGACCTGCTGTCCGTCCCTCGCCTCGCTGACGGTCATCTGCGACTCGCGATCCATGCGCATGGCGAAAGGACGGCTGAACGCCTCCGGGATATGCTGGGAGATCACTATTCCGGGCGCGTCGGGGGGCATCCGCATCAATACCTCCTTGATCGCCTCGGTCCCCCCGGTGGAGGCGCCGATCGCGATCAGGCGGTCGGTGGTGCGGAAATGCTGCGGACTTTCACGTTTCAACACCGCGTCCGCGCTCAGCCGCGGCGGGATGTTCTCGATCATCTGGGCGGGCTCCCGCAGGCGCAGGCGCGTATGCGCCGCCATCTTCACCTTGGCGAGGATTTCATCGCGATACTCTTCCAGCGTGTGGGCCAGATCGATCTTCGGCTTGGAGACGAAATCGACCGCGCCGAGCTCGAGCGCGCGCAAGGTGACCTCGGCACTTTTTTCGGTGAGCGATGACACCATGACCACAGGCATCGGGCGCAGCCGCATGAGATTGGACAGGAAGGTCACGCCGTCCATCTTCGGCATCTCGACGTCGAGTGTCAGCACGTCGGGATTGAGCGCCTTGATCTTCTCGCGCGCGACATAGGGATCCTGCGCCGTACCCACGACTTCGATCTGCGGATCGCTGTCGAGCATCTTGGTGAGGAGCTGCCGCACCAGGGCCGAATCGTCCACAATCAGTACGCGTATCTTGTTCATGTTGTTATTCTCCGTCCGATACTGAATCCGGAATCCCGGTGCGATGCACGGCGTCAGAACAGGGTAACGTCCCCTTCCACCGGTTTGTGCACGATCTCCTCCATATACGCGGTTTCGCGCTCCAGGATGGTGTTGTTGTGCAGGGCGCGCAATTTCTTCATGAAGACCTTGCCAGTGGCCGGCGCGTAATAGACCTTGCGTGGATGAATATCGCCGAGATCGCTCGCCGACAGCCGCAACCCCTCGGCACTGATGTAGGCGCGCACGAAATTGATGTTCTTGTCGCCGATATCGGTCATGTTGGCGAGGATCTTGCCGCCGCCGAATACCTTGACCTCCAGGTTCTGACGCCGGCCGCCGTTCTTGAGGATGTCGTTGATCAGCCGCTCCATCGCGTAATTGCCGTAGCGCGTCGAGGCGCCGAGACCGGCGGCGTCCCAGCTACCCCCGCCACCGCCCTGGCTCACCGGCAGCATGAAATGGTTCATGCCGCCGACGCCGGAGACCGCGTCGCGGATGCAGGCCGACACGCATGAACCCAGCACCGTCACCACCATTTCCTGGCCGCAGGTCACGTAGTACTCACCCGGCAGGATCTTCGCGGCGAACTGCCGGTGCATATCGTCCCAGTAGCGGTTGATGTGCTCGAACCCGGGCAGGACCGGGGGAGAACAGCGGGGTCTTTCTCGCTCGCGCGACCGCTCGCGTTCATTGCGATTCCATCCCCTGCCGTCAGTGTTTGTGATAGATGGTGCGCCCGATCAAGGTGAAACGGTCACTCACCTTGAACAAGGTCTCCGAATGACCGATGAACAGGTGCCCGCCATCCGCGAGCAGGTCTGCATAGCGGTCAAACAGGCGCCTCTGTGTCGGCTTGTCGAAATAGATCACCACGTTGCGGCAGAAGATCACGTCGAACGGGCCGCGCATTGGCCAGTCATGCATCAGATTGAGCTGGCGGAAGGTGATCAGGGAGCGCACCTCGTCGCCGACGCGCAGCATGCCCGCGTTGTCGCCCTGTCCCTTGCGGAAGCTGCGTCGCAGATAGCGCTCCGGAATGCCGGACGCGCGCTCCTCCGCGTACACGCCCTGCTGCGCGCGCGCCAGCACGTTTGAATCGATGTCGGTGGCGAGGATCTTCGCATCCCAGCCCTGCGCAGACGGCAGCGCGTCGCGCAGCACCATCGCGATCGAATAGGGCTCCTCGCCGGTCGAGCATCCCGCCGACCAGATGCGGATGCGGCGGCTGTCCGCATTGCTGCGCAGGAGCGCCGGCAGCAGGGTGTCGCGCAGGTAGTCGAAGTGATATGACTCGCGGAAGAACGAGGTCAGGTTGGTGGTGATGGCGTTGACCAGCTCATGCAGTTCGTCTGCATTCCGCTCGACAAAGGAACAGTAATCGGCGAAGGACTGCAGATCCAGGCTGCGCAGTCTCTTGGAAAGCCGCCCGTACACCAGCTCGCGTTTCTGTTCCGACAGGGCGATACCGGTCTTCTCCGCGACCAGACGCCGGATGAAATTGAAGTCCGCGTCGGTGAATACCAGTTCACGCTGATAGACATCCGATATGAGCTGCCCGTTTGCCGCCACGCTACGCCTCTTGATCTCGACCGCTGTTTATCCGCCTGCTGGATGCAGGTATCCGGCACCGCTTGACGCCGCCATTGCTAGAACTGTGCCCGGTCCGCGGCTCCGCCGGCAGGGGACTGCCGCCGCGCCGTCATGGGTGGCGGCGCCGGGCGGGATTCCGCGCCGTCCTGCCTGGCAGCGGATTCCGCCGGGCGCCGCGGCGCACCGTCACGTCCGGCCGCCTTTGCCGCGGCCGGACGGCTCCGCGGCACTGCAGAACGGGCACCCGGCGCGCACGCCATCTGGAAGAAGTCCATCATCTGGATCAGGCCCCTGGAATCCTCCTCCAGGGTGCGGCTGGTCTGCGCCGCCTCCTCGACCAGGGCGGCGTTCTGCTGGGTGAGGTCGTCCATCTGCATCACCGCCTGGTTGACCTGTTCGATCCCCGCCGACTGCTCGCGGCTTGCTGCGGCGATGTCGGCGACGATCGTGGTCACCTTGCCGACCCCGGTCACAATCTCCATGAGCGTCTGGCCAGAGGCGTTGACCAGTTCGGTGCCGGCCTCGACCTTCAGCACGCTGTCGTTGATGAGGTCCTTGATCTCCTTGGCGGAGGTGGCACTGCGCTGCGCCAGGCTGCGTACCTCGCCCGCGACCACGGCAAAGCCGCGGCCCTGCTCGCCGGCCCGCGCGGCCTCGACCGCCGCGTTCAACGCCAGCAGGTTGGTCTGGAACGCGATCTCGTCGATTACCCCGATGATGTCCGCGATCTTCTTGCTCGCCTTGTTGATGCCGCTCATGGCGCTGACCGCCCTGGTCACCACTTCGCCGCCCTTCTCGGCCGACTTCCGCGTATCTTCCGCCAGGCGGCTGGCCTGCACGGCGTTGTCCGCATTCTGCTTCACCGTCGAGGTAAGCTCTTCCATCGAAGAGGCGGTCTCCTCCAGCGAGGAGGCCTGCTCCTCGGTGCGCTGCGACAGGCTGTCGTTGCCGGCGGCGATGCCGCTCGCGGTATGATTGAAGGCGGAGGCCCTGCACACCACGTCCGCGACGATGCCCTGCAGCGTGCCTTTCATGATACTGAGTGCATAGAGCAGATCGCCGAACTCATCCCGTCCCCGGTTTTCCACCTCCACGCCGAGGTCGCCCGCCGTGATCGCGTTGGATACCCGCACAGCCTCGCGCAGCGGGCGCACGATCACACGCACCAGATAGAATTCCATCGCAATCAGCATGAGGACGTTCACGCCGATCGACGCCCAGGTTCCGACACCCAGGAACGACATGCCGATCGCGGTAAAGGTGAGCGCCGCCATGCCCAGCATCAGGCGCGCCTTGACGCTGAGGGAGCCGAGTTTCTCAAGCTGGCCGCGGAGGCCGCGGTGCACCACGCGCCCCTCCTTGATCCGGAGATGGTTCGCGCGCCCTTCGCGCACCAGGCGGTAGGTGTTCTCCGCCCACTCCACCTGCTCGCGCGTCGGGCACGAGCGCATCGATACATAGCCGGTGACCTCGCCGTTTTCGGAAATCGGATTTACATTGGCCTCGACCCAGTAATAGTCGCCGTTCTTGCAGCGGTTCTTCACCAGGCCGCGCCAGGGCTTGCCCGACTTGAGGGTGTTCCACAGATCCTCGAAGGCCGCCGGCGGCATGTCGGGGTGGCGCACGATGTTGTGCGCCTTACCCATCAGCTCCTCCTTGGTGAATCCGCTGATTTCCTCGAAGGTCTTGTTGACGTAAGTGATGCGTCCCTTCGTGTCGGTCTTCGACACGATGCGCTCATGTTCGCCGAAGTGACGCTCGACGTTGGTGACTGGTCCATTGTTACGCATGATCACATCTCGCTTTCTGTCCGGTAAATCGGTCGCCCATGTCAAAGCGGGTGAACCGAGTTGCATGGATAATGCAAGTCCATCCGGGTTCGCCGCGAGGAAACACCCCGACTGCCGGCAAAGACGGCTGCCCTGTCACGTTCGGTTAAAACTCCTGCCATTCATCGGCGCCGGCGCCGTTGACCTTGCCATTGACGCGGGCGTGTGCCGGCGGCATGGAGAACTCATCATCATGCGCGGACGCCTGCTGCTGGCTGCGGCGGGCGGCTGCGGGCATGCGCACGCTGATCATCTTGCGCGCCTTGCCGGACACCGACTCGGACGAAGTCTCCGCGCCATCCTCACTCATGTCGGTCCGGCGCACTGATGCGTGCTGTGTCGTGCGTGCCACCGTGTCGCCGTTGGTCTTGAATCGGGCCATCAGGTCGCTCATCACATTGGCCTGCTCTTCCATGGAACGGCTCGCCGCCGACGCCTGCTCGACGAGAGCTGCATTCTGCTGGGTCATCTCATCCATCTGCATCACGGCCTTATTGATCTGCTCGATGCCGGATGACTGCTCCTGGCTGGCCGCGGCGATCTCGGCCACGATGTCGGTGACCTTCTTCACGCTGGAGACGATCTCCTCCAGTGTCTTGCCCGATTGATTGACCAGCTCGGCGCCGCCGTTGACCTTCTGCACCGAATCGCCGATCAGGTCCTTGATCTCCTTGGCGGAGGTGGCGCTGCGCTGGGCCAGGTTGCGCACCTCGGCGGCGACCACCGCGAAGCCGCGGCCCTGCTCGCCGGCGCGCGCGGCCTCGACCGCCGCGTTCAGCGCCAGCAGGTTGGTCTGGAACGCGATTTCGTCGATCACCCCGATGATGTCCGCGACCTTCTTCGAGGAGGCGTTGATGTCCCCCATCGCCCCCATCGCGCGCGACACCACGTCGCTGCCCTTCTCGGCCGCCTCGCGCGCGGCATTGGCGAGCTGGTTGGCCTGGCGCGCGTTGTCGGCGTTCTGCTTCACCGTCGAGGTGAGCTCTTCCATCGAAGAGGCGGTCTCCTCCAGCGAGGAGGCCTGTTCCTCGGTGCGCTGCGACAGGTTGACATTGCCGGCCGCGATCTCGCGCGCGCCGGTGGCGACCGACACGCTGGCCTCGCTCACCTTGCCGACCATCTCGGCGAGCTTCGCACTCATCTGCTTCATGGCGGCGAGCAGCTTGCCGGTCTCATCCCTGGTGCGCACCTGGATCTGTTTGGTCAGATCGCCGGCGGCGATATCGTTGGCGATGCGCACCGCCTCGTTGAGCGGGTTGACGATTGCCCGCACCAGGAAAAACCCGACCACAGTGGCCATCAGCATGCCGATGCCGATGCAGCTGAAGGCGATGATCTGTACCTCGCCATATGTCGCCTGCGACGACTCGTAGCTTTCCTTGGCGTGTCTTTCCTGCACCTCCATCAGGGCGTCCATGCGGGGCTCCAGCGCCAGCGACAGCGCGAACAGCACGTAGATCAGGTGACGCTGGGCGTCTTCCACCTTGTTTTCGCGCAGGAAGGCCACCGCGGGACGTACGCCCTCCTGGATGAAGCGCGGGAAGATGGTGGCAAAGTCGTCGGCCACCACGCGGTCTTCCGCGGACATCTCCGTCTTCATGTATTCGTCCCAGAGCGTATTGATTTCCCCGATGTTCTTCTCCACCTCTGCGGTGCGCAGGCGGATGGTGTCTTCCGACGGATCGGAGGTCGCGATGAAGAGCGCGATACGGTTCTTCAGTATCTTGCGCTCGATGGCGGACAGCCGGATCACGTTGGCGGCATCCTGTTCGTAGACCTTCTGCAGGCTCGCGTTGGTCTTGTTGAGACCGTACAGACCGAACCCCCCGTTGATCATCAGCAATACGGCGAGCAGCCCGAGCACGAATATCAGGCGCGCCTTGATCGAAATGTTCTTGAACATGTCAGCCCTTCCTTTGTTGTTCTGCCTGGTAGAGGTGTGCGCCGAGTCAACCGGATCGGCGCGATCCGGCTGCGGCATCCACCACCGCCAGTTCGTCGCTGTGAAACAGACGGTCGACGTCGAGCAGGATCACCATCCTGTCGTCGATCGCGGCCATGCCGCTGATGAATTCCGTCTGCGCCGAGGCACCGAAGTCCGGCGCGGGTTTGCGCTCGTTATTGCCCACATTGCATACATCCGAAACCGCATCCACCACCAGCCCTATGGTGCGGTGCTGATCCGCCTGCATCACCCTCAGCACCACGATGACCGTGGTGCGGCTGTTGGCGATGCGCTCGATGCCGAAGCGCGTGCGCAGATCCACGATCGGCACGATCGTGCCGCGCAGGTTGAGCACGCCGTGGATGTAGTCGGGGGTATTCGGGATATGGGTCACCTGAGACCAGCCGCGAATCTCCTGCACCCGCAGGATATCCACCCCGTAGTGCTCCCCCGCCAGGACAAAGGTCAGAAACTGGTCGGTCGCGTCATCCGCCCGCGCCTCGGTTTCCGCCCTTGCCGTTGCTGCATGTCCCGTATTCATTGTTCTCTCTCCCTGCTGTCTCTGTTCATGACGGCTCGTGCACGCTGCCGGATGAGCCGCCTGTTACCCAAGTACCTTCCTGATCGTCGCGATGAGCTGATCCGGGCTGAACGGCTTGACGATCCAGCCGGTGGCGCCGGCAGCCCTGCCCTCCTGCTTCTTGGCGTCGGAGGATTCCGTGGTCAGGACCAGGATCGGCGTAAAGCGGTAGGTCGGGAGAGTGCGCAACTCCCGGACCAGCGTGATGCCGTCCATGTTCGGCATATTGACGTCGGTGACCACCAGGTCGACCTTCTGGGTCCTAGCGGTGGAGAATGCGGCCACCCCGTCCTTAGCCTCGATCACCTCATGCCCAACACCCTTGAGCGTGAACGCCACCATGCGGCGCATGGAGGCTGAATCGTCGACTGCCATAATCGTTGCCATCGTGCTTCCCCGAGGTTTTGATTTACGAGCGCCCTAGCCTGCGGTCACGCCCATCATCTCTTCTTGTAAGTAACGCGGCATGGCGACTGGACGCTCGGCGCGGTTGCCCGCAGCTGCCGCCCTCCCGACCCGATGCATCTTGAAAAAGGCGATGCATTCAAGCAGTCTGCGCGACTGCTCCTCCATCGCGCGGGTGGCGGTGAACGCCTGTCCGACCAGCACCGCGTCCCGTTCGCTCATCACACCCATCTGCAGTACAGCCTGGTTGATCCGCTCGATACCCGCCGATTGTTCCCGGCTCGCGCTGGAGACCTCCACTGTGTCGCCAGAAATCGTTCTTACATTCGCGATAACCCTGTCGAGCATCTCTCCCGATTGATCGACCAATTGCCTGCCGAGCTTGACCCTCCACAGATTGTCATCGATCAACCCCCTGATTTCCCTGGCTGCCGCCGCGCTGCGCTGCGCCAGCTCATGCGCCTCGGTTGCAACGCCGGCGAAATCGTTGTCCTGTTCGCCGGCGCGCGCCGCCTCGACCACGGCCTTGAGCGCAAGGAGGTTGGCCCGCGAGGCGATGTCATCGACGACCCGGAAGATGCCGGTGATCTTGCCGCTGGACCCGTCGACATCGGAAATCGCGACCGCCGTGTCACGGAGAACGTTACCGCCAGCCTCAGCCTCCTCAAGCGCCGCCTTGACCAGGCGGCCCATCTGCTGGGCGTTATCCGCGCTCCGGTGCAGGGCGGATGCGATTGCCTCCGAAGAGGCGGCCGCCTGTTCCAGGCTGGATACCTGATCTGCACGGTGCCGGGAAACATCCTCGATCCCGCGCGCGATCTGCCTGGATCCTATGGAGATGTTGGCGGCCCCGTCGATCATCCCGGTGACGACGTCCTTCAGCGTGTCCGTCAGTTCGTCGATCATCGCCGTCAGCTCGCCGAACTCGCTGCTGTCCCTGATCTCCGTCCGATGGGTGAGATCGCCCCGGACCAGGCGGATGATGGATTCCCGCATGATCCGCATCGGTCGCGTAATCCGGCGCGCGAGCATCAACGCCGAGGTCACGCCGACGAGCACGATCAGTCCTGCCATGGCCAGCATGGTGAGGACAAGCCCGTGTATGGCCTGTGAGTTCGCGGCGGAAAGTTCCGCGTACACCCGGTCGAGATTCACAACGCTCGCGTCCACGGCCTTGATCACCGGATCGCAGATTCGATCATGCTCCGCCATCGCCATGTTCCCCTGGACCCAGTCGCGGGAATACGCCTCGAACATGCGGCCCCCTGACTGGTGCATCCGGTGCAGGCCGCTCTCGAGGACGGCGATATCGCCCAGGGCTCCGCTGTCGACCCGCTGATCCTGTAAAACCATGCGTTTGAGCGCACCCAGCGCCTGCTCGTAATGCGGTGTTGCCTTGCGGTCGACGATGCCGCGATCCCGGGTCAGCGAGGCAGCGGCGAAAGAAAGCCTGAGGTTGGACACCGAGAGCCGCAGCAGCCTCGCCTCTGTCGTCAAGACGCGTATCTCATCGAGGCGGGCCTTCCTCTCGTCGATGTCGCTCAGCCTGCCGTGCACATAGATCGACAGGCCTGCCGCCAGGACGATCAGCACCGCGAAGGCCTCCATGACCCTGACCGTGACGGTGCGTTTGCGCAAAAACTCCATGATCTCCTCCTTAGCACTCCGTCATGAGACGGATATCCGCCCTGAGTATCCCTGTGAATCCCTTAAGCAAGCGGTCCGGTAGATCCGTCACACGGCATCCCCGGCGCCTCCCTCCATCTAAATGCCATCGATGCTCGATGCGATCAGTCTGTCGATATCGAGCAGCATGATCATCTTGTCATCCACCCCGGCCAGGCCGTTCACACACGTCCCGTCGATCTGTTCACCCATCTCCGGCGGTGGCATGATCGCCTCGGCCGGGAAGGTGTAAACCTCGGATACCGCATCGACGACGATGCCAACGGTCTTCTCTGCCATGGCGCACTGCACCCGCAGCACGATCACCACGGTGGAGGCATTAAATGGCCGCTGTTCGAGATTGAATCGTGTGCGCAGGTCGATCACCGGGACAATCAACCCGCGAAGATTCATCACGCCCAGAATATAGGCCGGGGTGTGCGGCACGTGAGTGGCGCCCTCCCAGCCCTTGATCTCCTGCACGCGCAGGATGTCGATCCCGTACTCTTCTCCCGCGCAGAGGAAGGTGAGGTACTGCGAGCCCGTCACCATCTCATCCGCGGCGAACTCGCCGGCAGGCCCGACCACGGGCTTCGTGATCTCTTTCACCGCCGTGTTCATCTGCATCGTGAGTACTCCGTACCACCCGCCACATCGGTCATGTCCCGCCCCCTCCCCGCGTCACGCTGCATTCCGCACAGCGGCCTGTCGGTCGTCGCGCAGCTGCCTTTCACGGGATTCAAACAGCGCGATCAGGCCGGGAACGTCGAGGATCAATGCCACCCGGCCGTCTCCCAGCATGGTCGCCCCCGAGATGCCGGTCAGCTGGCGGAAATTGGTTTCCAGACTCTTGATCACCACCTGCTGCTGCGCCTGCAGTTCGTCCACGAAGATGCCCATGCGCTGGCCGTCGGATTCGACGATGGTCAGCAGGCCGTCGTCGAGATCGGTGGTATCCGACTGCACCTCGAACAACTGATACAGGCGTATGATCGGGATACACTCCTCGCGCAGGCGCAACAGCTCGGCGCGGCCGCCGGCCACAGAGTTGATCTGCTCGCGCCGTACCTGGATCGTCTCGACGATCGACACCAGCGGGATGACATACACCTCGCGGCCGACGCGCACGAGCTGGCCGTCGAGGATCGCAAGCGTGAGCGGGAGGCGGATGCGCACCGTGCTGCCGTGATCCGTATTGGAGAAGATCTGTACGTTGCCGCCCAGCTCCATGATGTTGCGTCGCACGACGTCCATGCCGACACCGCGGCCGGATACGTCGGTGACCTTTTCCGCGGTGGAAAAGCCGGGCTGGAAGATCAGGTTGTAGATGCGGTCGTCGGAAAGCTCCTCCTCCGGGCCGATCAGGCCGCGCTCGCGCGCCTTGGCCAGGATGCGTTCGCGGTTCAGGCCGGCGCCGTCGTCGATCACCTCGACCATGATGTTGCCGCCCTTGTGATAGGCATTCAGATGGATGGTGCCGGCCTCTGGCTTGCCCGCCGCACGGCGTTTCTCTGCGGACTCGATGCCGTGGTCGATGCTGTTGCGCACCAGGTGAACGAGCGGGTCGCCGATCTTTTCCAGCACCGTCTTGTCCAGCTCGGTGTGCTCTCCGGTCATCTTCAGTTCGATGCGCTTGCCGAGCTTCTGGCTGAGGTCGCGCACCATGCGCGGAAGACGGTTGAACACGAAGCTGATCGGCAGCATGCGCACGCGCATAACGCTTTCCTGCAGGGCCCGCATCTGGCGCTCGAGGTGTCCGAGACCGTTGCGCAGCTGTTCCGACTGCGGTCCGTCCATGTTTACCATCAGCTGGCTCAGTACGGACTGGGTGATCACGAGCTCTCCCACCGTGTTGATCAGCTCGTCGATCTTCTCGATGCTGACGCGGATCGAGGTCGACTCGCTTGCCGCGGCCTTGGGCGCCTCGGCCTGGGAGACGCGCGCCTCCGGAGCCTTGCCGGGCGCGGGAGCCGCGGCCTGCGCCACGGCAGGTTCCGGCGCGGATGCGGTTTCGAGCGCCGCCGTTGGCAGCGTTGCGGGCGCGGTGATCTTGATGTCAGCGTCGTCGCCGATCCAGTCGAATACCTGATCGAGGGCCTCTTTCTCCTTCGGGCCGGCAAGTTCGATATGCCAGTTCAAATAACAGCGGTGCGGATCGAGTTGCGCCAGCGGGGGCAGACTGCCCGCGTCCACCCGCACGCTTATGTCCCCGATGCGGGAGAGCTCGCGGAAGATGCGCAAGGGATCGTTGCCGCGCGCGAGCAGGTTTTCTCCCGGGCGGAAATCGATCTGCCAGCGGTCTGCCGCCGTGTGTTGAACGGATTGCTGCGGTTCGGGTTCCTGTTTGGGTGCGGCTTGCGCAGCGGCAGACACGGGTACGGGTGCTTCTCCGCTGGCGCGCGCGATGACCGCCTTGACGCTGTCCTGCAGTTCCGCTACCGCCTTCTCGTCGAGCGGGCGCTTGTGCTGTTCCGCCGACAACATCTCGCGCATCACGTCCACCGACCGCAGCAACAGGTCCATTTCAGCCGGAGTGATGCCGATCCGACCGGTGCGTACCAGATCGAGCAGCGTCTCGATGGTATGAGTGAAAGTGGCGATGCCGGTAAACCCGAAGGTGGCACTGCCGCCCTTGATCGAGTGCGCCACGCGGAAAATCGTATCGATCTGTTCCTTATCCACCGTTCCGTCGGTGATCTGGAGCAGCGTCTGCTCCATGGTGTCGAGCGCCTCCGCGCTCTCCTGGAAAAACATCTCATGAAACTGCGCAAGATCGATTGTCATGACGCTCCCTCGACATCGAATACCGCACCCGGACTCTCCATCAGCGCGCCCAGCCCGAGGAGGCGTATCGCCTCATCGAGTGCGGCCGGGCGCTGCTTCCATGCGAAAGCGACACCTTGGACCAGGCAATCGATGGCGAACGCCACCAGCAGTTGCGCCCCGGCCGCGTCGATGCGTTCGACCCGGGTGGCGTCGATGATGATGGGCTTGTTTGCGGCGAGATGCGCGATGAGATCGTTGCGCAGCTGTGCTACATCCTCGATCGTGCAGGAAGCCCCCAGCACAACCTTGCTGGGGGCATGTATATCGTCAGCGTGTTGCGCCTCTGCAGGCTTGGCTCCGGAATCCATTTCGCATGCCTTTCACTTATATCCTCTGGATAGGCCGTTGCACCGAGAAACGGGCCTTATCGATCCGCTGCTGCGCTCATTTTTCGTGACAATTGCCCGCCGCCCGTTTCCCGTCTGATTACCCAATCTCTGGCTTGTATCGGCGTTGCATGATTTAGCTTTAAAGTCAACTATCGGACCCGCCTCCCTCTGTGACACTGTCCGCGCTTATGCTCGAATAAGACAGGATCTGATCCTTGCACGGCCCATGGATGATTGCGGACCGGCTGGCGGCGGCCCGTCGGGATGAGGCGGGCCAGAGGGAATTAGGCTGCGATACAGGAGGCCGGCGGAATGCCCACGCACTGCAAGTCAGTGCCGGGCTGTGCTGCGGCTTAAGCGGTCCGGAGGCGTCGGTTTACCGGCCCCGTCGTCATTTCGCTCGATCTTCGCTCAGATATTGAGATGAGAGAGCAGGGCGTCGATGTCATCCTGCCCGTTGACGGCGCCGGCGTCGCTGACGTGCGGGACTACCGGCCCATGACCCTGCGTATTGCCGCTTGCCGCCGGGTGAACGGTGACATCCGGGGAATGCGCCGGCTGGCAGCGCGACAGCCGGACGAGAGACACCAGGGCGCCTTCAAGCTCGACGATCAGCTTCATTACACCGCGGATGATCTGCCCGGAGAGATCCTGATATCCCTGGGCCAGCATCACTTCCTTCAAATTGTGCTGCACATGCTCAGCGTCCGTGCGCGCGTGTTCGAGAAAGGCATCCATTGACTGCATCAGCCCGGGGTGTTCCTGCAATACCGCACGGGCGCCCGCCGCGCGGAAGTCCTGCCACATGGGTGTCAGCTGCGCCACCGAGCGGCTGGTGCGCTCCGCCGGGGCGTGGGCCTGTTCGACCAGGTCCATGGTGTGATGAGCGGCCTCGTCGGTCAGTTTGAGCACGTGTTCGAGCCGCAGGCGTGCGTCCGGCACCTCCTTCTCCGCCAGACTGCTCATGCGCGTGTCAGCGCAGAAGCGCGCCAGGGCGGATTCGATATCATGCGTCACTGCGCCGAGCTTCGCGAGCACGCTGCCTTCGCGCAGGCGCGCCATCTCGTCGAGTGTGTGATGGAAGGCGGCCGCGTCACGCCGTTCAAACGCGCCTGCAAGGGCGCTCATCAGCAAGGCGTATTGCAGCTGGATGTCGTCGCTCGCGGCGGACACGGAATCCTCAGGCCGCTGCCAGGGTGGCGAAGATCTTGTCGAGCTTTTCCTTCAGGGTGGCGGCGGTGAAGGGTTTGATGACATACCCGTTGACACCTGCCTGTGCCGCTTCGATGATCTGCTCGCGCTTGGCCTCCGCGGTCAGCATAAGCACCGGCAGCCTGGCGAGACGCGCGTCGGCGCGCACAGCTTTGAGCAATTCAATCCCGGGCATGCCAGGCATGTTCCAGTCGGTGATGAGGAAATCGAAGTTCCCCGCCTGCAGCATGGGCAGCGCGGTCTTGCCGTCGTCGGCCTCGGTGACGTTGGTGTAGCCCAGATCGTGCAAGAGATTCTTGACGATGCGCCGCATGGTGGAAAAGTCGTCCACAATGAGAAATTTCAGATCCTTGTGCATCCCGGCCCTCCTTCCCTATGTATTCAGCGCCGCTGCTGCTGGCGGCAGCGTACACACGGCCGCAGCATGCGCTGGCCGCGATTACGTGATCGGCGATGGCGGGGTGAAACTTGAGACCGGCACGACCGGTGAGAATCAGGCAGCCTTCTCGCAGCGGTTCCGTCCGCCCGATTTCGCCTGATAGAGCATGCGGTCGGCCCGATCGATCAGATCCCCGGGCCGGTCATCGCCTGCGGACTGCGCGACACCGATGGATATCGTGACCGTCGAATAGGCCTTGCCCGAATTCATATCCTTCAGCCGCCCACTGCAAATCGCCTGACGGATCTTCTCGGCAACGGCGTAGGCCCCGTTGATGTCGGTGTCGGGGAGCAGCACGGCAAATTCCTCTCCGCCGAAGCGGGCGACGAAATCACTGCCTTTCAGGCAGCGCTTCAGCGTAACGGCGACATAGCGCAACACCTTGTCGCCGACCAGGTGGCCGTAGGAATCATTGATCTTTTTGAAAAAATCGATATCGGCCAGCAGCAGGCACAGCGAGGATCGCCCCTGCTGCGCCGAACCGAGCGCCTGCTCCAGGTGGATGTCGAAGGCGCCCCGGTTGGAGATTCCGGTCAGCGAATCCGTCAGTGATGCCTGCTTCACTTGCATCAATTCGCTCCTCAGGGACTCCAGTTCGCCTGAGATCTGGCTGATCTGGGCCTCGAACTGCCGATGTGACTGTTCCGCCGCCCGTGTATCGTCGATTACGCGCTTGACCTCGATCTGCATGTCGCGCAGCGACGTTGACGCGCCCAGCACGGTCAGAAACTGACCCAGACGCGCCGAGTAGCCCTGGAGCGTGCCGCCGGATCTATCCATGTCCTGCTGCATGTTGGTGATGAGCAGCTTGAGTTCCTGGCGGATGTTGTCCAGCGTCTCATCATCCTGGATATAGGATCGCCGGTAGGTCTCCCACAGATGTTCCGCCAGCGGTTTATCCGGAAGCAGCACCGCCTCATCGAGCGCCTGTTTCAGTACGTCGCTGTTGCCGGCGGCGCCGTCATAGGCCATCCGGTAATTCAGCGGCGATACCGGCAGCTTGTGTTTGGACAGGATCAGCAGGGCGAGGCGGAGATATTCTGCGGCCTGATCATGGCCGTCGCTGTATGGATTTTCCATGCGGAGTTCCCAGGCGATTATTCTTCATTCTTATTGGTTGTCACCACGTGACCAAGATGCCGGTCAGCTCGCCTAGTCATCGGCGGGAATTAACAAAAACATTAGCAAAGACCGGGTTATCGATTCATCCCCGATTCCTGCGGTCCCGGCTAACGCATCGGCTGCCTTCCCTGTCGCCGTGCGCCATCCTCCCGGACAGGGCGCTGGCCTCCGGCATGGAGCGCGGAAGCACGGCCGTCGACTGGCATCGCGTTACGGCTATTTTCCGATGCAGAAGCTGGCAAATATCCGTCCGAGCAGGTCGTCGCTCGTGACCTCGCCGGTGATCTCGCCCAGGGCCTGCTGGGCCTGGCGCAGTTCCTCCGCGGCGAGCTCCCCCGCGCGCGCCTCTTCGAGCTGGCGCAGCGCCTCGGACAGATTGTGGCCGGCGCGCGCCAGCGCGTCGAGGTGTCGCCGCCGCGCGCTGAAGACACCCTCTCCGGCGGGTTGATAGCCCATGCAGGTCTTGAGATGGGCGCGCAGCTGCTCGATGCCCGCCCCGGTCGTTGCGGAGAGCCAGACCTCCGCCCTGCCATCGCCGTGCTCCTTCAGCGCGGGCGGCGGTCCGCCCAGGTCGATCTTGTTGTGGACCAGAGTGAGCCGCGCCTGGAGTTCGGGCCGGTCGTTCAGCAGTGCGGCGTCCTCCTCCGCGCGGGATTGTGTGCTGTCAGTCACCAACAGGATGCGGTCGGCCGACTCGATCTCGGACCAGGCGCGGCCGATGCCGATCCGCTCGACCGGATCGGCGCTGTCGCGCAGGCCTGCGGTGTCGATCACGTGCAGCGGAAGGCCGTCAATGGCGATGTATTCGCGCAGCACATCGCGCGTCGTGCCCGGGATCTCGGAGACGATCGCGGTCTCGCGCTGCGCGAGCCGATTGAGCAGGCTCGACTTGCCGGCGTTGGGCCGGCCGGCAATCACCACGCGGATGCCTTCGCGCAGCAGACACCCTTGCTGCGCCGCATCCATGACCGCACCCAGTCCGGCCTTCAGGTCAATGAATCGCCGGCGCAGATCCGCGTCGGCGAGGAAGTCGATCTCCTCCTCGGGAAAATCAATCGCCGCCTCGATGTACACCCGCAGCTCGGCCAGGGCCTCGGCGAGCGAGTGAACACGGCGGGAGAAATCTCCGGCGAGCGAGCGCAGCGCTGCGCGCGCCGCCTGTTCCGAGGCGCTGTCGATGAGGTCGGCGATGGCCTCGGCCTGCGCTAGGTCGATCTTGTCATTCAGAAACGCGCGCTCGGAAAACTCGCCGGGTCGGGCATGGCGCGCACCGAGCGCAAGCAGTCGCTGCAGCAGGCGGTCGAGCACCACGGGGCCGCCGTGCCCGTGCAGCTCCAGCACGTCCTCGCCGGTGAAGGAATGCGGGCGCGGAAAGTACAGGGCGAGACCGGTGTCGAGTGCCGAGCCGTCCTCCGCGCGGAAGGTGCGGTATTCGGCACGGCGCGGTTCCGGCACCCGTCCGAGGACGGCGACGGCGATACCGGCGGCATCCGGCCCGGACACGCGCACCACCCCGACGCCGCCCCGCCCCGCCGGGGTGGCGATCGCCGCGATGGTGTCGACATGACTGTTCATAGAAAAACGGTCCGCGCGCAGCGCGGGGGCGGATTGCCCGGACTCAGGCCTTGGCCGCCTTGCCCGCCTTCTCGATCCGGTGGGTAATGTACCACTGCTGCAGTATGGAGAGCACGCTGTTCGCCACCCAGTAGACGACGAGGCCTGCGGGGAAGAAGGCGAAGAACAGCGTGAAGATGAACGGCAGCGCCATCAGCACCTTGGCCTGTATGGGATCCGGCGGCGGCGGATTGAGCTTCTGCTGGATGAACATGGTGATGCCCATCAGCAGGGGCAGGATGTAATAGGGGTCCTTGGTCGAGAGGTCGTGGATCCACAGCACGAACGGGGCCTGGCGCAGCTCGACGCTCTCGAGCAGCACCCAGTACAGTGCGATGAACACCGGGATCTGGACCAGCATCGGCAGACAGCCGCCAAGGGGATTGATCTTCTCCTTCTTATAGAGATCCATCATGGCCTGGCTCATGCGCTGGCGGTCGTCGCCGTAACGCTCGCGCAGCTGCATCAGCTTGGGTTGCAGCACGCGCATGTTCGCCATCGAGCGATAGCTGGTCTCCGACAGCTTGTAGAACACCAGCTTGACCATCAGCGTCAGCAGGATGATGGACCATCCCCAGTTGCCGACGACGCCGTGGATGTATTTCAGGAGCCAGAACAGGGGCTGGGCGAGGATGGTGAGCACGCCATAATCGACCGTGAGACGCAGTCCTTCGGCGGCCTTCTCCATGCGCGCCTGGTCCTTCGGCCCTACGTAGAGCCGGCTCGAGAACTCGCCGGTCTCCCCCGGCGCGACCGTCATGGGCTGGGATAACAGCCCCAGCACATAGGGCTGGCCCTTGGGTGCCTTGCTGTAAAACTGGTTGGTCTCCTGCGCCTCCGGTAGCCAGGCGCCGAGGAAGTAATGCTGGATCATCGCCGCCCAACCGCCGGTGATGCTGCGGCCTAGATCCCGCTTGTCCATATCGTCAAATTTGATCTTTTCGTATTTCTCTTCCTGGCTGTAGATCACGCCGCCGGTATAGGTATATATAAAGAATGACGTTTCGTCTTCGCCCGGCAGGCTGCGCTGGAACTGGCGGTACTGGTAGCCCGTCCACGGCGCCGCCGTGCTGTTCTCGACGCGGTGCTCGATCCCGATCTGGTAACTGTCGCGATGAAAGACATAGGTCTTCGTCACGCTGATCCCGTCCGCCCCGGTCCAGCGCAGCGGAACGCGCAGTTCGTCGCCCTGCAGGCGGTACTCCGCCGCCTCAGCAGTGTAGACGGCGTAGTGATCAGGCGCGGGCTGTTGCGAGATCAGACCGCTCTGCGCGATGAATACGCGCGTGCCCTCGTCCCGCATCAGGCGGAAGGGCTCATCCCGCTTCTCCGTGGATACCGGGTAGCCCAGCAGGGCGACCTCGCGCAGGTCGCCGCCCGTCGTATCCAGTTCAACCTCGAGCAGGTCCGTGACGACGCGAATCCGCTGCGCGCTCTGGAAACCGCGTGGCGCGGGCGGCACGGAGACCGGCGCCCCGGCCTCCGGCACGGTTGCCTGCGCCGCGGGTGCAGCGGGAATGTCGGCGGCGGGGACCGGTGTCGTCAGGGCCGTGGATTCGGCGCTGTCCGTGGCGTAATCCTCCTGCCATGCCTGCCAGATCAGCAGCAGCACGAAGGACAGCGCGAAAAACAGGATGATCTTCTGGTTGTCCATCGATGTCAGTGCTTATCGTTGCGGGACGCGTTCCGGCACCGGGTCGACACCGCCGGCGTGCCAGGGATGACAGCGCAGCACGCGGCGCAGCGCGATCCCGCCGCCGCGCAGGACTCCGAAGCGCGTGATGGCGATCTCGGCGTAACGCGAACAGCTGGGTTCGAAGCGGCAGTGCGCGCCGAGATACGGGCTGATCCCGTAACGGTACGCCCGGATTAATACAGTCAGCAGCCTGCGCATTGTTCAATCTCCGCGAATTGCGCACTTACCACCGCGCGCAGCTCTTCCCTGTCCTGACCGGCGAGGCCCTGGCGGCCAAGAAATACGATGTCCACGCCTCCCAGATCATGCGTGCGCAGTCGGAAACATTCACGGATGATCCGTTTGGCGCGGTTCCGCGCCACCGCGCTCGGCAGGCACTTGCGCGAGATCGCAATGCCAAGACGGGGATGACCGAGCGCGTTGGGGCAGATATATACAGTGAAACCCCGCGCCGGGCGTTTGCGCGCGCGTTGGAATACATGCCGGTAATCGCTCGGTTTCAGCAGCCGGTGCGATTTACTGAAACGAAAGCGAACCGGGTCCAATCCGTTCAGACACTAGGACTCAGGCGCACAGCTTGGCGCGGCCCTTCGCGCGACGACGGCTCAACACGGCGCGCCCGGCGGCGGTCTGCATGCGCGCGCGGAAGCCGTGTGTACGCTTACGTTTCAGAACACTCGGTTGAAATGGCCTCTTCATGACTCGTCCCGCCTGCTATACCTGCTGGAAATTCCCAGAAAATCAGCTTTTTGCTGCCCAAAATCGAAAGGGGGAAACATTACCAATTTTTCCTCTCGCGTGTCAATCTAAATGTCGCCGGACGCGCCTTTTCGGGTATGGATTAGCACAATAAAGAGGTATACACTTGCCGACTTCATCCGTTCTACAACCTTGCCGGCACCCGGTTTCTACGCGAAGGGAGACGTCGTTCTGTGGAAAACTCGCTCTGGAAAAAGTGCCTGGACCATCTGGAGAACGAGCTTACCGCACAGCAATTCAACACCTGGATACGCCCCCTGCAGGCGATTGAAAACGATACCTGCCTGCGTCTGCTGGCCCCCAACCAGTTTGTGCTCGACTGGGTGAACGAGCGCTTCATAGACCAGATTTCCGAGATCACCGCCCAACTCCGGGCAGGCACCTCGATGCAGGTGTCGCTCGAGGTCGGCAGCCATCGCGCCCGCCCGCTGGCGGCGCGAGACCAGGCACCTGCGCCGCGCCGCGCACCCCCTCCGGCGCGCCCGCCGGGCGCGCCGGGCGGCTTCACCCGGCGCAGCGACCACGACGAGATCCACCATATACGCAACCTGCAGCCCGAGTTCACCTTCGCAAACTTCGTCGAAGGCAAATCGAACCAGCTCGCGCGCGCGGCTTCATCCCAGGTGGCTGAAAATCCGGGCCGTTCCTATAACCCGCTGTTCATCTACGGCGGCGTCGGTCTCGGCAAGACCCATCTGATGCACGCCATCGGCAATCAGATGGTGCAAATCAATCCCGCGGCCCGCGTCGTCTACGTCCATTCAGAGCGTTTCGTGGGCGACATGATCAAGGCCTTTCAGCACAACTCGATCGACGAATTCAAGCGCTATTACCGCTCGGTGGACGCCCTGCTCATCGACGATATCCAGTTCTTCGCCAACAAGGAGCGCTCGCAGGAAGAGTTCTTCCATACCTTCAACACCCTGATAGAAGGACAGAGCCAGATCATCCTGACCTGTGACCGCTATCCGAAGGAGGTCGGTGGTCTCGAGGAGCGCCTGAAGTCGCGCTTTGGCTGGGGCTTGACGGTCTCGATCGATCCGCCTGAACTGGAGACCTGCGTCGCGATCCTTAAAAGCAAGGCGGTGCTGAGCAACGTCGAGTTGCCGGACGAGATCGCGTTCTTCATCGCAAAGCGGGTGCGCTCCAACGTTCGTGAGCTCGAGGGCTCGCTGCGGCGCGTGATCGCGAGCTCGCGTTTCACCGGCCGGCCGATCACGATGGATCTGGCCAAGGACGCCCTCAAGGATCTCCTAGCGCTGCAGGACAAGCTGGTGACCATCGAAAACATCCAGCGCACCGTCGCCGATTATTGCAAGATCCGCTATTCCGATCTGCTGTCGAAACGTCGCTCCCGCTCGGTGGCGCGGCCGCGACAAGTGGCCATGGCGCTGGCCAAGGAACTCACCAGCCACAGCCTGCCCGAGATCGGAGAGGCCTTCGGCGGCCGCGACCACACCACCGTGCTGCACGCCTGCCGCAAGATCCAGGAGCTGAGAAAGACCGATGTGCGCACGAATGAGGACTACACAAACCTGTTGAGAACACTGACAACATGATGTTCACAGTCTGTGGATAAACTGGACCGTGAAAACGGGTCCGTTTTACCGCACATGATATCCACAGCATACCCCGCGCGAATACGCGCATGATCAACAGCTTCGATGCTACGTCAACTCCTTGATGCGCAGGAAGGAAAACGGGTTATACAGTAAATGTGCCGGTACTAATAAATATAGATTTCAGGAAGAAACATAAATGAAATTTACTATTACACGTGACGCCCTGATCAAACCTCTGCAGACGGTGAGCGGGATCGTTGAAAGGCGTCAGACCCTGCCAATCCTGTCCAACATCCTGCTGAAGGTGTCGGACGAGACCCTTTCCCTGACGAGCACCGATCTCGAGATCGAGATGCTGGCGCATGCAGAAACAAGCAAGGCTACGCCAGGCGAGGCAACCCTGCCGGCTCGCAAGTTCCTGGATATCTGCCGTGCCCTGTCCGAGGATGCCGTGCTGGATGTCTCCGTCACCGGCGAGCGCGCCACGATACGTTCCGGCAAAAGCCGTTTCGTACTGTCCACCCTGCCGGCGGGTGATTTTCCCAACATCGAGGTCAGCCAGAAACTTTCCCAGCTCAGCCTGTCACAGCGCACCCTGAGGAACGCCATCGCCCGCACCCACTTTGCCATGGCGCAGCAGGATGTGCGGTACTACCTCAACGGCCTGCTGCTGGAGCTGGAAAACCGCATCATCCGGATGGTCGCCACCGACGGCCACCGCCTCGCCATGTGCGAAACCCAATATCCAAAAGAAATTAATAAAAATCAAAGCATTATAATCCCGAGGAAGGCGGTGATCGAGCTCTACCGACTGCTTGCCGACGATGACAGCGAGGTCGAGATCCGCGTTGGAGGTAATTTCATCCAGGTGAAGACGACCGAGATCAGCTTCACCACCAAGCTGATCGATGGGCGTTTTCCCGATTACCAGAACGTGATACCCAAGGGGGGTAATAAAACTGCGGTCTGCAACAGGGAAGCGCTGCGCCAGGCCCTGTCTCGCGTCTCCATCCTCTCGAACGAGAAGTATCGCGGAGTACGGCTGCAGTTCAGCAATGGCACCATGCAGATACTCGCACACAACCCCGAACAGGAAGAGGCCGAGGAGGAACTCGCCATAGAGTATTCCGGAGACAACCTCGAGATCGGATTCAACGTGACCTACCTGCTTGACGCACTGTCGGCAGTGGCCTCAAACGAGGTTTCTCTCCAGCTGATCGATGCGAACAGCAGCTGTCTGATTCAATCCATGGATGACAAGACTTGCCGTTACATTGTCATGCCGATGCGCCTGTAGACACATTGGTACCGCTTCTCCATCCGCGTGATACGTTTCCCGACAACAACAGGCTGAGTCCAGCCCTGTACGTTACCCCGACATCCGCCCTGCCCGCCGCATGACGCTGGTTCGGATCAAGATCAGAAATCTCAGAAATATCCTGTCCCTGGATCTCGCGCCTGGACACGGGATCAACGTGGTCCTGGGGCCAAACGCCAGCGGTAAATCCAGCCTGCTGGAGGCCATCCATCTGCTCTCCAGCGGGAGATCCTTCCGCACCCATCACCTGGCACAGGTGGTTCAACGCGAAACGTCCGAGATGGTGATCAGCGCCGAGGTGTTCAGCGAGGCCTCTGGTACCAGAGCACTGGGTATGGAATTCGATATGGACCGTGGGCGCCTGCGTATGAAGGCCGCCGGGAAACCCGTTCAACGATTATCGGAGTTGGCGCCCTTTCTGCCCGTTGTTACGATCCATCAGGAAAGCCACCGGGTGTTCACCCTCGGCCCGGAGTTCAGACGTTCGTTTATGGACTGGGGAGTGTTCCACGTGGAACCTCGCTTTCTCCCCGCCTGGCAAAGATACCGCCGCGCGCTGAAGCAACGTAATTCCATTCTGCAACAGGCGTTACCGCGACCCGAGGTCTGGGACAGGGAACTGGTCGAAAACGGGGTCCTGATGGATGCATATCGCAGACGGTACCTGGAGCAGTTCATCGCCAGATTCCGGGGTCTGCTGCCCATGCTGAGGATTGACTCCGCCATAGATCTCAAATACCGGTCGGGCTGGGCCTCTGACGCCGATCTTGCGGTGCAGTTGGCCAAAGGATTGGAAGGAGATCGTCGCAGCGGATACACTCGCATCGGGCCACATCGCGCGGATATCGAATTTGTCACGGGTGGAATTCCAGTTCGCGAATGCCTCTCGCGCGGCCAGATGAAGGTGCTGGTCTACGCCCTGTATCTCGCGCAGGCCTGCACCCTGGCTGAAATCACAGGCGGGCGGGGTTTGATCCTGATAGATGACCTCGCAGCCGAGCTGGATGCCCAGCACATCGAACAGTTGATCCTAAAGATCAGCGCGCTGGGTTTTCAAACCATAGTCACCTCCAGTGATCCGGAGTTTCGCCGGCATGTTGTCCGGGTGGACCACAAGATGTTTCACGTGGAACATGGTGTATTCACGGAAGTGATATAATGCCGCACGCCGTTTAGAGCCAATACGGAGATACCGATGGAAGAGGCCCAAAGCTACGATTCCTCAAGGATTAAGGTCCTGCGCGGGCTCGATGCCGTGCGCAAGCGACCCGGGATGTATATCGGGGATACCGACGACGGCACGGGTCTGCACCACCTGGTTTTCGAAGTGGTGGACAATTCCATCGACGAAGCGCTCGCGGGATATTGCAGCGAGATCTCGGTGACCATTCACCGTGATGGCTCGGTCACGGTGACAGATAACGGACGCGGTATCCCGGTGGACATCCATCCGGAGGAGGGGCGATCCGCCGCGGAAGTGATCATGACCGTGCTGCACGCCGGCGGTAAGTTCGATGACAATTCATATAAGGTATCGGGCGGCCTGCACGGGGTCGGTGTCTCCGTCGTCAACGCCCTGTCGGAAATCCTTAAGCTCACGATTCGGCGCGATGGGCATATGTACCACCAGGAATACCACATGGGTGAACCGGTAGCGCCCTTGGTGGTATCCGGGGATACGGATCAGACCGGGACGGAGATCCGCTTTCTTCCGAGCACGACGATCTTTACCAACACCGAATTCCATTACGACATCCTCGCACGCCGTCTGCGCGAACTTTCCTTCCTCAATCATGGCGTACGAATCCGCCTGCATGACGAGCGCAGCGACAAGGTCGATGTTTTCGAATACGAGGGTGGGATCCGCGCCTTCGTCGAGCACCTCAACCGCAACAAGACACCGCTGCATCCCACGGTGATTTATTTCACCAGCGAAAAGGGCGGCATCGCGGTCGAGGTGGCGATGCAGTGGAACGATTCCTACCAGGAAAATATTTTCTGTTATACCAATAACATACCGCAGCGCGACGGCGGCACGCACTTGGTGGGCTATCGCTCGGCGCTGACGCGCACACTCAACCAGTACATCGATAACGAAGGCTTGGCCAAGAAGGCCAAGATCGCCATGGTCGGCGATGACGCCCGCGAGGGTTTGACCGCGGTCCTTTCGGTGAAATGCCACGACCCGAAGTTTTCCTCCCAGACCAAGGAAAAGCTCGTATCGTCCGAGGTCCGGGCAGTGGTGGAATCGGTTGCGGCAGAGAAGATCCAGGAGTTCCTGCTCGAGTTTCCCGCTGAAGCCAAGGCGATCACCGCCAAGATCATCGATGCGGCGCGCGCGCGCGAGGCGGCCCGCAAGGCTCGCGACATGACGCGTCGCAAGGGCGTGCTCGACATTGCGGGTTTGCCGGGGAAGCTTGCCGACTGCCAGGAAAAGGATCCCCGCCTCTCCGAGCTATTTCTGGTCGAGGGCGATTCCGCAGGCGGATCCGCCAAACAGGGCAGGGACCGTCGCTACCAGGCCATCCTGCCCTTGAAGGGCAAGATACTGAATGTAGAAAAAGCCAGGTTCGACAAGGTGTTATCATCTGTCGAGGTGGGCACGCTGATCACCGCGCTGGGTTGTGGTATCGGTAAGGAGGAACACAATCCGGACAAACTCCGCTACCACCGCATCATCATCATGACGGATGCGGATGTCGACGGTTCGCATATCCGCACCCTCCTGCTGACCTTTTTTTATCGTCAGATGCCGGAGCTGATCGAGCGCCGTCACATCTACATCGCACAGCCACCGCTGTACAAGATCAAGCGTGGCAAGCAGGAGCGATACGCCAAGGATGATGGCGAACTTAACGCCTATTTGCTGCAATCTGCATTGGAAAATGCTCGATTGAGCGTGAACGCCGATTCTCCGCCTATCAGTGCCCAGGCGCTGGAGACGCTGGCCGGGAAGTACATGGCGGTGATGGCGACCATCCGTCGCATGGCGAAGCGCTGGAACGCCAATGTCCTGGAGCAGTTGATCTACATGCCCGAACTCAGCGCCGAGGAGGCGTCCAACATCGGCCGGGTGGAGCAATGGAGCCGGGAACTCGAGGCACGCCTGAATGCCGACAGGGCGGCCGGACTCCGCTTCAATATCACCGTGGTGCGCGAACCCGACGAGAGAGGGTGGAGGGCGGAGATTGTGGAAAACCTCCATGGCATCTCCACCAGCCGCCAGTTCAACCGGGAATTTTTCACCTCGGCGGAATACCGCAGCATGGTGGAGCTGGGTACCCAGCTCGATGGGCTGATCGGCAGCGGCGCCGTGATCCAGCGCGGCGAACGCAGGCTGGACGTCGCCAGTTTCAAGGAGGCGATGGACTGGATCATCGAGGAGGCGAAGCGCGGACAGCAGATACAGCGCTACAAGGGTCTTGGCGAGATGAATCCCGAGCAGCTGTGGGAGACGACCATGAACGTTGAAACGCGCCGTCTGCTGCAGGTACAGGTCGAGGATGCCGTGGCGGCGGACGAGATCTTCACCACACTGATGGGCGATCAGGTCGAGCCGCGCCGCGAATTCATCGAGAAGCACGCACTGTCGGTGGCGAATCTCGACATCTAGTCGCTAGCGCCTTTCGGACTGCCATCGCGCCGGTCCGCGCGATGTTCCATCGGAGTTCCATCGCGGCCCGGCGAGCGACCCGCTATCCCGCGCGCTCCACCATCATTCCCGCGGCGTGGTTATCCTGCTCCGATCGGATCAGGCGATCTCGCGGTACAGGCTGGTAAAGATGTTGCTGCGCCGCTCGGCCATATGCCGGCCTTCATCCTGCAGGAAGGCAAGGAAGGCGCGGGCCACGACGGAAAGCTGCTTACCCGCCGGATATCCCACATACCAATGCCAATCGAGCGGAAAGCCGCGCACGTCGAGCAGCGCGATCTCGGCCATCGGCGCCTCCCAGATCAGGGCGTGCTGAGACAGTCCTGCGATGCCCATACCGCTCGCGACGATCTGCTTGATCGCCTCGTTGCTGCCGAGTTCCATGCGCACCTTGAGCGCGATGCCCTGTTCCCTGAAAGTCTGCTCGAGTGCCATGCGGGTACCCGATCCGGGTTCGCGCATGATGAACGGTTCCTGCGCGAGGCGCGATAGCGGTATTGCCTTCTTTCCCGCGAGCGGGTGCGCGCGCGGTGCTACGATCACGATCGGGTTCAGCAGAAACGGCTCGAACTCGACGTCGGGTGATGCCGGCGGCTGGCCCATGATATAGAGGTCGTCCATGTTGTCCGTCATGCGCTCCAGCAGCCGCTCGCGGTTGGTGACCTTGAGCGCGACCTCGATGCCGGGATAGAGGCGGCAGAATTCTCCCAGTACGCGCGGCGCGAAATACTTCGCCGTCGTGACCACCGCCAGATTCAGATGACCGCTCTTCAGTCCCTTGAGATCGGCCAGTTGCATGTCGAGCCGCGAAAAGGTGTCGAACAGTTCGCGCGTGGCCTGCAGCAGCACACGTCCACAGTTGGTCAGATAGACGCGTTTACCGATCTGTTCGAACAGCGGCAACCCGATCACCTCGGTGAGTTTCTTGATCTGGATCGACAGCGTCGGCTGGGTCAGCGCGAGCTCGTCGGCGGCCTTGGTGAAACTGCCCAGGCGCGCGATGGCCTCGAACACCTGCAACTGGCGCAGGCTGGCGTGACGGGCGATCTGGCTGACGTGGAACTTATCCATAGATCTGCATCTATCATATGCATCAGTATTTTTGATTGGAATTTATATCACGATTCGGCCATCGTAGACCAGCCTGTTCTGCTGCAGAACAGATCACCAAGCGCGCACCGCCGCATAATTCAAGATTCAAGACCAGGAGGCTAGATCCATGGGCAAATCAGAGACTATTGCAGAGGGTAAGCAACGCTACAAGTCCGGCGTTATACCTTACAAGAAGATGGGTTATTGGGAACCGAACTACGTCCCCAAGGACACCGACGTTATTGCGCTGTTCCGCATCACACCGCAGCCTGGCGTGGACCATGAAGAGGCCGCTGCGGCAGTGGCCGGCGAGTCCTCCACCGCCACCTGGACGGTGGTATGGACTGACCGCCTGACCGCCTGCGAGCTCTACCGCGCGAAGGCATTCAAGAGCGAGCTCGTGCCGAACACCGGTCCGGGGACCAAGACTGAAGCCCAGTACTTTGCCTATATCGCCTACGACCTGGATTTGTTCGAGCCGGGCTCGATCGCCAACCTGACCGCGTCGATCATCGGCAACGTGTTCGGCTTCAAGGCCGTGAAAGCGTTGCGCCTCGAAGACATGCGCATCCCGGTCGCGTATCTGAAAACCTTCCAGGGTCCGGCCACCGGCGTCATCGTCGAGCGCGAACGCATGGACAAGTTCGGCCGCCCGTTCCTCGGTGCGACCACCAAGCCCAAGCTCGGCCTGTCCGGCCGCAACTACGGCCGCGTGGTGTACGAGGCGCTGAAGGGCGGTCTGGATTTCGTGAAGGACGACGAAAACATCAACAGCCAGCCGTTCATGCACTGGCGTGACAGGTACCTCTATTGCATGGAGGCCGTGAACAAGGCGTCCGCCGCCACCGGTGAGGTGAAGGGGCACTACCTCAACGTCACCGCCGGCACGATGGAGGACATGTACGAGCGCGCCGAATTCGCCAAGTCGCTCGGCTCGGTCATCATCATGATCGACCTGGTCATCGGCTACACCGCGATCCAGTCGATGGCCAAGTGGGCGCGCAAGAACGACATGATCCTGCACCTGCACCGCGCCGGCAACTCGACCTATTCACGCCAGAAAAACCACGGCATGAACTTCCGCGTCATCTGCAAATGGATGCGCATGGCGGGTGTGGATCATATCCACGCCGGTACCGTGGTCGGCAAGCTCGAAGGCGATCCGCTGATGATCCGCGGCTTCTACGACACGCTGCTCGACACGCACACGGCGCCGCAGCTCGAGAAGGGCCTGTTCTTCGAGCAGGACTGGGCGTCGCTGAACAAGGTCATGCCGGTGGCCTCCGGCGGCATCCACGCCGGCCAGATGCACCAGCTGATCCACTACCTCGGCGAAGACGTGGTGCTGCAGTTCGGCGGCGGCACCATCGGTCACCCGATGGGCATCCAGGCCGGCGCCGTCGCCAACCGCGTCGCGCTGGAGGCGATGATCCAGGCCCGCAACGAGGGCCGCGATTACCTGAAGGAAGGCCCGCAGATCCTCGAGGCCGCCGCCAAGTGGTGTTCGCCGCTCAAGGCCGCGCTGGACACGTGGAAGGACATCTCCTTCAACTACGACTCCACCGACACCGCGGACTTCGTGCCGACCGCAACCACCAGCGTTTAACAAATCGCCAAGGAGACGCCATCATGATGACCAATCACGGCAACCGGATCACGCAGGGCCAGTTCTCGTTCCTGCCCGATCTCACCGACGCCCAGATCACCGCGCAGATCAAGTACGCGCTGAAGAACAACTGGGCGGTCAACGTCGAGTACACCGATGATCCGCACCCGCGCAACACCTACTGGGAGATGTTCGGCATGCCCATGTTCGATCTCAAGGATCCCGCCGGGATCCTGATGGAGATCAACAACTGCCGCAAGACATTCCCCAACCACTACATCCGCGTCACCGCATTCAACAGTACGCGCGGCGTGGAGTCGCCGACGATGTCCTTCATCGTCAACCGGCCGAAAACCGAACCCGGCTTCGGCCTGGCGCGGCAGGAGGTCGCGGGACGGCAGATTCACTACACCGTCCACAGCTACTCGACCGACAAGCCGGAAGGCGAGCGTTACTGATACTCGGTGCAGGAGCGGCGGCGGGCGCAGGCCCGCCGCCTTCCCCCTTCAGGCAGCGATGGGATGCGGCAGCCATGGGAAAAGATGACAATCTGAACGCCGCCGGCGCCGACGAGGTGCGGGTGGATCTCGAGGCCGAATTCAAGGCCTCGAACATACAGGAAGTGCTGGACACGCTGGACCGGGAGCTGGTCGGGCTGGTGCCCGTCAAGACGCGCATCCGCGAGATCGCGGCGCTGCTGCTGGTCGACCGCCTGCGGCGCAAGTTCGAGCTCTCGTCCGAAACGCCGACGCTCCACATGTGCTTCACCGGTAATCCGGGCACCGGCAAGACGACGGTCGCGATGCGCATGGGCGAGATCCTCAAGCGCCTCGGTTACGTGCGCGAAGGACACCTGGTCACCGTCACGCGCGATGACCTGGTCGGCCAGTACATCGGCCACACCGCGCCGAAGACCAAGGAAGTGATCAAGAAGGCCATGGGAGGCGTGCTGTTCATCGACGAGGCCTACTATCTGTACAAGCCGGAGAACGAGCGCGACTACGGCCAGGAGTCCATCGAGATACTGCTGCAGGTCATGGAAAACAACCGCGACGATCTCGTCGTGATCCTGGCCGGCTACAAGGACAAGATGGATAAATTCTTCCAGAGCAATCCGGGCATGCGTTCGCGCATCGCCCATCACATCGATTTCCCCGACTATTCGCCGGCCGAACTGCTGCACATCGCCAGGCTGATGCTGGAGCGCCAGAACTACCGCTTCAGCGCGGAAGGCGAGCTGGCGTTCAATGAGTATCTCAAGCTGCGCATGAAGCAGCCGCACTTTTCCAACGCGCGTTCGGTGCGCAATGCCCTCGATCGCGCCCGGCTCAGACAGGCCAACCGGCTGTTCGCCAACGCCGGCAGGATGCTCAGCAAGATGGATCTGGTTACCATCGAGGCGGAGGACGTGCTGGCCAGCCGCATCTTCAGTGACAAGGGCGGGGAATGAGATGAAGTGAGGCCGGGCCATAGGCCGGCAACCATGACAACGAGGTGAGCGCAGTATGGCATTGGTGAACATGCGTGATCTGCTGAACCACGCGTACGAGGGTCATTACGCGGTCGGCGCCTTTGACGTCATCAGCCTCGACTTTCTGCAGGGTGTCCTGCAGGGCGCAGAGGAGGCGCGTGCGCCCGTCATCCTCAACTTTGTCGTCCCGCAGTTCCGCTACTATGATTTCGAGCTGCTGGCCGCCGCCGCCGTGGCAGGTGCCCGGCGCAGCCCGGTGCCGGTCGCGCTGCACCTGGACCACGCCGCAAACCTGGATCACGTGGCCCTCGGCATCCGTCACGGCTGCAACGGCGTCATGATCGACGGCTCCCATCTGCCGTTCGAGAAAAACGTCGAGCTGACCCGGTCTGTGGTGCAGACTGCGCACGACTGCGGAATCGCCGTCGAGGGCGAGCTTGGTGTCATCACCGGATACGCCGGCGACGACCAGGCCGAACCCGGGCCGGGCGTCTATACCTGGCCCGACGAGGCGCGGCAGTATGTGCGCCAGACCAAGGTGGACTTCCTCGCGGTCTCGGTCGGCACCGTCCACGGCATCCGCCCGGAACGATCCGACCTGGATCTGGAGCGGCTGACGCGCATCAACAAGGCGGTCGGCATCCCGCTGGTGATTCATGGCGGCAGCGGCCTGACCGATGCGCAGTGCGAATGCCTGATCGACCGCGGCGTGGCCAGGATCAACTACTACAGCGGCCTGTCGCAGATCGCGGCGCGCCGCCTGCGCAGCAACTGCCTCGTGGATCGGACCGGCGGCACTGCCGCCCTCAACCAGGGTGTGAACGAGGCGGTCCGCAGGGAGGTGGCGCGCTGCCTGGCGGTGTGGGGGGCTGCGGGCCGCGCCGAGGCCGTGCTCGCCGAGGCGTCGCCCTGGCAGGAGGTGGAGCATCTCATCATTTACAACAGCACCGACGCCGATGCGCGCGTGGAGGAGATGATGGAGGAGGGAAGGCGTGTGCTGGCCACGATACCGGGCGTGCGCCGCGTCTTCGCGGGCCGTGCGCTCAAGGACGGGGCCAAATACCGCTACTGCTGGCTGGTGCGGTTCGCTCATCCCAAGGTGGTGGAAAGTTACCGCGACCATCCCGCGCATGTGGCCTTTGCCGACACGCGCTTCCGTCCGTCCACGGCGGCCCGCATCAGCATAGATTTCGAGGATACAGGCCGTGCGGCCGCGGCCGCACGGCCCGCGGATGCGGTCGGCGGGCGGAGGCTTCCCGGCTGACATGGTGGACGCACTGTTCGAATCCGACCTCCCCGGCCTGGCGCTGCTTCATCGCGGCAAGGTCAGGGATATGTACGACGTCGATGCAGAGCACCTGCTGATCGTCACCACCGATCGCCTGTCGGCCTTCGACGTGGTGCTCCCGACGCCGATTCCGGACAAGGGCCGCGTGCTGACGGCGCTGTCGCGTTTCTGGTTTCAGCGCCTGGACGCGGGTGTGGCCAATCATCTGACGGCGCGCGACCCTCTGTTGCTGGTCACCACGGCGCATGAACGTGATCAGCTCGCGGGCCGTTCGCTCGTGGTTCGCAAGTTGTCGCCGCTGCCGATCGAGGCCATCGTCCGCGGCTATCTGGTAGGGTCTGGCTGGCGTGACTACACCCGCACCGGATCAGTGTGCGGCCATCGCCTGGCGGCCGGTCTGCGCGAGGCGGAGCGCCTCGATCAGCCGATCTTCACGCCGTCGACCAAGGCCGCCGCAGGCGCGCACGATGAGAACATCAGCCTCGCGCGGACGGCCGAGCTCATCGGCCGCGACCTGCTGGAGCGGCTGCAGGCGGTAAGCCTGGAACTGTACCGGCAGGCGGCGGACTACGCATTGACGCGCGGCATCATCATCGCCGACACCAAGTTCGAATTCGGCCTGGATCGTGATGGCGCACTGGTGCTGATCGACGAGGTCTTCACGCCGGATTCGTCACGCTTCTGGCCGGCGGACGGTTACGCGCCCGGACGGGTGCCGGCCAGTTTCGACAAGCAGTATGTGCGGGATTACCTCGAGTCGATCGGCTGGAACAAACGGCCGCCCGCCCCGCCGCTTCCGCCGGAGGTGGCGGCGGAAACAGCGAAGAAATACCGCGAGGCGCTGCACCGACTCGCGCCGGAGACCTGATCTCGTGCCGCATCCCGGCCCCGGAGGCGCGGCCGGTCAGAACGGAGACCGCACCCGATGTCGCTGATCGACGAATTCACGCCCTTGCGCACGCTGCCGCGCCTGCTGCCCGCGAGCTGTTTCAACACCGTGAGACTGGCACAGCTGCGGGTCGGCGCCCCGCTGCGGTTGCCCGCCCCGGGGCTGCGGCTGCTGGAATGCATCCTGGAACGCGAGGCCTGGATCTGTGTCGATGCGCGGAGCGATCATGTCCCGCTGATCGCCTGGACCGGTTTCGATCTCGCCGGGCGCGGATTGCACGAAGCAGTACGGTGCGAACAGCGCCTCTACCACATCCATGCCGGATTGATCATGGGGCCGGCGCTGGACTCGATCGAGCGCGCCGTGGCGGAGCTGCTCGGCAAGGCCGGGATGCACTGAACCGACGACTGCGCGCCGGACAGATATGGAGACGGATCAGCGCGCGGCCTGCGCGGCGAAGTGCGCCGCGCCCAACAAACCGACCCGGGGGTTGATCACCACCGCAACCGGAATCTCGGCTGTCAGATGCGCCATCCGGCCCTTGTCATTGAAGGCCGCGAGGAAGCGGCCGTCGACCAGGCGCGGCAGGATGCGCGGCGCGATGCCGCCGGCGATATAGAGTCCGCCGTAGGGCAGGGTGAGCAGGGCAAGATTGCCGGTATGGGCGCCGTAGACGGCGACGAACAGGCTGAGCGCCTCATTCGCGAGCGTATCGCCGTGGATCATCGCATGTTCGGTCACGGCGGCAGCGGTGTCCTGCGTCCGCAGGCGTTCCGTAAGGTCGGGGTCGACGCGGTCCGGCTGCCGCGCGCAAAGAAAGTCGTAGATCGCCGCCAGACCGGGACCGGACAGCAGGCGCTCGATCGAGACATGGCCGTGGCGCTGCGCCAGCCAGGCGAGCAGGTCGCGTTGAACCGCGCCGTTGGGCGCGAAGTCGACATGGCCCCCCTCGGTGGGCAGGACCTGGTAACGCGCGCCGTCCCAGGCGAGCAGGGCCGTGCCCAGTCCGGTCCCGGCGCCCAGTACAGTGCGCGGAGCCGCGGAGCGCGGCCGGCCCGGCTGCAGGACCACGAGGTCGTTGTCCTCGAGCAGCTCGATGCCGTGGCCGACGGCCTGGAAATCGTTGATCAGATGCACCGCCGGCAGCGCGAACTCGGCGGCGAGGCGGCGGTTGTCCAGGCGCCAGGTCAGGTTGGTGACGCGCGCCATCTCGCTGCCGTCGGCCGTCATCACCGGGCCGGCTACGGCGAAGCAGGCGCGCCCGATGTCGCGCAGTCCCGGCTCCAGGCGCGCGAGGAAGTCGCCGACGATGACCTCCAGGCCGGGGTACGCCCCGCTGTCGTAACGGTGTTCCCGCAGCAGGCGAATGCCGTCGTCCGTGCGTTCCGCCAGTGCGAGCAGGGTCTTGGTGCCGCCGATATCGCCCGCCAGCAGTCTCACGTCAGACACCCGGCAGCAGCCGTGCGGCGGCGTGGTCGATGAACCACTCGAGTTCGCCACGGGGTTGCAGCCGGGAGGCCGGATACCGGGCCGCGGTTTCCGCCCGGCCGACGACATCCCTGACGATGTCCGCCTTGCCTTCGCCGGCCACCAGCAGGGCGATGTGACGCGCGGCGTTGATCACGGGATAGGTCAGGCTGATGCGCCAGGCCTGCAGCCTGTCGACATGGACCGCGGCTGCCCAGGCGCGGTGCTCGTCGAGGATGGCGGTGTCCGGAAACAGCGAGGCGATGTGGCCGTCCGGACCGAGCCCGAGCAGCACCAGGTCGAATCGCCCCCTTTCGTGCCCGCGCGCGTGCGGCAGGTGGCGGTGCAGCAGATCCGCATAGCGCCGTGCGGCGGCGTGCGGATCGGGATCCTCGGCCTCGATGCGATGGACCTGCGCCGGCGGGAGCGCCACGTGCTGTAACAATGCCTCGCGCGCCATGCGGAAGTTGCTGTCGGGATGGTCCGGCGGCACGCAGCGCTCGTCCCCGAAATACACATGCGTCGCCGCCCAGTCCACGGTGTCGCGGTAGTCGGCGGCGAGCGTCTGGTACAGCAGACGGGGTGTGGAACCGCCGGCGAGCGCGACGTGAAAACCGCGGTGCTCGCTCCGGGCATCCTGTGCAAGCTCCGCGAAGCGCGCCGCCGCGGCGCGCGCCAGCGCGGCCGGGTCGGTGTGGATGTGCAGACGACGTTCGCCGCCCATGTGTCCTCCTGAGTGTGTGGCTAAAAGTATCAGGGATTCCCGCGGGAGGAAAGACTGCGCAGGCAGGCAAGTTCCCGTCCCGGCGGATAATTTACCGCGGGCATGCACGCTTGACCGTATGGCGGGCGCGGCCTAAGCTAGCGGCAGGCAGTCCTCGACTGCAGTTGTATCCGGAGGTTAGTGAAGTGATCGCGTGGGAATGGTTGATCCCGGTTCTGTTGCTCGGTCTGGCGGGAGGGTTTCTGCTCGGCTGGGGCGGCAGCGGTTCGGCAAAGCAATCGAGGAAGATCGATCGCGAACTGCGTGAAACGCGCGACGAGCTGGTGCGTTACCGCGATCAGGTCGCCGTCCACTTTTCTTCCACCGCCGATCTCGTCAACGCAATGTCCGCGAACTATGCCGCCCTCCACCAGCATCTGATGCAGGGCGCGCAGGAGCTGTGCAACGGGCGGGAGCCCCGGTTCAAGGCCATCAGCGTGAGCGAGGGCGGTGCCGGCGGCGAATCCCCCCCCGCGCAGGGCGCGCTCGCGCTGACCGCTCCGCCCCTGGAATTGCCGGGCGAAAAGCTGGCCCTATCCCGTCCGGCGCCGGCCCTGCACACGAAGGGCTGGTACAAGGAGTCCGCCTCAGACGACGAGGCGTCCGACTACGTGAAGGATGATCCCCGCTACTGATCCAGGCGGACGGCCTTACGTGCCCGTCCCATCCTCCGCCTTGCGTTCCAGCACGATGAAGCCGTGCGGGTAGGCGTTTTTCTCGTCGGCCGGACGCTCGTCGCGCGCGGCTTCGCGCCAGGCGGAGGCGTCGAGCGGCGGGAAGACGGTATCGCCGGTGAAGTCCGCGTGGATCTCGGTGAGGTAGATACGGCGCGCGCGCGGCAGCGCCTGCCGGTAGATCGATGCGCCGCCGATCACCATCACTTCGGCGCAGTCGCGGCAATGTTCGTACGCCGCTTCCAGCGAGGGCAGTACGGTGCAGCCTTCCGCGCGGTAGCCCGCGGCGCGGCTGATCACAATGTTCTCGCGTCCCGGCAGCGGCCGGCCGATCGATTCATGGGTTTTGCGCCCCATCACCACCGGCTTGCCCAGGGTGACCGCGCGGAAGTGGCGCAGGTCGGCGGGAAGATGCCACGGCAGCGCGTTGTCGCGCCCGATCACGCGGTTGCGCCCCATCGCCACCACCAGAGCGACGAGCATGCTCACACGGCCACGGGCGCCTTGATGTGCGCGTGGGACTGGTAGCCTTCGAGTGCGAAGTCCTCGAACACGAAGTCGAACAGCGAGGTTCGCGCCGGGTTGAGCCGCAGGGTCGGCGGCGGATAGGGCCTGCGCGCGAGCTGGGTCTCCGCCTGTTCCAGGTGATTCAGGTACAGGTGCGCGTCACCCAGCGTATGGATGAACTCGCCCGGCTTGAGTCCCGTCACCTGCGCCACCATCAGGGTCAGCAGGGCGTAGGAGGCGATGTTGAACGGCACGCCGAGGAAGATGTCGGCGCTGCGCTGGTAGAGCTGGCAGGAGAGCCGCCCCTCGGCGACGTAGAACTGGAAGAAGGCGTGGCACGGCGGCAGCGCCATGCGTTCGATGTCGGCCACGTTCCACGCGCTGACGATCAGGCGGCGCGAGTCCGGCGTGCGCCGGATATCCTCCACCACCTGCCGGATCTGGTCGATGTGCCGGCCGTCGGCCGCCGGCCAGCTGCGCCACTGGTAACCGTACACCGGACCGAGTTCGCCCTGCTCGTCCGCCCATTCGTCCCAGATGGTGACGCCGTTGTCGCGCAGATAGCGCACATTGGTGTCGCCGCGCAGGAACCAGAGCAGCTCGTGGATGATGCTCTTCAGGTGCAGCTTCTTGGTGGTGACCAGCGGGAAACCGGCGGCGAGGTCGAAGCGCATCTGGTGGCCGAACACGCTCAGCGTGCCGGTCCCGGTGCGGTCCTCCTTGCGCGCGCCGTGGTCGCGCACGTGGCGCAGCAGGTCGAGATACTGTTTCATCGGGCGGATGCTGCGCGCGCGGGAGTGCCCCGGTGCGCCAGCCACCACAGCACGGCGCCGGCCGCGAGCATCGGCAGGCAGAGCAACTGACCCATGGTGAACCAGCCGCCGGCGAGGAAGCCGAGTTGTTCGTCGGGCGTGCGTGCGAACTCGACCAGGAAACGGAAGGTGCCGTAACCGAGCAGGAAGAGGGCGGATACCGCCATCGTCGGGCGCGGCTTGCGCGCATACAGCCAGAGTATGACGAACAGCAGCACGCCCTCGAGCAGCATCTCGTAGAGCTGGGAGGGATGGCGCGGCAGCCCGCCGGCGCGAGGATCGGGAAACACCATCGCCCAGGGCAGGTCGGTCGGTCGTCCCCACAACTCGCCGTTGATGAAGTTGCCGAGGCGCCCGGCGCCGAGGCCGATCGGGATCAGCGGCGCGGTGAAATCGGCGATCTCGAAGAAGCGCCGGCCGCGCCGGCGCGCGAACAGCGCCATCGCGACGATGACGCCGAGCAGGCCGCCATGGAAGGACATGCCGCCCTGCCAGATCTTGAGGATGTTGAGCGGTTCGGCCAGGTAGACGGCAAAGTCGTAGAACAGGATATAGCCGAAACGCCCGCCGAGGATCACGCCGAGGGCGACGTAGAAGATGAGGTCGGATAGGTCCTGCCGGCTCAGGTCCGCGAACAGCCGCAGCCGGCGCCGGCCCAGCCACCACGCGGCGGCGAATCCGATCAGGTACATGAGGCCGTACCAGTGGACCTTGAGCGGTCCCAGCTGGACTGCCACGGGGTCGATGTCGGGGTAACTCAGCACGGGGCCCAGTATAACAACCGCGTCATCCCGCTGCATCGCCGCGGTGGACGCGCGCGATGAGGCACTTAAGGTACGCCGTCTCCGGGATCGCGGGATGGACGGGGTGGTCCGGTCCCTGGTGGCCCTGCTCGAGGATCTGCAGTTCACGGCCGGCATGCAGCGCCGCCTGCTGCAGCACGCCGCGCAGCTCGTCCGCCGCGAGGTGGAAGGAGCAGGAGGCGGAGATCAGGATGCCGTCCGCATCGAGCAGTTGCATGGCGAGCTGGTTCAGGCGCTGGTAGGCGCGCAACCCGGCCGCCTTGTCCTTGCGCCGCTTGATGAAGGCGGGGGGGTCCAGCACGACGACGTCGAAAACCTCGCCGGCCTCGTGCAGCGCCTTCAGTGTGGCGAAGGCCTCGCCGTGGCGCGCCTCGATGCGGTCGGCGACACCGTTCATGCGTGCGTTGCGCAGCAGCAGGTCGAGTGCGGCGCGCGATTCGTCGACGCATACCACCTGACGCGCCCCCGCCGCTGCGGCCTGCACGCCCCAGGCGCCGCTGTAGCTGAACATGTCGAGCACGCGCCGGCCGCGGACATAGGCGGGCAGGCGTGCGCGGTTCATGCGATGGTCGTAGAACCAGCCGGTCTTCTGGCCGGTGAGCGGCTCCAGTTCGAAGCGCAGGCCGTTTTCCTCCACCAGCACCCGCTCCGGGGCGGCGGGCAGGGCCTCGACGTAAGGCGCCAGGCCCTCGAGGGCGCGGATCGGCGCGTCGTTGCGCAGCACCACCGCCTCCGGTTGTACCACCTGCTGCAGCGCGGCCAGGACGGCGTCCTTGCAGAGATCCATCCCGGCGGTGGTCAGCTGCACCGAACACACGGTGTCATAGCGGTCGATCACCAGGCCCGGCAGGGCGTCGCTCTCGCCGTAGACCAGGCGGTAGAACGGCCGGTCGAACAGGCGCTTGCGCAGTGCCGCCGCCGCCTCGAGGCGGCGCGCGAACCAGGCGGCGTCGGGCACAATGTCCGGGGCCCGGCCGAGCAGGCGGGCACAGATGAGGGAGTGCGGATTGACGTAGGCCGTGCCGAGCGGCCGGCTGCGGTAGTCGACCAGTACGGCGAGTTCGCCCGGCGCGAAGCCGGTCAGCGGGGTCGCCGTCACCTCGACTTCGTTGCTGTATACCCACAGATGGCCGCCGCGCAGGCGGTGTTCCTCGTTTTTCCGCAGTTGCAGCGTTTTGTACATGGGGGCGGGGGCGGCGTCCGGGCGTGCTTCGGGTTTATTTTGGGGGCAAATACTAGCATAATAGCCGGCTCTTCAACCGCGGATTCCCGCCGTCCAAGCGCCCACCGGCGCGGGGCGGGCGCCGCAACCGGCGACCGGTCATCGAATCACTGCGCAAGGGGCAAGGGCACATGCAATTAGGCGAGACGATCACACAATTCATCACCCAGGAACAGCGGCGTGCGGGCGGCACGGGCGATTTCACCGCCGTGCTCAACGACACCCTGACGGCGTGCAAGGCGATCGCCAACGCCGTGAACAAGGGGGCGCTGGTCGGCGTGCTCGGCAGCGCCGAGAAGGAGAACGTGCAGGGCGAGACCCAGAAGAAGCTCGACGTCATCTCCAATATGATGATGATCAAGAGCAACGAGTGGGGCGGCCACCTTGCCGGCATGGCCTCCGAGGAGATGGACGACGTCTATCCGATCCCGGACGGCTACCCGGTCGGCAAGTACCTGCTGGTGTTCGATCCGCTCGACGGCTCGTCCAACATCGACGTCAATATCTCGGTCGGTACCATCTTCTCGATCCTGCGCTGCCCCGAGGGCGTGACCAAGCCGACGGCGAAGGACTTCCTGCAGCCGGGCACGCGCCAGATCTGCGCCGGCTACGCGCTCTACGGCCCCGCCACCATGCTGGTGATGACCACCGGCCAGGGCGTCAACGGCTTCACCCTCGACCGCAACGTCGGCGAGTTCCTCCTCACGCACACCAATATGCGCATCCCGGAGACCACGCGCGAGTTCGCCATCAACGCCTCCAACGGCCGTTTCTGGGAGCCGCCGGTCAAGCGCTACATCGACGAGTGCCTGGCCGGCAAGGAAGGGCCCCGCAAGGAGAACTTCAACATGCGCTGGGTCGCCTCCATGGTGGCCGAGGTGCACCGCATCCTGACCCGCGGCGGCATCTTCCTCTATCCCAAGGACACCAAGGACCCGACGAAGGAAGGCCGCCTGCGCCTGATGTACGAGGCCAATCCGATGTCCTTCATCGTCGAGCAGGCGGGCGGCGTCAGCACCACCGGCCGCGAGCGCATCATGGATATCCAGCCGCGCGATCTGCACCAGCGCGTCCCGGTGATCCTCGGCTCGAAGCAGGAAGTCGAGCGCGTGACGGGCTATCACAGAGAGGTGCGGTGAGGCCCGGCAGTCTGCGTGCGCGGACCGGGGCAGCGCGCCGGCGCGCGGCGGCGGAATGACAGCGGTTTCACCCTAATAAATATCCGGTCATGGGATCGCCGCGCGACCGCGGCGCGCAGGGATCCTCGCGTGCATGCGGGCGCTTTGTCGGAGCGGGGACACCGGTTATAGTATGATCACTTTACGTGCGGGACGGTCGGGGAGGTATCGACCCGGGCCGCCCGGCAACCATCACAGCGAAGCCGTCATCCATGGGTCACAGGACGCCACTCTATAACGAGCACGTGCGCCACGGCGCGAAGATCGTCGATTTCGCGGGCTGGGACATGCCGCTGAATTACGGTTCGCAGATCGAGGAGCACCGCCACGTGCGCAGCGACGCCGGCATGTTCGACGTCTCGCACATGACCGTGACCGACGTGACCGGTGCGCGCACCATCGACTACCTGCGCCATATGTTCGCCAACGACGTCGGCCGGCTGGACGCCGGGAAGGCGCTCTACACCTGCATGCTGAACGAGCGCGGCGGCGTGATCGACGACCTGATCGTCTACCGCCTGAATGACCAGCACTACCGGCTGATCACCAATGCCGCCACGCGCGACAAGGACCTGGCCTGGCTTCGGCAGCACGCCGCCGCGTTCGGCGCGACACTGGAGGAGCGCACGGACGGCGCACTGATCGCGGTGCAGGGCCCGCGCGCGCGCGACAAGGTGCATGCCGTCCTGAAGGACGATGCCGCGCGCGCCGCGGTCGCGGCGCTCGGCACGTTTCGCTCGGTCCAGGTCGGACAGATGTTCGTCTCGCGCACCGGGTATACCGGCGAGGACGGTTACGAGATCCTGCTCCCGGCCGGACATGCGCCCGCCTTCTGGCAGGCGCTGCACGCGGCCGGGGTGAAGCCCATCGGACTCGGGGCGCGCGACACCCTGCGGCTGGAGGCGGGCATGGCCCTGTACGGCTCCGATATGGACGAGACGGTGACTCCGCTCGAGAGCGGGCTGGCCTGGACGGTGGCGTGGAATCCGCCGGAGCGCGCGTTCATCGGCCGCGCGCCCATCGAGGCGGACCGCGCGCGTCCGGCGCGCAAGACGATCGGCTTGGTGCTGCGCGAAGGCGGCGTACTGCGCGCGCACCAGCAGGTCTACGTCGGCGACCGTCTCGTCGGCGAGATCACCAGCGGCAGTTTTTCGCCCTTCCTGCAATGCTCCGTCGCGCTCGCGCGGGTCAGCAGCGAGGTGGCGAACGACTGCGCGGTCGACATCAGGGGACGTCGCCTTGCCGCGCAGGTGGTGACGCCGCCCTTCGTGCGTCACGGCAAGAGCTGCATCGCGCCGGCCTAGGCCGGGATCTCCGGGGCGAGGATTACTGTACAACTGTGGCAGCATATCAATTAAGAGGTTGGTCTCATGAGTGAAATACCCGCGGAATTGAGATATACCAAGACCCACGAATGGGTCGAGGACGAGGGCGACGGCACGGTCAAGGTCGGCATCACCGATCACGCCCAGGACCTGCTGGGCGACATGGTGTTCGTCGAACTGCCGGAGGTCGGCAGTGCGGTCAGCGCCGGCCAGGAGTGCGCGGTGGTCGAATCCGTCAAGGCGGCCTCCGACGTCTACAGCCCGGTCGCCGGCGAGGTGGTCGAGGTCAACGAACTGCTGGCGGACAACCCGGATCTGGTCAACAAGGATCCCTACGGTGAAGGCTGGATCATGCGCATCCAGCTCGACGGCGCCGAGGGCGGTAACCTGATCGACGCCGAAGACTACAGCGCCTTCATCACCGAGGAAGACGAATAACGCCCCCCGGACGTGCCGCGCCCGTGCGCGGCCGCCGGGGTGAGCCGCGCGGTTATCCCGGCACCCCATAGCGACATCCACTTCCAGGATATCTATGCCATTCATTCCGCATACGGAAAGCGACACCGCCGCCATGCTGGCGGCCATCGGCATCGACCGCATCGACGACCTGTTCGACGAGATCCCGCCCGCCCTGCGAGTGCGTGACATTGCGGCGGTGCCGCCCGGACTGACCGAGATGGAGACGGCGCGACTGCTCGGCGAGCGCGCCGCGGCCAACGGCGCGCCGCTGTGCTTCATCGGCGCCGGCGCCTACGAGCACCACATCCCGGCGGCGGTATGGGAGATCGCCACCCGCGGCGAATTCTACTCCGCCTACACACCGTACCAGGCCGAGGCGAGCCAGGGCACGCTGCAGCTGCTGTACGAATACCAGACCATGATGACCGGACTCACCGCGCTCGACGTGTCCAACGCCTCGCTCTACGACGGCGCCTCCGCGCTGGCCGAGGCGGTGCTGATGGCGGTGCGCGCGAATCGCAAGGCGCAGTCGAAGCGCGTGCTGATCCCGCGCACGGTGCCTCCGGTCTACCGCCGCGTGGTGCAGACCATCGTCGCCAACCAGGGCATCGTCATCGACAGCCTGGATTACGATCCGCAGAGCGGCGCCGTCGATCCCGCCGGACTGCCGCAGAATCCGGGCGATTTCGCCGCCCTCGTCATTCCGCAGCCGAATTTCTTCGGCGTGCTGGAAGACGCCGATGCGCTCTGTGACTGGGCGCATGCACATGGCGGGCTGGTCATCGCGCAGAACAACCCGGTGTCGCTCGCCCTGCTCAAGCCGCCGGGCGAATGGGGCGCGCAGGGCGCGGATATCTCCTGCGGCGAAGGCCAGCCGCTCGGCGTGCCGCTCGCCTCGGGCGGGCCGTATTTCGGTTTCATGTGCTGCAAGTCCGAGCACGTGCGCCAGATGCCGGGCCGCATCATCGGACGCACCGTCGACCTCGACGGAAAGCCCGGCTTCACCCTGACACTGCAGGCGCGCGAGCAGCACATCCGGCGCTCCAAGGCGACCTCGAATATCTGCACCAACCAGGGCCTGCTGGTTACCGCCGCCACTATATATGTCGCTGCTCGGCGCGGAGGGGCTGCGTCGCGTCGCCGCCTCCTCGCATGCCAGCACGCGCCGGCTGCGCGAGGCGCTGTCCGCGATCAAAGGCGTCACGCCGGTGTTCGCGCGCCCGTTCTTCCACGAGACCGTGCTGCGACTCGACGCCGACGTGGACGCCGTCCTCGCACGCCTGGCGGACGACGGCATCCTGGGCGGCTACAGCCTGAAGCGGGACTATCCCGAGCTGGGCGAGTGCATGCTCGTGTGCGCCACCGAGACCAAGACGCCCGGAGACATCGAGCGTTACGCGAATGCCTGCGCGCGCGCGCTGGCCCGCGACTGAGCCGGCGGCAATCCGGAGGAGGTGACCATGGCAACCGTGACTTTGAAGGGGACTGCGGTGAACACAAGCGGCGAACTGCCCGCGACGGGGAGCCGTGCGCCCGACTTCGTGCTGACCGACACCGCGCTGCGCGACCGTACCCTGGCGGAGTACGCCGGACGCAGGAAACTGCTTTATATCTTTCCCAGCATCGACACCTCGGTGTGCGCGGCCTCGACGCGGCGCTTCAACGAACTGGCCACCGGCAACAACGCCGTGTTGCTGATGATCTCGGCGGATCTCCCTTTCGCGCACAAGCGCTTCTGCGAGGCGGAGGATCTCAAGAACATCACCACGCTCTCCCTGATGCGCTCGCGCAAATTTGCCGATGATTACGGCGTGCTGATCACGGATGGACCGCTGGCGGGCGTAACAGCGCGCGCGGTGGTGGTGCTGGATGAAAACGATCGCGTGCTCTACACCGAGCTGGTGCCCGAGATCGCACAGCATCCCGATTACGACAAGGCGGTCGCAGCCCTGCGCTGACCGCGGAAACCACGCCACCAACCACGAAGACGACCATGAGCCTGATATTCGAACACTCCGCGCCCGCGCGCCGCGCCGCCCTGCAGGCGCCGGCGGCGGACAACACGGCACTTGCCGACATCCCGGCCGCCTTTCTGCGCCGCGAGGCGCCGCTGCTGCCCGAGGTCTCCGAGCTGCAGGTGGTGCGCCACTACACCCGGCTGTCGCAGAAGAATTTCTCCATCGACACGCATTTCTACCCGCTCGGTTCCTGCACCATGAAGTACAATCCGCGCGCCTGCAACACGCTGGCGAGCCTGCCGGGACTGCTGCGGAGGCATCCGCTCGCGCCGGAGCAATTCAGCCAGGGTTTCCTCGCCTGCATGTTCGAGCTGCAGGAGATGCTGAAGGAGGTGACCGGCATGCGGGCGGTCTCGCTGACGCCGATGGCCGGCTCGCAGGGCGAGTTCGCCGGCGTCGCCATGATCCGCGCCTATCACACCGCGCGCGGCGACCACGCGCGCGACGAGATCCTGGTGCCGGACGCGGCGCATGGCACCAATCCCGCCACCGCGGTGATGTGCGGTTACAAGGCGCGCGAGATTCCGACCAACGCCGAGGGCGACGTCGACCTCGACGCGCTGCGCGCGGCGGTGGGCCCGCGCACGGCAGGCCTGATGCTGACCAATCCATCGACGCTGGGAGTGTTCGAGCGCCGCATCAAGGAGATCGCGGGTATCGTGCACGCGGCGGGCGGCCTGCTCTACTACGACGGCGCCAATCTGAACGCCATCCTCGGCAAGGTGCGGCCGGGCGACATGGGCTTCGACGTCATCCACCTCAATCTGCACAAGACCTTCTCGACGCCGCACGGCGGCGGCGGGCCGGGCGCGGGACCGGTCGGCGTGGGCGAGAAGCTGCGGCCGTTCCTGCCGGTGCCGATGGTGGGCCAGGCGAACGGCGCCTACCACTGGATCACCGAAAAAGAGTGTCCGCAGACCATCGGGCGGCTGTCGGCCTTCGCCGGCAACGCCGGTATCCTGATGCGCGCCTACATCTATGCGCGCCTGCTCGGGCGCGAAGGCATGCAGCGGGTGGCGGAGTACGCCACGCTCAATGCCAACTACATGGCCGCGCGCCTGAAGGAGCGCGGCTTCGAGCTGGCCTTTCCGCAGCGGCGTGCGACGCACGAGTTCATTGTCACGATGCGGCGCGAGGCAAAGACCCTGCACGTCAATGCGATGGATTTCGCCAAGCGCCTGCTCGATTACGGCTTCCATGCGCCGACCACCTATTTCCCGCTGCTCGTGCCCGAGTGCCTGCTGATCGAGCCGACGGAGACCGAGGACAAGGCGACACTGGACGCCTTCATCGACGCCCTGGCGGACATCCGCGCCGAGGCGGAGGCGGCGCCGGACACGGTGACGGGCGCGCCGCATACGATGCCGGTGCGCCGCCTGGACGACGTGCGCGCCGCGCGCGAGCTCGACCTCGCGTGGAAGCCGGCGGCGGGAGCACGCTGAACTCATGGGCAAACGCGGTTACACCGGTCTGACGCGCCTGGTCCACGCGACCGGTTTTTCAATCAAGGGCTTCGCGGCGGCCTGGCAGTTCGAGTCCGCCTTCCGCCAGGAGGTCGCGCTGTTCATCGTCGCCGCGCCTCTGGGCTGGTGGCTGGGCGAGACCGGCGTCGAACGCGCGCTGCTGATCGGCAGCATCCTCTTCGTGCTCGTGGTGGAGCTGCTCAACTCCGCGGTGGAGGCGGCGATAGACCGCATCAGCGACGAGGAGCATGCGCTGTCCGGCCGCGCGAAGGACATCGGGTCGGCGGCGGTGTTCCTGGCGCTGGCGCTGGCGGCTGTGGTGTGGGCGCTGGTTTTGCTAGACTAGTCCCTGCCGCGGCACCCCGCGCCTCCCCGGCGCCGATTTGAACGCAAGCCGATTCACCCACTGCACTGCAAGGACAACGATAATGACGGCCCTGATCTGCGGTTCCTTCGCCTACGACTCCATCATGATCTTTCCGGACCGCTTCAAGCGGCACATCCTGCCGGACAAGATCCACATGCTGAACGTGTCGTTCATGGTGCCGCAGATGCGCCGCGAATTCGGCGGCTGCGCCGGCAACATCGCCTACAACCTGCAGCTGCTCGGCGGCGACGGCCTGCCGATGGGCGCCGTCGGCAAGGACTTCGAGCCCTACGCGCGCTGGATGGACCGCAACGGCGTCAGTCGCGCGCTGATCACGGAATTCCACGATACCTACACCGCGCAGGCCTATATCACCACAGACCTCGACGACAACCAGATCACCGCCTTCCACCCCGGCGCGATGGAGCTGTCGCACGAGAATCGCGTGCCGCTCGACCGCGGCATCACCCTCGGCATCATCTCGCCGGACGGGCGTGACGGCATGCTGCAGCACGCCGCGCAGTTCTTCGAGGCCGGCATCCCGTTCATCTTCGATCCCGGCCAGGGGCTCCCGATGTTCAACGGCGACGAGCTGCGCGAGTTCCTGCGCATGGCCACCTACCTGACGGTCAACGACTACGAGGCGCAGATCGTACAGGAGCGCACCGGCCTGTCGCCGCACGAGATGGCGGCGCAGGTGAAGGCGGTGTTCATCACGCGCGGCGCCCAGGGTTCGCGCATCTACACCGAAAACAGGGAGATCGATATCCCGCCGGTGAAGCCGGCCGGGGTGATGGATCCGACCGGCTGCGGCGACGCCTACCGCGCCGGCCTGCTGCACGGCCTGATGCTGGGCAAGGACCTGCCCACCGCGGCGCGCATCGCCTCGCTGATGGGCACCATCAAGATCGAGCACCCGGGCACACAGAACCATCGCTTCACGCCGGAGGAGTTCGCGGCGCGTTATCGCGCCGCCTTCGGTTCCGCTATCTGACGCGCTCGGTCCGCTCGACGAACAGGATCGACTCGAAATCGCGCCCGAGCGCGCGGCTGCGGAAATTTCCCATCAGGGTGCCGCGGCCGTAACGGATGAGTTCGCCCACGCGGTAATCGTTGCGTTCCGTCGCCAGCCAGAGTTCCTCCGCGCCGTCCGCCACGCGGAGGTAGCTGTACACCTCTGTATTGATGATCTCCCGCACCTCCCCCTCGTTGGGCAGGTCCGCCGCGCGCGCGCCATCCTCCGGCGCAGATGCGCGCCGGGCGGCAGCGGTCGCCGCCTCCTCCTTCGTTGCCCAGTAGCCGATGTCGCCCGCATCGTTGAACTCCGCCAGTTCGACCGTACGGTAGTAGCCGCCGCGGTTGGTGCCGCCGACGATGTAGACCCGGCCGCCGTGTTCCAGCGCGCCGAAATTGGCGCGCGGTGAGGAGAGCGCCGTGGTCGGCCGCCAGGGTCCGAGCGAGGCGTCGGGCAGGATTCGGCTCAGTTCGATCGAGTCGGCATAGCGCGCGCCGTCGAGACCGCCGAGGGCGTAGAGATGGTCGCCGTGGCTGAGCACCGCGAGGCCGTAACGTCCTGCGCCCATGGCGGCGGTGCTGCTCCAGGCCGCTGCCGCGGGGCCGCTGACCCGCGCGTATTCCACCGCGGAGAGGCCGCGTCCCTCACTTTGATCGTGGCCGCCGAGCACGTAGAGTGTGTCGCCGTGCGCCTTCGCCGCGTTGACGTAGCGCGGTATCGTCATGCGCTCCGGTTGCAACGTGAACGGGCCAAGTCCGCCGGCGCCGAATTCCGCGCGCTCGACCGTGTCCAGCAGCACGCCCCCGAAGCCGCCGAGCGCATAGAGCGCGTCCCCGCTGACTGCGAGCTTCACGCAGCGGCGCGGGAGGTTCAGCGCGACGGGCAGGCGTTGCCAGGGTCCGAGGCGCCCGTTTGGACGCAGCGGCGCGCGTTCCACCGAGGCGAGCAGGTGCTCGCCGTTCGGGCCGTTGCCGCCGCCCGCCGCGTAGAGATAGCCGTCATGCGCGACGGCGTCGAAAAAGCCGCGTTCCTCGTTGAGCGGTGCGGTCAGGTGCCACTCGCCCAGCGTGCCGTCGGCGCGGATGGGCGCGTATTCGACGGTCTTGAGGAAGTTGCGCCCGTCGACGCCGCCGAGCGCGTAGACATGGCCGTTGGCCTCGAGCACTGCCGCCCCCGCCCGCGCGGTGGTGAGCGGCGCGGTGGCGCGCCAGCCGGGCACCCAGACCCGGTCCGCGGCCGCGGCAGGCACGGCGATCAGCAGGAGCAGCAGGAGCGTCGGCAGGCGCATGGTCGGCAAACGAAAGCGGCAGAGCCCGCAGCATAGCAGAGGCGCCGCGTCGCTGTCGTCCGGCACCCGGGCCGGCATCTCGCCGGGCCTCGCGGCGGCCGATACTATGGAGGGGTTCTCAGGCGGGCGGTATCCGGCTGGGATAGAATGGGGCGCGAGGACGGGTTTAATCGCAACGAGGTGTCGCCGTGGGCAGGTTCTTCAGATACGCATGGTTCACAGTGCTGGTCCTGTTGTTCGTGCTGGCCGTGCTGTTTTCGTCCTGGTACTACACCTACCACCGCCTGACCTTCGAATCCCTCATCGCCGAGCTCACCTTCGAACCGCTCGGCGCGCAGGTGTACCAGGCGCACCTTGCGACCGGGGACCGCTGCACGGTGCGCAGCTTCGAGCTGTACGGCGACCAGTGGCGCATCGACAGCCAGTTCGTGAAGTGGAAGTCGCTCGGCACACTGCTCGGGCTCGATCCGCTCTACCGGCTCGAGCGCATCGAGGGGCGTTACCGGCTGGTCGAGGAACAGAACCGGAGCACCAAGCTGTCCTACGCGCTCGAGGATGAGGGTGCGGTCGACCTGGTGCGGGTCACCGAGGCGCTGGGGCCGTTCAACTTCCTGTTCGACGCGAGCTACGGCAGTTCGACCTACAGCACGATGGATCCGGAGTACGTCTACATGGTGTACCAGACCAGTACCGGCATCATCACGCGGGTGGAGAAGCGCGAACCTCCGGGTCAGCAGGGCGCATCGATCCTGTCGATCGAGATCAACAAGGCCTGCGGCAAGCAGCCGAGTTTCTGGCGCGCGCTGGCGCTGTGGGTAAATGAAAAGCTTTCCGCGCCGGCGTCCTGAGCCTCATACGCCGATACGCAGCCGGGCCGTAGACAGCAGGATCTCCCGCATCAGCAGCAACAACGCCGCGATCAGGCACAGCATCGCCCCGATGAACAGCAGTGCGATCGGCGTCGCCATGCTGTGCGTGATGAAGGAACCGAGGAACAGCACGGCGACCACCAGGCATACCAGCAGCGCGCTAGCCGTGCACAGGGCGATCGCGCTGTTGACCAGGCGCGCGCGCCGTGCCAGCAGTCCGAGCTCGTCGCGCAGCTCGGCGCCCCGGGCCTCGGTGCTCGAGGGGATCTGGTCCCGCAGGTTGCGGCTGCGGTCGATGATGCGTCCGATGCGGTTGGTGAGTACTCCGAGCAGGCCGCCGATCCCGGCGAGCAGAAACACCGGCGCGACGGCGAGCTGGATCGAGTGGGCGATGCCGCTGATCGGGGCGTCCATGACCGGCCGCGCCGCGCGTCAGCGACGCAGCTGGATTACGGCGTAGACGCCGACGCTGAGCTGGCTGGTGCCCGCCTCGCTCGCGACGGCGGTGTCCTCCGCCTTCAGCATGCGCGCCATGGTTTGCATCGGCATGGGCGGCGCGCCGGCGTTGTCCTGCAGCTGCACCCGCACAATGTCGTAGCCGGACGCGCCGAGTCGTTCGGTAATCGCCTGCGCGCGCTGTCTGAAGTTGTCCAGCGCCTCGCCGGTCAGCTCCTGTTCGACGCGCGCCCGCAACCGCTCCGACACGCCGAAGCTCATCGAGCGCACCTGCAGGCGTTCCTGCAGCCGGCCGACAAGCCCGTTGAGCACGGTGTCCTGCTCGCTTTCCAGGATCAACTCCTGCACGGCGCGCCAGCGCGCGATGCGCCGCTGATCGTAGATCGGGAAGGTGTGGTAGGCGCCGCTGCGGCTGCGTACCCCGGTCTCCGCGCGCGCCTGCTGCAGCGCCCAGTCCATCGTGCGGTTGATCTCGTCCGCCAGGCGCGCGGGATCCGCATTCTCCTTCTCCACCGCCAGCACCACGCGCATCAGGTCATTGTCGACCTCGCGCACCGCCTGCGTCTGGAATTCGACGCGGTCGAGCGCCGTCCCGGTCTCGTCGGCGTGCGCCGCGCCTAGACAGGCCAGCAGGGAGAACAGGGATGTGAGCAGCAGTCTGGTCATGGTTGGTTCTCGCGTTCGGTATCAATAGGGAGGAAGGCGGGGGCGGTCGGCGCTTTCGCATTCCTGGCCGGCAAGCGGCGCACGGGCCGCGTGGCGGTAACATACACCAGTTTGCCGCCGCGCGGAACGTGCCCGGCGGTGTTCGGGTACGGCTTTATTTTATGACCCTCCGCTGTCGTATGATCGCCGGTCGAGCGTTAAAAAAACAGATCAGCCCCCGCATGTCCCTAACGCGGTTCCTGGAGACGGGCGAGCAGTTCCGCCGGATTGCCCGCCGGAGCCGAGCAGCTCGCGCCGCGGCACACGTAGGCGATCGCGCGCCGTTCCTCGGCGCGGCGGGTGCCGAGTACGCCCGGCAGCACGCCGGCATCGTGCGGGATGGCAAAGGCGAGCAGGTCCGGGTCGCCGGCGGAGCGCGCGACGCGCAGCCACTCCGCTCCTTCCTCAGCGCCGGCGCGGATCAGCACCAGCAGCGGCGGCTCCAGGTATTCCTCCAGCGCGTCCAGCATGGCGTTGTGCGCATAGGGCAGCTCCGCCAGCTGCGGCCAGGCCGCGCGCAAGGTCCGTTCCGCCGCGTCCAGGTAGCGCGCCTCGCCGAGCAGATGGCCGAGCCGGCCCAGCGCGCGCGCGGCCACGGCGTTGCCGGCGGGCAGGGCGTCGTCGCCGAAGGGCTTGGGGCGGTGGATCAGCGTTTCGTGATCGTGCGCGGTGAAGAAGAAGCCGCCGACATCGCGGTCCTCGAAATGCGCGAGCAGCGCCTCCGCAAGCTGCACGGAGAAGTCGAGATCGGCGCTGCGCCAGCGTGCCTGCAGCAGTTCGAGCAGGGCGTCGAGCAGGAAGGCGTAGTCATCCAGATAGGCGCGCAGGTGCGCCCGGCCATCCCTGCAGGTCGCCAGCAGGCGGCCGTCGTTCCACAGGTGTTCGCGGATGAACGCGAGGGCGCGCTCGGCGGAGTCGAGCAGGCCGGGTTCCTCCAGCTGGCGCGCGGCGACCGCCATGCCCCGCACCATGAGGGCGTTCCACGCCGTCAGGACCTTGTCGTCGCATCCGGGCGGCACGCGCTTCTGCCGCGCGGCGAGCAGCTTGGTCCGCGCCGCGTCGAGCCGCTTCCGGATGAGCTCCTCGGCCTCGCCGTGAGCGCGCGCGATTTCGGTCACCGTCGATGCGATGCGCAGGTGCCAGTGCCCCTCGAAATTCGCGTCGCGGTCGAGACCGAAACGGGTCGCGAAGACCCGGTACTCGGCGTCGTCGAGCAGGGAGCGCGCCTCGTCACGCGACCACACGTAGTACTTTCCTTCCTCGCCTTCACTGTCCGCGTCGAGCGCTGAATAATATCCGCCCGCGGGCGCCTGCATCTCGCGCACGACCCAGTCGGCGGTCTCGAGCGCGGCGCGCCGGAACAGGGGCGTGCCGATGGCGCGCCAGGCCTGTGCATAGAGCGGGAGCAGCTGTGCGTTGTCATACAGCATCTTCTCGAAATGCGGGATCATCCACTGCCCGTCCACCGCATAGCGGCAGAAGCCGCCGCCGAGGTGATCATAGATGCCGCCACGCGCCATCTTTTCCAGTGTGAACACGGCCATGTGCAGGGCCTGGTCATCGGGCTGGCCGCGCCGTTTCGAGGCGGCCCAATGGCGCAGCATCCGCTCGATGTTGCTCGGATGGGGGAACTTGGGTGCCTGGCCGAAGCCGCCCTGCACGGGATCGAAGCTGTGCCCGAGCTGGTTGCGCGCCATGTCGAGCACCGAGGCCTCGAGCGTCGCCGCGTGATCCGCCGGCGCGCGCGTGCCGAGCGAGGTAAACACCGTCATCAGCTCCGCGTTCTGCGCCTCGAGGTCCTTGCGGTGCTCGCGGTAGAACGCGGCGATGCGTTCGAGGACCTCGCCGAAGGCGGGCATGCCGTAGCGCGGCACACGCGGAAAATAGGTCCCGCCGAAGAACGGTATCAGGCTGCCGGGCGTCAGGAACATGGTGAGCGGCCAGCCGCCGGAACGGTGCGCCAGCATCTGGTGTGCGAGCTGATAGATTTTGTCGAGGTCGGGCCGCTCCTCGCGGTCGACCTTCACATTGATGAAGAGCCGGTTCATCTGCTCGGCGGTGGCGGGATCCTCGAACGATTCGTGCGCCATCACGTGGCACCAGTGGCAGGCCGAGTAGCCGATGGACAGCAGGATCGGCTTGTCCTCGTGCGCGGCGCGTGCAAGCGCTTCATCACCCCAGGGGTACCACTGCACCGGATTGTGCGCGTGCTGCAGCAGGTAGGGACTGGTTTCTCCCCCGAGGCGGTTGGTTCCGTCGGCGGTCTCGTGCATGCCGCCAAGCTAGCACGATCGCCGGACAAAGTCCCGCGCGCCGCGTTTACGGCTGGCCCGTCAGGCTCATGACGATACCGTCCAGCATGTATTGCACCGCGAGCGCGGCCAGGATCAGCCCGAGCAGGCGGCTGACCACGTTGGCGCCCGTTTCGCCCAGCAGGCGCATGAGGTAGGGCGCGGCGAGCAGCGACAGCAGGGCCAGCAGCAGCACCGACAACAGCACCGCCAGCATGCCGAAGAACTCGGCCCTGCTGCCCCACGACGAGGCCATGAGCAGTACCGTGGTGAGCGACCCCGGGCCTGCGATGAGCGGAAAGGCGAGGGGAAAGACCGTAATGTCGCTGCGGGTAACCGCCTCCTCCTGTTCGCGCGCGGTGGTGGAGCGCAGGCCCGAATGGCGGGCGAAGACCATGTCGATCGCGAGCAGGAACAGCAGGGCCCCGCCGGCGATGCGGAAGGCGGGCAGGCCGATCCCGAGCGTGCGCAGCAGGGCGTCGCCGATGAAGAAGAAGACCAGCAGCATGCCGGTCGCGAACAGGATGCTCTGCACGGCGGTGCGGCGCTGCTGGGCGCGGGTCTGGTTGCGGGCGAGCGCGACGAACAGCGGCGCGAGACCTATGGGGTCGATGACGACCAGCAGGACGACGAAGGTGCCGAGCAGCAGATCCACGCGCCGCACTCTAGCACAACGCGTCGCGCCACGGCAGGTGGCCAGGCGCGCCGCGCCGGGGATAGAATGGCCGTCATGGGAAAGCGTTATCAGGAAATCACCCCGGAACTGGAAGAATTCATCGGGCGGCAGCACATGTTCTTCGTCGCCACCGCGGCGCGCGACGGCCGCGTGAACCTCTCTCCCAAGGGAATGGACAGCCTGCGCCTGCTGGGACCGCGGCGGCTGGCGTGGCTGAACCTGACCGGCAGCGGCAACGAGACCGCCGCGCATCTGCTCGACAGTGACCGCATGACGATGATGTGGTGCGCCTTCGACGGCGATCCGCTGATCCTGCGCGTGTACGGCCGCGCGCTCTGCATCCACCCGCGCGACGGGCGCTGGACCGAGGCGAGCGCCCGGTTCCCGCAGCTTCCCGGCGCGCGCCAGGTCGTCGAGATGGAGATCGAGCTCGTACAGACTTCCTGCGGAATGGGCGTGCCGCTGTACGATTTCGCCGGCGAGCGGACAGCGCTGCAGCGCTGGGCAGAACGCAAGGGTCCCGAGGGGCTGCGTGCGTACTGGGACGAGCGCAACCGCGTCAGTCTCGACGGCAAGCCGACCGGGATTTTCGAGGAGTGAGGCCGCCGGCGATGTCGTCGTGCCGCATTTTCGCTTACACTGCGGGCTGTTCGAAGCGCCGGCACCCGCCGGCCCGCCGTTGATTCAGGGATCGGGACTGGCCAGATGCAGGGCAAGGAAATCATCCGTTCGCGCCTATCGCTCGTAGATGCCGGTCGCACAGACGCCGCGACTGAGCCCGCCGCGCCGCGGGATGCCTCCGCCACCGCCCTGTCGCCGTTTTCCCCCGCCGTGCCCGACCGCTATTTCGAGACCGCCGCGCTGCGCGACTGCCACGCCCGCGTCGCGCGTGCCGCGCTCGACAGCGACACCGTCGCGGTCGTCGAGGGCGAGCGCGGCTGCGGCAAGACCACTTTCGTACGCATGCTGCAGCAGCGCGTGGGCCCGAGCCGCGAACTGTGTTACGTGGATGTGCGCATTCCGCAGGGGGAGCGCTTCGTGTACGACTGCCTGCGGCGCGCCTTCTGCGCGGACCCCGCCGCGGACATGCAGGCCCTGCTCGCGCAGCTGATCGAGCGCGGACGCCGGGACAGGGCTTGCCTGATCGTCGTCGACAATGCCGACAAGCTCTCGGTTTTCGGGCTCCGGCTGCTGTTCAGGCTGAAACGCGCGGTGACGGAGGCGGGCAGCCGGCTCGGCGTCGTGATCACCATGAGCCCGCTGCGGCTGGACGCCATACTCACGCTGCCGTCGTTCGAGCCGTACCGGACGGGCGGTCTGACGCGGGTGGAGCTCCCGCATTTCTCCGCGCAGGAGACGGCGGATTACCTGCGCGCCCGCATCGAGAGCGCCGGCATGGCGGAAGCGATCAGCTTCGACGAGACCCAGGTGCAGCGCATCCACCACGCCTCGGGAGGTCTGCCGCAGCACATCAAACGGGTCGCCGCTGAACTGCTTGAGGGTAACAAGCCGCGGCGTTACCGCAGCGCGATCCGGCAGCAGCGCATCGCACGCCTCCGCCATTCGCTCATCCCGGTCGCGGCCGTCGTCGTGCCGGTGATCGGCATCGGCCTGCTGCTCAACGCGATCTTCGACGACCCGACGGACGACGCGGTGGTGGCGCAGCTCATGTCCACCGCCGGCATCGAGTCCGCAGGCACCGCGGTTCCGTTGCCGGGCGCACCACCCGCCGCCCCTGCCGCGACCGGCGCCGTGGATCGAACGGCGGAGATGCGCGCGGTGGCGCCTGAAAAGGTCCGCCGTCAAGCCGGCGCCACCGGAGCGCAAGGCGCCGCCGCCTGCCCAGCAGCCCGTCGCCGCGCCGGAGCCGGTCGCTGCGGCGCCGGAACCGGTGCGGGAGACGCCCCGCCCCGCCCCGGAGGTTAAACCGGCAGAGGCGCCGCGCGCCGATGCGGTGCCGGAGCCGGTCCCGGCGCCCATTGCGGCAGCTCCGCCGGTCGCGGTCGAACCCGCGCCCCAGGACAGCAACGCATGGCTGCGGGCACAAGACCCGGCGTTCTACACGATTCAGCTGGCCGGTGCGGACGAGCGTGAGGACGTGGACGAGTTCATCGGCAGGCACGCGCTGCCCGGCAAGGCGGTGGTGGTGGAGGTGTTGCGCAACGGCAAGGTGTGGTACATGGTGCTGTACAACAGCTACCCGACCTGGGGCGATGCGCGGCGGGAACTTGAGTCGCTCCCGCCGCAGGTAACCCGCAACAATCCCTTCGCGCGCAGCTTCGCGTCGGTGCAGGCGATCGCGATCGCCCCCTGAGGCTCTGCCCGTCCGCCGGGCGGCGGACAGGCCCCGCGGGTCAGCCGCGCTTTCTTTCCATCATCTCGTGAATGATCGGCTGCAGGATGATCTCCATCGCGAGCCCCATCTTGCCGCCCGGCGTCACGATGGTGTTGGGGCGCGACATCCAGGAATCCTTGATCATCGACAGGTAGTACGGGAAGTCGTGCTTCTCGGGATAGCGGAAGCGGATCACCACCAGGCTCTCGTCCGGCGTCGGGATGTCGCGCGCGATGAACGGGTTGGAGGTATCGACCACCGACACGCGCTGGAAGTTGATGTCCGTGCGCGAGAACTGCGGGGTGATGGTGTTGACGTAGTCCGGCATGCGCCGCAGGATGGTATCGGTCACCGCCTCCGCCGAGTAGCCGCGCGACGAGGTGTCGCGATGGATCTTCTGGATCCACTCGAGGTTGACGATCGGCACCACGCCGATCAGCAGGTCGACCCAGCGCGCGACGTCCACCTTGTCGTTCACCACGCCGCCGTGCAGTCCCTCATAGAACAGCAGATCGGAACTGGCCGCGATCTCCTCCCACGGCGTGAAGGTGCCCGGCGACTGCTTGTAGGGGGCGGCCTCGACCTCGTCGTGCAGGTATTTCCGCACGCGGCCCTTGCCCGTCTCGCTGTAGGTGCGGAAGAGCTCCTCGATCTTGTCGAACAGATTGGCGTCGGGTCCGAAGTGGCTCAGCGTCTCGCCCCGCTCATTCGCCTCCGCGACAGCCTTCTTCATGTCCTGCCGGTCATAGCGATGGAAGGCGTCTCCCTCGACGATCACCGCCTTGACCCCCTGGCGACGGAACAGGTGCTCGAAGGCGTTCTTCACCGTGGTGGTGCCCGCGCCGGACGAGCCGGTGACGGCGATGACGGGATGTTTCACTGACATGGCACAGCTCCTCGAAATTGAAAAATATTTTTAAAATTAAGTCGTTGCCACCGGGCAGTCCGACTGCTGGCGGCGCCGTGCGTCGCGGCGGCACGGCCCGGCGGCGGATGACACGCCTCCCCTGACAGGCGATCAACCGATGGAACGACCGGGACGGATTCCCAAATATGACGGATAGGTTGCTTATTGGATCAAACCGGGGGGGCGTTGACAAGCATCCGGCAGGAATTTTTGCCGGTTTTAACGGGAAAAGCGCGCGCATTCACCCGCTTATCGGCCCACGGTCGCGCCATCGGGCTTGTCTTGCCGCGGACGGGATGCGATTATCTGCGCCATATGCGCTGCACACCCGAAACCCCGAGCGGAACCGCCCTGAAAATCGCCCTGGCCACCGCGGCCGCGTGGCTGGCACTGGTGGCCCTTGCGGGCTGCGCCGCGAGCCGCCTCGAGTCCGGCCACCCGCTCGTCAGCGCGGGACCGGATGCGGAAACCGCCCATGTCTATTTCATCCGGCCGCGCACCGAGCGCTATCTGGGCGTGGCCGACAACGCCTTGACGATCGAGGCGGATCGCAGCCCCCTGCTCGACCTGGCCAAGGGCGAATACGCCCTGGTGACGATGAAGCCGGGCTCGGTCTGGCTCACGGTGCGTTCCGACACCTCCTGGGGTCCGGCACACGATATAAAGGAGATGAGCACCACCCGGGAGTTCACCTTCATCGCCGGCCAGACCTATTTTGTCACCTTGACCGCCGTGGACGGCGAATTCCGCGGCGTCACCTACCACCCTGAAGCCATCGACCTGGATCGTGCCCGCCAGCTCAGCGCCAAGCTGCGCCCGGCCGGCGCATCCGCCCGCGCCACCCCATCAGCGTCCTCTGAACTCGCACTCCGGCGTCCGTTGCCGGTGTTTCCATTTGCCGACACCGGCGCATAAAGTGTGCGCCTCCTCACAATAATTCCGGCACGATTTCACTATCCTTTCTTACAGGGCAGCACGTTAGTCAACCGCCCGCATGCCGAGACCCGCCCGCAAGAAATGTGATGGAGGTTTGAAATGAATGCCCTAGTCCAGATACATCCCGTGCTGCGTTTTGCCCTGCCCCTGCTGTTCTCCCTTGCCCTGCTGCGACCCGCGCACGCCGCGGAACCGGTCACCATGATCTGGCTCAACGCGGCCACCTCCGATGCCTACGAGGTGACCTCGCCGGACGACCGCCTCCTGTCAGAGGTGAAGCAGGAGGTGATGACGGAGATGGGTCTCTCGCCCATGAAGAGCCCGCTCTATGCGGTGGAAAAAGTGGTGGTGACCACGATGCCCGTTCGCGGCCAGTTCGATCCTGTCACCGGATTGCCCCTGATGATCACCACTACGGAGTATGTGCTGATGTCGGAGTCGTCCACACTCGGGGAGATGGAGATCTACTCCGGTGATACGCTGCGCCTGCTCCAGATCGCCGAGGACACCGTGGATGAGGAACCGGCCGACGACACCGCCGGGAATACGGACGGCGGCACGCCCGTGAAGTCCTGCAACAACCGCGGTTTCGATAAGAAGCACCATCACAACCGTCACAGCAAGCATAACAAGCATTCCAAGAAGCGCCGATTCGGTTGAGCACCTGACCCGCCCGCGCTCGCGGACGGGTCTGGATTATTGAGGGGGTATCCTCCCGCGCCCGGCAGAGCCATTGGCTGCCGGGCGTTTTATTTTCCGTCGCGGGACGCCCCGGTCCTTTTGCGCGGCGTGGTGCTAGAATGGGCGACATCTGTTTGCGGCGCGGTGTCCCGTCTCCCGGATTGCCCCGCAGCGGCAGCCATTCCAGTCACATCGGATCCGCCACTATGGGCGCACAGCACAATATCCCTGTCGTCATCGCCGTTTCGGGCAGCGATCCCACCGGCGGCGCCGGCATCCAGGCCGACATCGAGGCACTGGTCAGCATGGGCTGCCACACCGCGCCCGTCGTCACCGCGCTTACCGTGCAGGATACGCAGCGCTTCATGAGTTTCGAGCCGGTGAATCCGATGCTGCTGATCCAGCAGATCCGCGCGATCCTGGAGGACATGGAAGTGGCGGCCATCAAGCTCGGGATGCTCGGCAGCACGGGCGCGGTCGAGGCCGTACACACCATACTGAAGGACTATCCGCGCCTGCCCGTGGTGCTGGATCCCGTGCTCAACGCGGGCAGCGGCGCCGAACTCGCCGCGGAGGACGTCCGCGCCGCGATGGTCGAACTGCTGCTTCCGCTCACCACCGTGCTGACACCGAACAGCCTCGAGGCGCGCCAGCTCGCGCCGGATGCCGACACCCTCGAGGCCTGCGCCCACAGCCTTATGGGCCGCGGGGTGGAATTCGTGCTGATCACCGGCACCCATGAGCATACCCCTGGCGTCGTCAATACCCTGTATGGCAACGGCCGCTTCATCGACAGTTATTCCTGGGAGCGCCTCCCCGGCACGTATCACGGCTCCGGCTGCACGCTCGCCGCGGCGATCGCCGGCCTGCTCGCGCACGGTGCCGAACCCGTGCACGCCATGCGCGAGGCGCAGGAGTACACCTGGGAGACCCTGAAACAGGGCTATCGCATCGGCATGGGGCAGTACATCCCCAACCGCCTGTTCTGGGCCGCGTCCGAGCGGGGGCCGGGCCGGTGAGCGCATCCGCGCTGTGCGGCCTCTATCTGATCGCCGATACCGGCTGGCTGGAGGCGGGCTGCCTCGTCGCCGCCGTCGCCGCCGCGCTCGACGGCGGCGGGGCGCTGGTGCAATACCGCAACAAGGCGCCACTCACACCGGCGCGGCGCGAGGAACTGGCCCGGCTGGCTGCCCTCTGCCGCGCGCGCCGTGTTCCGCTCATCGTCAACGATGACGTCGCGCTGGCACGCGAGATCGGCGCCGCCGGTGTGCACCTCGGCCGCGATGACGCCGCGGTGGCCATGGCGAAAGGCGCGCTCGGCCCGCGCATGATCGTCGGCGCCTCCTGCTATAATCGCCTCGATCTCGCGCACGCGGCCGCGCGCGCGGGCGCGGATTACGTGGCCTTCGGCAGTTTCTTCCCGTCGCCGACCAAGCCCGATGCCGTGCGGGCGGACCTCGATCTGCTGCGCCGGGCGCGCGCCGAACTGGACATCCCGCTCGCCGCGATCGGCGGCATCACCGCGGACAACGGCAAATCCCTGGTCGCGGCCGGGGCCGACCTGCTGGCGGTTGCGAGCGGCGTATTCGCCGCCGCGGATCCCGCCGCCGCCGCGCGCCCATATGCGCGCCTGTTTGCATCCACCGATTCGGGGACAGATTTATTTTTTGAAACCGTACTGCATTCACAGGGCTGACTTGGCCAAAAAATAAATCTGTCCCCGATTTCGCGCAGGCGCAGGGCGCGGTTCAGACACATATATAAGGAATACGACCATGACACAATCACACGAGATGTTCGTTAAGGCCCAGCGGGTTATCCCGGGCGGGGTCAATTCGCCGGTGCGCGCCTTCCGCGGCGTCGGCGGCGAGCCGGTCTTCATCAAGCGCGCCGAAGGCGCCTATATCGTCGATGTCGACGACCGCCGTTACGTGGACTACGTCGGTTCATGGGGCCCGATGATCCTCGGCCACGCGCATCCGAAGGTGCTCGCCGCGGTCAAGGCCGCGGTCGACAACGGGCTCGGCTTCGGCGCTCCGACCGAGATCGAGACGCGCATGGCGGACATGATCTGCCGCCTGATGGGCTCCATCGAGATGGTGCGCATGGTGAGCTCGGGCACCGAGGCGACCATGAGCGCGATCCGGCTCGCGCGCGCCTACACCGGGCGCGACAAGATCCTGAAGTTCGAGGGCTGCTACCACGGCCATTCCGATTCGCTGCTGGTGAAGGCCGGCTCCGGCGCGCTGACCCTCGGCGTGCCGACCTCGCCCGGCGTGCCGGTGGCGCTCGCCGAGCACACCATCACGGTGCCGTACAACGACCTGGAAAAGACCGAAGAGGTATTCGCCCAGGTGGGACACCAGATCGCCTGCATCATCGTCGAGCCTGTCGCCGGCAACATGAACTGCATCCTGCCGAAGGCCGGCTTTCTCAGCGGGCTGCGCAGCCTGTGCGACAAGTACGAAGCGGTGCTGATCTTCGACGAGGTGATGACCGGCTTCCGCGTCGCGCTCGGCGGCGCGCAGCAGCGCTTCGGTGTCCGGCCCGACCTCACGACGCTGGGCAAGATCATCGGCGGCGGCCTGCCGGTCGGCGCCTTCGGCGGACGCCGTGCGATCATGGAAAAGCTCGCGCCGCTCGGCCCGGTGTACCAGGCCGGCACGCTGTCCGGCAACCCGGTCGCGCTCGCCGCCGGACTCGCCACGCTGATGGAACTGACCCAGCCCAGCTTCTACGAGAATCTTGGCGCGACCACCAAGCGCATCGCCGAGGGCCTGCTCACGCGCGCCAAGGCTTTCAACATCCCGCTCACCGTCAACTACGTCGGCGGCATGTTTGGCGTCTTCTTCACCGAGGAGGAGAAGGTGGAGAATTTCTACCAGGTCACCAACTCCAACATCGACCGCTTCCGGCTGTTCTTCCACGGCATGCTGGAGCAGGGCATCTATCTGGCGCCGTCGGCCTACGAGGCCTGCTTCGTGTCGGCCGCGCACGGCCAGGCGGAGATCAAGCAGACCCTGATCGCCGCCGAGCAGGTGCTGTCGAAGCTCTGATCGGGCCGCAAGCATGGCCATGCGTTACACCCGGCTCGGACGCACCGATCTCGAGGTAAGCCGCATCTGCCTCGGCACCATGACCTTCGGCGAGCAGAACAGCGAGCGCGAGGCGCACATGCAGCTCGACACCGCGCTCGCGGCCGGCGTCAACTTCATCGACACCGCGGAGATGTATCCGGTGCCGCCGAAGGCGGAGACCTGCGGCCGCACCGAGCAGTACATCGGCAGCTGGCTCAGGGCGCGTGGCCAGCGCGATCGCGTGATCCTCGCCACCAAGGCGATGAGCCGCTCCGACGACCTCGACCATGTGCGCGGCGGCAACACGCGGCTGACGCGCGCGAACATCGAGGCCGCGCTCGATGCGAGCCTGAAACGCCTGCACACCGATTACATCGATCTCTACCAGTTGCACTGGCCCGACCGCCGCACCAACACCTTCGGCCGGCTCGGCTATGTCCACGACGCCGCCGACGCACCGGTCCCCATCGAGGAATCGCTCGCCGCGCTCGCCGACCTGGTCCGGGCCGGCAAGGTGCGCCACATCGGCGTGTCGAACGAGACGCCGTGGGGCGTCGCGCAGTTCCTGCGCCTCGCCGATGAGCGCGGCTGGCCGCGCATCGCCAGCATCCAGAATCCGTACAGCCTGCTCAACCGCAGCTTCGAGATCGGCCTCGCCGAGTTCGCGCATCGCGAGGCCGTGGGTCTGCTCGCCTACTCGCCGCTCGGCTTCGGCGTGCTGACGGGTAAATATCTCGACGGTGTGCGGCCGGCCGGCGCGCGCCTGACGCTGTTCAACCGCTTCCGGCGTTACACCGGCGAGGCCGCGCAGCACGCGGTGCGCGCGTATGTCGACGTGGCGCGCCGCCACGGCCTCGACCCGGCGCAGATGGCGCTCGCCTATGTCAACATGCGCCCGTTCCTCACCAGCACCATCATCGGCGCCACCACGCTGGAACAGCTGCGTGACGACATCGCGAGCATTGATCTCGATCTGTCCGCCGAGGTGCTGGCGGAGATCGAGGCGATCCACGCCGCGCGCTCGAATCCCTGTCCCTGATGCGACGCATGCCTGCGGCGTGCGGGGCACGCACCGATTCCCACCCGATCTCCGCGCGTGCGCCCGTGCTCGCCGCCGCGCTGATGCTGGCCGCCGCGGCCGCCCACGGCGCATCGACCGCTGAGACTGACGGACCGGTCAAGGTGTTCGGCGGCCAGGCGCACACGATCACACTCGATGTCCCCGCCGGCACGGAAGATTATCTGCTTGCGCCGGGCGCGCCTACCTGCGTGCATCGCTGGAGCTCGGCACGGTGGCCACGGATGTGGTGCTGGCGGACGGCCTCGCGTTCATCGCCGCCGGCCGCGAAGGGCTGCTGGTGGTCGACACCGCGGACACGCCGCGCCTCATCGCCCGCCTGCCGCTCGCAGGAGCGGTGTCGCGCATCCGCCTTTCAGGTGACAAGGCCTGCCTGACCGGAGCGGACGGGCTCGTTCTCGTCGATGTCTCCGCACCCGCCGCACCACGCCTGCACACCCGTGTCCGCATGTCGGATGCGCCGCTGGATATCGCCGTCGGGAACGGTAAGGCCTGGCTGCTGTTCGAGCGCGAACTGCTGCAGTTCGATCTCACCGCTACGCCGCCCGTCGTGCGCGCGCGTATCACGCTCGCCTCTCCCGCGCGCGGCCTGGCCGCGACGGCGACGCAGCTCTTCGTCGCAGCCGGCGATGCGGGTGTGCAGGTGTTCAATGCGGCCGAACCCGCCGCGCCGCCCGCAGTCGTGCGCACGACCGGACCCGCGCTCGACGTGGCGGTGGACGACGGCCGGCTCTACGTCGCCGACGGCGACGCGGGCCTGGCTGTCTTCGCGCTTGCCGGACCGTCCGCGCCGCGCTGGATCGGCAGCTTCCGGCGCATCCCCGCGCTGCGTCATATCGCTGCGGCCGGCGCGCGCGCCCTAGCCGCCGACGGCGACGGCCGGCTCTATCTGCTCGATGTCGCACGCGCCGAATTCCCCAACCTGCTCGCGCGCCTGCCGGTACAGGCGCAGGCCTACGCCTTCGATGCCGGGACGGCCGCCGTGCTCGCCGGGACGCAGCTTGTCACCTACGACCTCCGTCCCGAGCCGCCGCGCCTCGGCAACGAAGGCCTCGACTTCGGCCAGGGCGTCAACCTCGGCGGCCAGCGCCGTATATATATAGAAGGCGGCATCGCCTATGTCGCGGACTGGTTCTCCGGACTGCACCTGTACGACCTCCGTGACGCGCGCCGGCCGGTGCTGCTGTCGAGCTTCCACACCGACGGCTCATCGAAGGGCGTCGTCGTGCGCGACGGCGTCGCCTACGTCGCCGATGACGACCATGGCCTGCAGATCCTCGACGTGCGCGACCCGCGTCGCCCGGCGCGCATCGCCGAACTGCCAACGCCCGGACTCGCCTACACGCCGGTGCTGGACGGCAACTTGCTCTATCTCGCCGCGCATCGCGGCGGATTCGTCGTCGTCGACATCAGCGATCCGCGCGCGCCGCGCACGCTCGCCGAGGTCGGCACGCCCGGCAAGGCGTGGTCGCTGCGCGTGCGCGACGGCATCCTCTACGTGGCCGACGACGACAGCGGCATGCTCGTGTTCGACATCAGCGACCCGCGCGCACCGCGCGAGCTCGGCCGCTTCAATCCCGGCGGCGCGGCGGAAGAGGTGCTGCTCGACGGTGACCGCGCCTATGTCGCCTTCTTCGACCGCGGCGTCTACGTGCTCGATATCACCAATCCTGCCGCGCCGGTCGAGCTCGGCCATGTCGCCACGCCCGGCAACGCGCGCGGACTCGACCGCCGCGGCAACCTCCTCTACGTCGCCGACTGGCTCGCCGGCGTGCAGGTGATCGACGTCGCCGATCCGGCCCGCCCGCGCCTCGTCGGTGGATACGACACCGACGGCGCCGCCTGGGGCGTGCAGCTCGCAGGGGATTATGTCTATGTGATGGACTGGTGGGGCGGCATCAGTGTGCTCGACGCCGCGAAGCCGCCGTTGCTGCGCCGCGTCGGCGGTTACCCGCGCAAGGATGCGGTCCGCGCCGTCGCGCTGCACGACCGCTTCGCCTTCGTCGCGCAGGGCACGGCCGGCGTGCAGGTGTTCGACATCGAGAATCCGCTCAATCCGACCTGGATGACCGGCGTCGAGCTCGCCGGCGCGGAACAGGTGGTCACGCTCGGCGACCGCGCCTATGCCCTGCACGACGGCGGGCGGCTGGCCGAGCTCGATATCGCCGATCCGTTCCAGGCCCGGCTGATCGACGACCTGAAGCTGGCGCACCCGGCGCGCGGGATCGAGCTCGCCGTTGATCGCCTGCTGCTGACGGAGGACCGCGCCGTCACGCTCTATGATCCGGCCACGCGCGCGGCGACACGCTACCGGCTCCATGACCGCATCAGCGCCGCCGCCTACGCCGACGGGCGCTTCTATCTCGCCGTGCCGGGAAGCGGACTCGTCGCGGCCGTCCCCGATCACGGCCGCGCGCGGCCGGTGACCGTGCACCCGGTCGCGGGCGACATCACGCAACTGCGCGTCGCCGGCGACCGCGCCTACATCGCCGTGGCCGGCGAGGGCGTGCGCGTCCTGGCGCTGGGCGACACCGGCATCAGCGAGCTGACGCGCATCACGCTGGCCGGAGAGGTCACGGACCTCAAGCCCGACGGCACCACCCTGTACGCGGTCACCGACCGCGCGCGCATCCATGCATACGACGTTGCCGACCCCGCGCGCTGGCGCCTGCTGAACCGCTACGACACCCTGGGCGCGATCAGCGGGTTGACCGCGCGCGGCGGTTTTCTCTATCTCGCCGGCAGCGAGACACTGGCGGCGCTGCAGACGCCGCCGCCGCTCGCGCTGACCATCGCCGATGACGGCCGGGGCCGCGTCGAACTGCCGTCCGACGTGCCCGCCGGCAGCTACGATCTCATCGCCGTCGACCGCGACCGGTACCCGCCGGACCGCATCGCGCGGCGCAACGCGGTGACCGTCGAAGCGCTGCGCTTCGGCAGGCCGAAGATCACGCCGGAGCAGTTCAGGATGCTGCTAAAGCAGTACAAGCAATCCGCGGGACAGCCCTAGGCGCGCGATGAGCGACCTGCTGAACGGCCTGCCCGCGGTGATCGCGCCCGGCGCGCGCCTGCTGATTCTCGGATCCATGCCCGGCGCCGAATCGCTGCGCCGGGGCGAGTACTACGCCCATCCGCGCAACCTGTTCTGGAATCTGCTCGAGGATCTCTATGACATCCCGCGCGCGCTGCCGTACACGGAGCGCCTGGCCCGGCTCGGGAAGGCGCGCATCGCGCTGTGGGATGTCGTCGCGCAATGCCGGCGGACCGGCAGCCTGGACAGCGCGATCGATCCGGCCTCCGTCGTGCCGAACGATTTCACCGAACTGTTCCGCACGCATCCGGCGATCGGCACCGTCTGCTTCAACGGCCAGAAGGCCGCCGCGCTCTATCGCAGGCTCGTGCTGCCGCGGCTCGGACCGACGCACGCCCGCATCGACTACCACACCCTGCCATCCACCAGCCCCGCGCACGCCGCACTGCCGGCCGCGGAAAAGCTTCGCCGCTGGCGCGCCGTGCTGATACCGGTGACGCTGTTACCGGGGACAGATTTGAAATCCGTCCCCGAAACCAAACGCAAGCCCAAGCGCTCAAAAGGGGACAGATTTCAAATCTGTCCCCAAACCCAATCCCGAAGAAACAAACGCGGTCATGAGCGCCTCGAAAGGCTTTCGCCAGATCAACCCGGACATCTTCCGTCCCGCGCGCAAGCGCCGGGTGAAGAAGCGCCGGCACCCGGTCCGCCGCCTGCTCGCCTGGACCGCCGTCATCCTGCTCACGCTGTTCCTCGGCTTCAACCTGTGGGTGCTGGCCAAACTTTGGTGGTGGACCGACCATGCCCCGCAGGCGAGCGCCTTCATGGAGGCGCGCCTCGCACGCCTGCAGGAGAAGGATCCCGAAGCCGACCTGCATTTCCGCTGGGTGCCGTACGAGCGCATCTCGATCCAACTCAAGCGCGCGGTGGTCGCGGCCGAGGACGCGCGCTTCATGGAACACGAGGGCTTCGACTGGGAAGGCATCGAGGCCGCGTTCAACAAGAACCTGAAGCAGGGCAGTCTCGTCGCCGGCGGTTCCACCATCAGCCAGCAGCTCGCCAAGAACCTGTTCCTGTCCGGCCGCCGCAGCTTCCTGCGCAAGGGCGAGGAGGCGCTGATCACCGTCATGATCGAGGCCATATGGAGCAAGCGCCGCATCCTCGAGGTGTACCTCAACGTGGTGGAGTGGGGCGAGCGCGTGTACGGCGCCGAGGCCGCCGCGCGACGCTATTACCGCGTGTCGTCCGATGCGCTGACGCCCGAGCAGTCCGCCCGCCTCGCCGCCATGCTGCCGCGCCCGGGCTACTACGAAACCCACCCCGACTCGCGCTGGCTCGGCATCCGCACGCGGATGATTTCACGGTATATGCGGCAGGTACGGGTGCCGCGGTAAATCATTTCTTCAATTGTTCAAATTTGAATTACTGATGTAGCCCGGATGCAGCGCCAGCGGAATCCGGGAAGATTGTTTGCCATAGTTGGCATATTTGATTGTGCCTGATTTCGCTTAATCGCATCCGGTATAAGCGCGGCAATCATCCGTTGGATGATGCTTGTCATGAAACAGGATGAATCGCTTAACCCAATGGACGTAGCACTTCTCGGTGCGATAGCTGTAATGGCGTACGCGGATTGTCGTACGGAGTTTTTCGAGCAACGGAGACTTCTTCATGATCGGCCCTCCCTGGCGACATGACTCCGATAAAATATCCATTTGCCCGTGTGGTTTCCATAATCCTTCTGGATAATCAAGCAGGTAGTCGGCGCGGGTGCGTGTTATATATAAAACTGCTACGTTATAACGTATAACTTTTATACCTACTCACTGTTGACCGATCATAGGCCTCACGGAAAGAAGCCCAAGCCCAGAAGTTTTAACAATAAAATATGAGCGGACCACTATAAATGGCGGATAGTGCTGGGCCGAAAAACATGGTAGATAAAGCGAAGCAACGCAAGCGTCGCATAACGGCGTTAATGCGGACGCAGCGATTGCTTCGCTTTAGTCCACATAATTTATCCCACACATTATCAGGCAGAGCTGGTGCAGATTGCAGAATCCAGAGGCAACTGCGCACGCCCCGTGATCCCTATGCCGTTCAACCACTCGCAAAAGCCGACGCGCGATCAATGAGCAGTGGTATTAATACCGGAGCTATCGCGCGCGGCTTAGCTCGATACCGTTATATGCAGTAAGCCACGATGGAAAATCGATTTAAAATAACAACAATAGGCAACGTCCTTCAGTCACTGAGTAATGATGACGCACTCCGTGTCATAGCGTTATCTTTAGCTGCGAACGACCTTACTCTAAACGTGGAAGCCATTGGACGTTTTCCAGAATCGGAGAGCATGTATTTCTTTGTTACATCGCTTTCTATATTGAGAGAACTGGCAAAGTTGGTTGCAAAAATCGATACAGGTAACTTTCAAGGAAAAATGTCAGGGGAAACGGAAGGGTTGCTGCAGGAGGTGAAATCTTCTCTGGCTTCGTTCGAGAAAGGAAGCCTTGTCAAAGATACCCTTAAACCAATTAGAGATGTCACCTTTCACTACAATCATATCGATGAAAAAGGTGATTCCAGGTCGTTAATCGAGCAAGCATTGTCTGAAGTGAAGATGCAAGACACTTTAGAACTCGGCTTCATTGAAAATATCGATTCCGCACTGGGCCAACGATATATTTATGCCGATAAATTTCGTTCAAAAATAGTAGAACAATTGCTAAGCAAAGAAATTGTATCAACAATTACCAGTGTGTCCGCTAATGTTGTCGCTTTGGTCGACTCGTTGTTGGTGGATATGAAGAAAGGTCACGAGTAATAGAGATGCATATAACAATGCCATCAAATTCGCTCCCTTCGGTCGCCGGATCTCGCTACCGCTCGGCCGTTTATGGCAAACGTTAGGCGACAGAAGAATGTTCGCTCAGCTTGACCAGTGCGCATATCTTGATCTTGCGGGTGTCAGTGAGCCCCGCACCAACTCCCTTCGCTTGGTTATAGAGGAGATGCAGGTCGGATTCGAGTCTGAGGAGCTCGAGATGGACGGCGTCAACTTTGGTCGATCCCGTAAGATCGAGCACACGTCGAGCTGCCGAGCCTTCGAGGTAACGTGGGACACATACATCGCTTACGCGGTTGTCAATGAGTCATATGCGCGGGTCAAGGACAACGAGACTTACGAAGGACGCTTGGTTCGCGTCTATTCGAAGTCGGATTTCCTTGATCACATCCGCCGTGACACGTTTGCTGACGACAAATACCCTGGCCCATTCAAACATATCGAGTTGATCTGTATGCACCATATCGTCGACGTTGTTTCCGTGGCGGAGCCGCGGGTGCGTTTGCTGAAGGCTGGTCAACCACGTGTTGTGCCTGTCGCCTAGCCAGCAGTTGCAGCGGACCGTGACACGGCGCCGCGTGCGCGCCGCAAGCGCGGCGTTGCCATGGTGCGCCTGCGGCGCGCATGACACGTCGGCGTGCGGCCGCTGAACTGCACGTTAGGCGAGGCAAGAGGAAAGCATGGTTGCATATGTATATCTAATAGAAGAAGAGCCTATTGAAGGAGATAAGTCTGGGCCTTGGACAAAATAGGTTATTCAAAAAAATCCACCAGAATGGAGAATGGAAGCAAACCTAAAGGAGAAAACCCAAGAAACATACATGTAGCGGCAGCCTTCCAATATGAAACCGAGCGAGAAGCCCGAAACGCAGAGAGAAATACTCACAGAAACTTCAATCATTTAAAACATCAAAAAGAATGGTTCAGAATTGCGTGGACTGAAGTTGCCCAGTGGTTGGAGAGTACAGGAGCGAAATTGTGTGCTGAAGAATGAAGCAATTCGGCCTAACAAAGCTGTCAAATTGACAGTTTTTCCGTCGCTCCTTTTTGTGCTAAATAGCACAAACGGGCTCCTCCAAAACTGCAATTTACAACGACGTTAGATTGCATGTCAGAACTAGAGACACAATTAGAAAAAGCAAATCGATTGTCTGCTATTACTCAGCAGGTCGGGTTTTCATTGTGGCAGCTTCAAGAATTAGAGTGTGTGTGCGCTACATATTACGTTTTAGTAGAAGAAGCTGAAATTGGCATGGGAGAAGAAGCTGGGATTAAGCTAGAAGAAAACGCAAAGAAGAAAACCTTCGGCAATACCATTCACAAATTTGTAGAGGCGGGCTTGCTTGCGGAAGAAGTGGAGGAAAGATTCAAAAAATTACTTTCCGAGAGAAATTGGCTTGTTCATAGCTCAAGAGCAAGTAGCAGAAGAGCAATTCACTCGGATTCACATATGCAAGCTTTGCTCGAGAGGCTAAGGAAAATATCTGAGGAGGCATTGTCTCTTCTAAAGCATGTGGACGCATTAACTGAGGCTTATGTAAAAAGACATGGTGTGTCAGAAGAGTTCATAGATAAAAAATCGAAGGAAATATTAGAACAATGGCGCTCAATAGATGCAATCTAACACGGCGCTTGTTCGGACGCTCCTTACGTCGCGCCGCACAGCTTGAACGTTGGGCGTCGCAAACACAGCCTTTGGAGTCCTCACGATGAAGCCACACATCACGCTTGTCACGCTCGCCGTCGATGACCTCGAACGAGCCGTCGCCTTCTACCGCGACGGCCTCGGCTTCCCCACGAAAGGCATCGTCGGCTCAGAAATCGAGAACGGCGCAGTTGCCTTCTTCAAGCTTCACGCCGGCCTGAAGCTCGCTCTATGGCCTCGCAAGAGTCTCGCTGCTGATAGTTCAGCCCCGTTGCAACCGCCGAGTGCCACCGAGTTCTCGCTCGCTCACAACGTGGAGTCGCAGAGCGAAGTCGATGCGGTCATGAAGGAAGCAGCTCAAGCGGGCGCCACGATCCTGAAGCCTGCACAAACCACATCGTACGGTGGCTACGCCGGCTACTTCCAGGATCCAGACGGACACCTCTGGGAAGTTGTGTTCAATCCGGGCTTCGCGTCCCTCGAATAAGACGAAGTCAGTAGCCTCACCAGCCGCATGCCGGTGTGGGGCCGCTCAACTCAAACGTTAGCCCCCAGAGAACACGTCAGTGCGCTATCAGGGAAAGATAACCGACTGGAAGGATGACAAGGGCTTCGGCTTTGTCTCGCCAAACGGAGGCGGCCCTAGGGTGTTTATCCACATCAAGGCATTCACGAATCGTCAGCGACGACCAGTCGGAAACGAACTCGTGACTTACGAACTCTCGGTGGATTCGCGTGGTCGCCAGCAAGGCATGAATGTGGCGTTCGTCGGCGAGAAGGTGGCGTCTCCTCATCCGGTATCCGCACCTGGGCCTGGGCCGGTGGCCCTGATATTTGCCGTTGCTTTCCTTGTCTTCGTAGTGGTGGTGGTCAGTATGGGCCGACTGCCGTTTCTGGTGCTGCTCGTTTATCTTGGTGCGAGCTGTATTGCATACCTTGCATATGTGTTCGACAAAGCCGCCGCGGTACAAGGGAAGTGGAGAACGACTGAGGAGTCCTTGCATCTCTTCAGTTTGTTAGGTGGCTGGCCGGGTGCCATACTTGCGCAGAAGATGAGTCGTCACAAGACACAGAAGAGATCGTTCCAGGCGACATTCTGGGCGACGGTAGTACTTAACTGCATAGGGTTCGGCTGGATGCTGTCGGCACCCGGAATGCGCATTGTAAAGTCACTTCTGGGTGGTGCTTGAGGACTAACCGGTGCATCGAGCCGACTGCCTGCCAGCGGGGCTGGCAGAATCCCTCCGTGTCGCACGCTCCGGCGGCGGATCATGCACAACGTTTAGCCTCCATAACCCGCGCGTTGACGCCCCAGCTCGATCAAGGATAGGAAAGAAGCGATGTCTGTAACAGATTCACAAAGCCAATGGCAAGAAACCGTACGCGTGAACATCCGCGAAGACGCCTCGTTCAGCAAGGCGCACCTGTTGATGAACGCCCTGGCTGCCACGATTGCCAGTTATGGATTGTTTGCCAATAGTCCGGCCGTCGTCATTGGCGCCATGATCGTAGCTATGTTGTTGGGACCCATAGTCGGCGTCTCGTTGGCTTTGGTGGACAGCGATGCAAAGATTCTGCTGAAGAGCGTGTTGTCGCTGCTTTCGGGTACTGTCGCGGTTCTTGCGACCGCGTTCATCATTGGTGTCCTCCATAATGATATTCCCCTCACCAGCGAGATCATGGTACGGACCGCCCCTAACTTTCTGGATCTGATGATTGCATTGGCAGGCGGTGCCGCAGGCGCCTATGCAACCGTTTCTTTCCGCCTGAGTATGGCCCTGGTGGGAGTTGCCATCGCGACCGCCCTGGTCCCGCCGATGTCTTCAGCGGGTATTCTGCTCGCGCGCGGCGATTTCAGCCTGGCGATGGGCGCCCTTGAGCTGGCCGTTGTCAACCTCGTCGCCATCCAGTTTTCTGCCTCTGTTGTTTTGTGGTTAACCGGGTTTCGTCGTGTTACCAGCGCCTCCGGGCAACCCATTGCAAAGTTCCTAAGGCAGAATCTGTTGAGCATTCTCATCCTGGCAGTGCTCGGCGTCTCGCTGTCAGTCAACTCCCGGCATGCCATTGCCAAGCAACTCTTCGAGACGAAAACCCAATTTTCACTGCAACAGGAAATCAATTCCTCTTTGGGGAGCCATGTGACGGGAGTACGCTTTGAGAAAGTGCCGGGGAAAACCATTGTGAGAGCGGTGGTGCGCGGCCCGAACCCGCCTTCCGCGGCACAGGTCGCGGCCATGGAGGATCAATTGCCATCCTCACCCGATGGCACGGCTGTGACATTGCGTATACGCTATGTTCAGGTGATGATCATTGATCGAGACGGCCTGCTGTATTCAGATATAGCGTTTGGGAGTGATGAATAGCAAGAATCAGGTGGCGGCCCAACCACGGCTTGCAGTGGACTGCGCTACGCGCCGCCTCTGAAGTCTGCCGTTCGGCCTCGCAAACACCTCCATGGCGCGCGCTTCAGTGTCAAAGATCATCCAAGCAGGTCTTGTTTACTTCGCCATCGTGCTGGGTGCAGGTTTTGTGCTCGGTGTCTTCCGAGTTCCGTTCCTTGTTCCACACATCGGTGAGCGCTGGGCGGAGCTCGTAGAGATGCCGGTCATGGCAGCGGTAATCTTCATGGGAGCGGGGTACATCCTCCGCCGCTTTCCCGAGATTTGCTATCCCGCCAGGTCACTCATGGCGGGTGTGCTTGCGCTTGTCCTCTCTGTTGCCGCAGAGCTCGGTCTGGCAACTGTCCTTCAGGACCGAACCCTGGCAGATTTCATCAGCAGCCGAGACAAGGTATCAGGCTCGGTGTACATCGCTCTGCTTCTGGTGTTCGCAGTCATGCCAAGACTTCGCCTCACAAGCCATGTCCGAGCCGCAGGCAAAGCCAGCGAGGCCTAACCCATCGTTCAACCGGACACGCCGCCGCGTATCAGAGATAGCAGAGATCTTCGTCGCGAAATTGCGCGAGCCAAAGGTGACCCGCCCCAGGACGGAAAAGACCCTGGCGAGCGCACTGAAGGCACATTTCCGGGATGCCCTCGAGGAAGAGGCGATCCCGCACGTGATCAAGGCGATCCAGGCCACCGGATTTCTGTCCATCACCGCCGGAAAAATCACATACGCCCCGACCGATGGCTGATAACCCGATAGTCCCCCATTCTTGACCCCATGCCTCACTCCGCCGGACTCATTCAAGCGCGGTTAATCGAGGAGCTTGTGCGGTTCTCCGCTGATTCGGAATATAATCACCTGCCCGGACACCAGTTCTGATTACATGACGAGAACCCCGAGAGGGAAACCGATGCTTTCATACCTGCTCAAGTCACTTCGCTATTGGATCAAATCCCGGTTGCTCTGGATCCTCGTGCCGATCAAGGCGGGGCCATTGAAGGGATATCGGTGGTCTGTCGTGACCGGTGTCCGGTTCCTGCGGGGCACGTATCATGAGAGCGAGACTGCGACCCTGATCGGCCTGATCAATCCGGGTGACGTTGTCTACGATATTGGCGCGCATGTCGGTTACTACACGCTGGTGGCCGCCCAGGCCGCCGGGGATGGGCGCGTCATCGCGTTCGAGCCGCTGGAACTGAATCGCAAGACGCTTCGCAAGCATATCGAGGTGAACGGGGTCGGGAATATCACCGTATTGCCGTATGCCGTCTCCAGCACATCGGGGACGGAGCAATTCGATCTCGCGGGCGGAACCGGGCGCGGCCAGCTCAGCACGGGCGGCAGGCTGGCGGTGGAGGTCAAGACGATCGACGAGCTGCACGCATCCGGAACGATCCCGCCACCGAACCTCATCAAGATGGACATCGAGGGCGCGGAGGTATCGGCCCTCAAAGGCGCGGTCAGGGTGATCGAGGCCTTTTCACCCCGAATCTTCCTCGCGACGCACGGCGCGGAGATACGGCGTGAGTGCGAGGAATTTCTGCGCAGCCACGGATACGATCTGAAGAATTTCCGCTCTTCCGACATCATTGCAACCCGGCCCGGCGCCCGGACACCGGCAGGCGCCAAACCCGAACGTCCCGCGTACGGCGAGGCCTAGAAGATCTTCCTGCAGCGCGGATATGCCGATGGAGGCCGGAATATCTGGCCCGCGGCGTATACTGGACATCCATGAATCACGACATCGTCATCAGGCGTTCAGGGCGGATGCCGGGTGATCATTGCGCGGAAACCCGATGAACGAATTCATCCACCATCTGCAGGATGTCTTCCGGCAGTTCGGACCGATCGAGGTGCGGAGGATGTTCGGCGGTTATGGCGTCTACCACGACGGGCTGATGTTCGGCCTGGTCTCCGACGAGACGCTGTACCTGAAAGCGGATGACGGGAACGCGGCGCACTTCCGGGAACTGCAGTTGCCGCAGTTCGAGTACCTGCGGCGTGGCAAGCCGACCCGGCTGTCCTACTATCGCGCGCCCGACGTGGTGATGGAGGACCTGTCCGAGGCGGCGGTCTGGGCCCGGCGCTCGTTCGATGCCGCGCTGCGCGGGCGCCGGAAATAAGGGCGCAGCGCCGCTCCATTGTGTCTTTTTGATCCTCGCGCGCTTGTGTAGTATGGACGACGGACAACTACAGGGCAGGTGATCCATGACCGAGCACCCGACGTCGCAGGATCCGCGTCCGGCCGACGATACGCCGCTGACGCGCCATCTGATGAAACTGCTGACCGTGACCACGACCCTCGGGCATGCCGTCATCGGCATTGCGCTGGTCGTCGCCACGGCGGTGATCACCGCCCACTTCTTTCTGGAGATCTTCCAGGCGGTCGAGGCCCGGACCCTCTTCTCGGGCTTCATCCACGCGCTGGGCACCCTGCTGCTGCTGTGGACCATGCTCGAGCTGATCCAGACCGAGATCGGGTTCCTCGGCGGCCAGCCCATCGACGTGGCGGTGTTCATCGAGGTCGCCCTGGTGGTCGTCGTGCGCGAGATCATCCTGATCCCGGTGGACAACGAGCAGCCGACGTTCGAGGATGTCGGCAAGTGGGCGGCGACCGCCGCGCTGCTGGGGCTGACCTACCTCCTCCTCAGATACGGCCACGCGCATTTCGCGCGCATGCCCGGGCGCGGGACCAAGTGATGCGCGCGCCGACATCGACGCCGGGCTGATCAGCGATGTCCGACCTCAAGGACCCAAGGGTGCTGTTCGCCGCCGAGCGCACGCTGCTGGCCTGGAACCGCACGAGCCTCGCGCTGATCGCCTTCGGTTTCATCATCGAGCGCGCCGGCCTGCTGCTCGAGGTGCTGGCGCCGGAGGGCACGCATGCACTCCAGGCGAATCTGAGCTTCTGGATCGGGATCGTCTTCATCGCCCTGGGCGCGTTCCTGTCCGCCTACTCCGCGCGGCAGTACGCGATCGTTCTGAAAACCCTCAACCCGGACGAGTTTCCCCCCGGCTATGCGGCGAAGTGGGGACTGGCGGTCAACCGGCTCGTCGCCGCGCTGGGCGTCCTGCTGATCGTCGCACTGATCGCCGGACGCATCCTGTGATGGCGTTCGTTTCCTGATCGTTCGCAGGCCGGCGCCATTGCCCGCGGTTGGGGGCTGGGCACAAAAGCCTATATCATCAGAGCGTGCCTCATAATTGGATATGCATGTTTGCAACGAAAGAGAAATGCGTCATTCCCGCGAAAGCGGGAATCCAGTGTCTCTGATTATCAATGGCTTAAAGTCACTGGGTCCCCGCTTTCGCGGGGATGACACCTGCTGTTTCCACCCACTATCAATTTTGAGACAGGTGCAGGAGTTTTCCCTGCTGACGACCGGCACGTTCATCTGGGGCTTCGGCGATCTCCTGATCGAATACCTGATGTATCAATGAAACCCCTTTCCCGCGTAAACGAGACGAAACAACGCAGTCATGCATGTCAAAGAGCTCCTGAGCGCCATTGCGATAGCCCTCACGCTGGCGGCGTTTCTCCCCTACATCCGTTCGATCGTGAAGGGCGAGATCAGGCCGCATGTGTTTTCCTGGGTCATCTGGGGGTCGACGACCTTCGTGGTATTCCTGGCGCAGCTCGCGGACGGCGGCGGCGCCGGCGCCTGGCCGATCGGGATTTCGGGCGGCATCACGATCGTGATCGCCGTGCTGGCCTATATAAAGAGGGCGGACACTACCATCACGAAGCTCGACTGGCTGTTCTTCACCCTCGCGCTGTGGTCGCTGCCGCTGTGGTACGCGACCTCCGATCCGCTGTGGGCCGTGGTGATCCTCACCTTCGTCGACGTGCTCGGCTTCGGGCCGACGGTGCGCAAGGCCTATCACTTCCCGCGCTCGGAGTCGCCGCTGTTCTTCGGCCTGTTCGCCGCGCGCAATCTCCTCGTCATCCTGGCGCTGGAGCATTACTCGCTGACGACCGTGCTCTTCCCGGCGGCCATCGCGATCGCCTGCGCGCTGCTGATCGGGCTGATCTTCCATCGCCGGCGCGTGGTGGCGGTGTGAGTTGGCGCTGTTGGGGCACGGCTGCCGGCGGCGTATACTGGAGGCGCGCCGGGGTCATGTAACACGGGCATCATCCGGCGCGTCTATGATGGACCCTCTCGCAGGAGATCATCCTCGTCTATCACCGGAGCCGTCATCATGGGAAAGCCCCACCTCGTATTGGGTCTTCTGATATTCCTGACCGGATGCGCGGGCATGCAGCCGCAGCGCCCGGCCGGTTTCGAGGCGTACGGCAACGCCGTGATCCGCGTGACCTCGGACGTGGCGAAGGCCCAGGGACACCTCGAGACCCTGCAGTTCATCCTGGTCGATGAGCTGAACGGGGAGCAGGTCTTCCAGTCGGTCGCGGCCGCCGGAGAGTCGGGCGACACCGGCAGCCTGGTCATAGAGATCCACGTCAAGCGCTTCGTCGAGGTGCACAACCCGCTGCGCATCGCCGTGGGCGAGATGGCCGGCAGCAATGAGGTGGGCGCGGACGTGACGGTAATCGACGGATCGAGCGATCAGGTGCTGAGCAGGTTTTACCTGGAGGCGGAGTCCCCGGAATATCCCCCCACCTTCGACTGGCCCTGGGGCAGCATCGATATCGCCATGGAACGCTTCGCCGGCGCGCTGATCGGTATCCTGCTGGACTGGAAGCAGACCGGAGCCCCGGGGGGCTGAGCACCTTAATTGTCCGCGACAGTTGGGATCGGCGTGGAAATTCCATTAAGATAGACGGAATTTTTCACCCCGATGTCGGATATTTTTCTCTGAGGAAGGCATGAGCGAAACCAAAACGATCCCCCCGCGCAATATGTTGCACGTCGGCTTGTCCGAGGTCATCTTCTGGAGCCGCTGGCTGCAGGCGCCGCTCTACCTGGGCCTGATCGTCGCCCAGGCCGTCTATGTCTATCTGTTCGGCGTCGAACTCTGGCACCTCGTGCACGACGCGCACAAGATCGGCGAGACCGAGATCATGCTGATCGTGCTCGGCCTGATCGACGTGGTGATGATCGCCAACCTGCTGATCATGGTCATCATCGGCGGCTACGAGACCTTCGTGTCGCGCCTCAACCTGCGCGAGCACCCGGACCAGCCCGAGTGGCTGGCGCACGTCAACGCGGCGACGATGAAGATCAAGCTGTCGATGGCGCTGATCGGTATCTCGTCGATCCACCTGCTGAAGACCTTCATCAACGCCGAGCAGATGAGCGAGCATGCCATCAAGTGGCAGGTCATCATCCATATCACGTTCATCGTCTCGTCGGTCGCGATCGCGCTCACCGACCGCATCATGACCAAGACGCTGATGGACGCCCATCGCGACATCGAACGCGAATAGCAGACAGGCGGCAGCCCGCTCGCGCGGGGCCGCCCGGGGACCGACCTGTCTCTGCCAGAAGCCCCGGGACCTCAAGAACCGCTGCCCGCACGTCGCTAAGAACCGCAAGCACCTGCGGCAGGTGCGCGGGGCTGGAACCACGATTTTTTCCCGGCCCGGCAATGCCCTAGGCGCGCGCGGGACCGGGTGAAAGCGGCGCGGTCCGGCCCGCCGGCTGGACAATTCCGGCGTTTTTCGCTATATTTTGCCGGTATTTTTCAATATCTTACCGATACTTAGTCTCGATACCATACAAACTCTCAGGGGGTTTCCATGTCAGGTTCCCAGGGCGACAAGAAGGGCGGCGAATGGGGTTGGGACATGCCGGAAGGCATGGATCCGATGAAGGTGATGCAGGTGGCGTCCGCGTACTGGGACTCCTGCGTCCTGCACGCCGCCAACCGGTTGAACATCTTCAGCATCCTGGATGACAAGAGCAAGGACCTCGACACCCTCGCCCGCGAGACCGAGTCCGACCGCCGCTGCCTGGGTGCGCTGCTGAGCGCGCTGGTCTCGATCGGCTTCCTCGACCGCGACGGCGACGTCTTCCGCAACAACCAGTTCAGCAAGATGTTCCTCGCCGAGTCCAGCAAGTACTACCAGGGCGGCATCGTCTACATGTTCGAGAACTGGTACCAGGCCTGGGGCGGTCTCTACAACACGGTGAAGACCGGCAAGCCTTCGGCGCTGATGCACCAGGCCTACTCCGACGAAGAGACGCGCAACTACATGATGGGCATGCACAACCGCGCCCTGTCGCAGTCCGACGTGCTGACCTCGATGTTCAACCTCACCGGCAAGAAGCAGCTGATGGACGTCGGCTGCGGCCCCGCGACCTTCGCGGTCAAGTTCTGCGAGCGCTACCCCGGCCTGAACGCCGTGGCGATGGACCGCGACCAGAACCTGAAGATCGCGAAGGAAGTCGTCGACATGTACAACATGCACAACCGCGTGAAGCTGCTGCCCGGCGACTACAACACCGACAGCCTCGGCACCGGCAACGACGCCATGCTGCTCTCCTCGATGACCAACCAGGAATCGCCGGAGAACATCAAAAAGCTGCTGAAGAAGTGCTACGACTCCATGAACAAGGACGGCGTCATCATGATCCAGGAGCAGCTGCTGTGGGGCGACAAAAAGGGCCCCAAGCTCGCCGCCCTGATCGGCGTCAACCAGATCATCAACACCGTGCTGGGCTCGTCCTACTCCACCACCGAGATGGAAGACATCCTGCGCGCGGTCGGCTTCAAGGACATCAAGTCCGAACAGATGGCCCCGCCGAGCCCCTTCATCATGGTCAGCGGCTACAAGCGCTGACGTCAAAGCAATACTGAAACATAAAGGCAGCCACCGTTATCGGGGCGGCCTTTTGTTTTTGTGGTTCAGGCACTTCTCGCGACGTACGTGCTTTACACCCATGTTGGGTTCGCGATTCGAATTAATACTTATTGATTAACAGAATAGAGATAACGCATCCATGCTACTGGGTTTGGGCAGTGTATTGCCTCCTCGTCAATGGCGGCATCCATACCATTCGTCATTGGATGAGGTAGGATTGTCGGTGTTGAATCCAGTAAAGAGCGGAGGGAATATCCATGCTATACGGAATCGGCCTATTATCAATATCAGCGATTCCGGCAAATTAGCTGTTATGTGGCAACGAACCTGTAGCGCCAGCGAATGAATCTAGCAACGTTAAGGGTCGAAGGAACTGATAGCGCCCTCGAATCGCTTAAGACGGTACTATCCCTTGAGTGCGATACACAATGGAAAATGGGTGACAAAAGGCGAAATGGTCGTGTGCACACACTGTCAGGCTTCAATGCGACCGTTGCGGATGCTAAGAATCCAGGTGAACTTACAGAACTCATCCGCTCGTTCCTGGTGCAATGCAAAGACAACAAAATTGTTTTTCCTAACCTGGATCTCTCGGCCGAGTTAGCGATCAGTTTTACGGTCGGTGACTCCGAGCAATTCGTGGCGGGCGTGGAGTTCTCTCCTCCGAGTTGCTATTGTGCGCGGAATGCGGAATCACACTTAGTGTCACCGCATACCCAACATCGGATGAAGCAAATGCAGAAGAGAATGCCACATAACAATGTGTTCAAGTTCGCTCCCTTCGGTCGCCGGACCTCGCGCTGTCGCTCGGCCGCTTAACACAACGTTAGACGGCATTCCAAAGATGCGGTCATGCCCCAAGCATTCTTAATCATGCATATCGGCAACTCTGAGCTTGACCATGTTGCGGCGTCAGCAATTGTTCCAGCGCTCGTTGCTTGTGGCCTTGATCCAAAGCGTGTTGACAAACACAACAAGGGCAGCTTGCTTAAAACGGAGATCATCGACTTCATCGAAACATCTGACATCATCGTTGCCGATCTTACGCATGAACGACCGAACTGTTACCTAGAAATTGGGTATGTGATGGGCTTGGATAAGTTTCGCAATCTGATTCTCACGGTACGTGAGGATCATTTTCAAGAGAGCGAGAATTTCATGAAGGGCGGCCCCAAGATTCATTTCGACCTTGCTGGATACGACATCCTTGCTTGGCACCCGGGTGACATTGACGGTTTCCGCATGGAGCTTGAGAAACGCATACGTCGCCGACTCGCAATAATTGCGCCCCCGCCAGAAGCTACCGCAGCGCCGCATGAAAGCAACTGGTTCGCGGACCAACGGGCTTTGGCGGATGAAGGGATGAAGAAAACGTCTCGTACCGCGTACATGGAGTTGTCTTTTGCTCTCGCTTCTCGAATAGAGAAATTTTCCTTACCTGCTCTAAACAAGGCGGCACAGACTGCGCCAATTCACACCTTTGGCTGGCCCATCGCAGTCTATCTGACTCGCGAGGACCTTCGTCCCCACCCACGTGCGGATGGCGTGGTTGCAGAGGTTACTCCGGAACGGAGAGAGTCATACGACTTTTGGGCTTTGCGCCGCAATGGAGATTTCTACTGGCGCGGATCGCTTTTTGAGGATGAACGTCGTCCAGAAGACCTCTTTTTTGATACACGTATTGTTCGGGTAACCGAGGCGTTGCTTTACTGCGGACGTCTTTATGCCGCGCTGCAGCAAGACAGGCAGCGCGTTGTGTCTGTTACCGTAAGGCATGTAGGTCTGAAGGGGCGACGCTTATCCTGCGCCAATCAAAATAGACTTATTCACGCCCGTGATTCATCGCATGAGAATGAGTCAGCGGTATCTTTGTCCGTTCGGCTTCAACAACTAGAGACTGATTTAGTCTCGTTGGTAAAAAGCGTTGTTGCACCAATGTTGGAGCTTTTTGATTTCTTCGAGCTAAACGATCATATATACGAAGAGCTAGTGAATAACTTCGTGGCAGGAAAGGTATGATAGAAACGCCGTCTAACCACTGCTTCCACGGGGCGGCGTCGCTAACGCGCCGCCGCCCGTGAAACGGGCCATTGAGCCCCCATCGTCCTTGTAACCATGCATTATAGATTATGAAAACCCTGTTTTATGCAGTTGTTCTAGTATCGCTTCTGGGTCTAATTCTAGAGGGCTACAATCATCCCTGGACAGGCTTCGCCGGTTACCAACTTCAGAACGGCGATTTTGTAGCTGCGAAGACGCTTTGGGATTGGCTAGATCTGCTTATCGTGCCACTTGTTCTGGCAATTGGGGCATTTCTTCTGGATGGGTCAAGGAAGCGTTCTGAGCAGGAAGTGGAAAGCGACAGGCAAAAACAAGAGATACTTGATGAGTTCATTGCCTATATTTCGGAACTACTTATTGAAAAAGATCTATTTAATTCAACCGGACCAAATGCAGTCCGTGAGGTGGCGCGTACGCGTACTCTGACGGCGCTTCGGTTATTAGATGGAAAGCGAAAGGCGCAAGTTCTGCAATTTCTTTACGAAGCTAAATTGATTCTTGCTAATCCTGTGATACAACTGAACGGGGCTGATTTCAGAGATGCGTTACTAGATGAAGCAACGCTTTCCGGAGCGGAATTGCGGGGCGTATACTTTTCTGGCGCTTCTATTCGTCGCGCTAACCTTGTCGGCGCTGATCTACGCGGCTCAGACTTCTCCCGCGTAAACTTCCACGAATCAAACCTCAGCAATGCACTTCTTGTACAGTCAACGCTCGACAGGTCCGATCTTAGGGCGGCGACACTAGATAATACTGACTTTTCAGCCGTCAGCCTGAATAAAGCCTGCATGACTAATGCGCAGCGTGCGGCGCTCTTACACAAAGCCGGTAAATAGGAGGAAATTATGGCAGAAAGTTCCTGTCCAAAATGCAGTGGCTCTGGAAAGGTGCCCTGCCAAGGTTGCGGAGGGACAGGTGGGGTCAAGGACTATTCGCGAAAGGAAGAAGCGCAGTGGTCCTCATGCGCCGGTTGTCACGGAACAGGGGAGCGTACCTGTTCGTCATGTGGTGGGACTGGAAAAAAGTCTAGCTCATGAGGGCTCTGGGGCTATGAATCTGTGGCTGTCCAACAATGCGCTTGTTCGGACACAAACTACGCTACGCTTCGTTTGCGTCGCACAGCTTCAGCGTTAGGCGACTGTGCGCGCGTACTACTTCACCACGGCGAGTTTCGGGCTCTCGGCATTGCAAAAGCGTCGGCTCAAGGTCGCGCGTATTCATGAGCTGAACGACCCTTTCGAGTTTCTGGGAGTTGAACTCTCAGATCCGGACTTCCGCAAGATCATTAAGGAGACGAAGCGCGAGCTCTCAAACGGTAGCGGTTTGGTCTGTTTCTCGAAGTCGTGGCGTCATCCGATGCTTTGGGCTCACTACGGCGAGAAACACCGCGGGATCTGCCTGGGCTTCGACGTCGCTGATGAGAAGCTTGAGCATGTGAGCTACCTGAACTCGCGGTTTCCGAAGCCATCGAACGTTCACAGCGGTTCGTTCATGCGGAAGCTCTTGTACACGAAATTCGCGCACTGGAGTTATGAGGACGAGTATCGACTCTACGTCCAGCTCGTCGACCAGGAGGACGGCCTCTATTTCGTTCCTTTCTCCGACGAACTCAAACTGAGACAAGTAATCGTTGGCTGCGAGTCGACAGAGTCTCGCGCAGACATCAGCAACGCACTCGGAGCCGACTCCCATCTTGTGGAGGCGTTCAAGGCTCGACCGGCGTTTAGGTCATTCAAGATCACGCGACAGAAGGACGATCGACGGTGGACCTAACCAACGTTGCGGAGTCGCGCAGCAACAAGCGGTTGGAGCGATCCGTGGCAGGGCATCGCGTGTGCGCCACGAGCGCGCCATTACATTGTGCGCTCGTATCGCGCTGCATGCGGCAGCACGCGGTCGCTCAACCGCAGCGTTAGGCGAATTCCCATGGGTTACACGGAAGAACAGATTGGCGAATTTGATGCAGAGTACACAAGAGTATGCCAGGGCCTTCAATATCTCATGTTACAAACCGTATTGGCTGGTCAAGAAACAGGCCATGTGGGTGTGAAAGAGCATCTTTTGTATGGTGCAGCACGAAGATTGAATATCCTAAAAAATGTCTAGAAAATATATTTAATGAATTTCCTCTGACTACCAGTAAGCCGCTCCAAAGAGATGTGGTTTATGATGTTCAGATCAATCTGCACGCGTATGTCATGAATCTCTATGGTATTTTTGATAATTGGGCTTGGTCTTTTTGTTTGTCAGCATGATTTGTTAGACGATGTTGGCGGAAAACATGGACGGGTCTGTTTCGCGAGAGCACAAGCACGCATCTTCCTAAACCGCTTCGTGACTATCTTGCTTCAGAAACAATCACAGACTGGCATGAGAAATACCTAAAGTCTTATCAGAGATGCATTGGCTCACAGAATCCCTCTGTATATTCCTCCGGCAGAATTCACTAAAGAGGGTGAGACGCTTCAATAATCTTGAAAACAAGAAACTGGAACTGATAAAAGGCTATGGAATGGGGAAAACTTGATGAGCTTTATGCAGAGCAAGAAAACATAGGCAGGCCATCTTTTGTTTTTCTGCATTCGTTTGATGGAGAGCCATCTAGGCCGGTTTTATTCCACCCGCAGTTGTTGTGCGACGGATTGGCAATCGTTGAATTCGGTTCTCTGTTCATCAAGCATTGGAAAGAACCCGCCTAATAAGGCGCAGCTGATCAAGAGGTCTGTGATCAAGGGGTCAGAGTGCATGAACATCTTGGTCAGAGATCTGGTTTCAATAACTCAGACTTTTTGATTTCTCAGCGTTTGCCATTTATACACTTACTGCCTGTAGTGGAGGAGTGCCTGTGAAGCCAGATTTTGATACAGCCCTGCAAGAGCATTTCAAATCCATTTCCAATAGAGATATTGAGGCATTCAAGTCGCATCTGACTAAAGGCGACACCCTTTATACGATCGTTCAAAACGGGCATGCCTTCACGACCCCGTCTGAAACCATTGCGATACATGAGCAATGGTTTAAAGATCCGAATTGGGTATGGGAAGGTTCAGTTGTTCGGGTATCAAGGGGTCAGAGTTGTTGATATAACCATCGCTGACCTCGATACCTCCGATAAAATCTGCCATGCACATTCGGGCAAGGCGATCGGGTGTAGATCTCTGACCCTCTCGGTTCTCTAATTAAAGAAGGAACAGATGCGGAAACTGAACTACATGATGATGTTCTTCTATTTGGCATGCGCGGTAAAGCCGGCACCGGCAGATGATGTCAATGTTGAGTCGTCTTGGTTTAAGCCCGCGTTGATTGAAAATCATGATCCAGCCTGTGAAGACTTATTGAAAGATGCATATAAAAAGTATTTTTCCGATTCCTCCTATGATGAAGCTTATGCGAGGCAACGAAGCATAATACCCAATATCAGAAAATGATTCGCTGGCTTCTCGATGCATATACGGAGACCCAGGAGCAATCTCTGACAAGTCGCTCAACCGGACACAGCAAAAAGCGCCGCACCGGTTAGCGACTCGTTATGCCGCGCGATTGACATACCATATAGGATATATATACTAATTCAGGTATGTGGGAGATATACGAGCACAGGAAGGCCATAAAGCAACTGGAGGCGCTTCCTATGGATATCCTCAAGCGTTACGAGAAATGGAAGGATATCGTTTTAATCAGCGGCCCAGAGGGGTTAAGGGCCATCTCAGGATTCAGAGACGAAGCTCTAAGAGGTGAATGGCAGGGGCACCGATCTTCCCGTCTCAATATTCAGTATCGTGTGATTTACCGGGTGGTGAGAGAAAAGGTTCTGGTGCAGGTAGTCAGCGTGACTCCACATGATTATCGGAGCAAGTGAAATGAAAGATTATCGTAAAGCGAAGAAAATGGTGGAAGTGTCGGTAGGCGAGTCGGTGAAAATCCTTCGAGAGTTGCAGGGGTTAAGTCAGAATGAACTTGCTGAAATTACCGGCATTCCGCAGTCTACTATCTCGGCTATTGAAAATGATCGAGTTAGCCTTGGGGTGGAGCGAGCCAAGGTTCTTGCCAGAACGCTCAAATGTCATCCCGCGGTCCTGTATTCCCAGGATGGGATGTGCAGCAGGAATCCGCGGCATAATTATCGGCTCCATGGGACATGCGGCCCGTGAGCCGAACGTTATCAGCGGATCAGGGGGCCAGAGCTGGTGAAATTATTCTATGACTGAGATGTTCATTCACTCCGAGCCCTTGATGCGCACGCACCTGATGATTAGCGAAGGTCCTCCGCCCTTGTCACGAAACTGACATACTTGAAGCCAGGTGCGGACTCGTTTTATCAGCGCCGCTTCGGTTAGAATCTCGGCTCGCCCAGCCCCGCGCCTCCACTGAAGTGAGCCACCGCTATGAACGCCAGCCGCCCCGCCTATCACCACCCGTTCTTCTCCGAACTGCCGCGCCACCTCAAGGTGCTCTACAGCATGATCCTGCTGATCCTGGGCCTCGGCTACCTGTTTGCCGTGATCCAGATCTTCGAGGTGCACGCGGGTGCGGACGGCAAACCCGGCCTGTCGGTGCGCGACATCCAGATCGCCTATGCCGGTACGCCGGACAACAGCCGGCTGGAACGGCGCTGCGCGGCCGATGTCGCCATGGCGAGCCCCGAGCAGATCCAGCAGATCATCGCTTGGGTGCGCACGGGCGCGGACGAAGCGGAATTCAATCAGGATATCCAGCCGATCCTGCAGGCGAAGTGCCAGCTCTGCCATGCCAGCAGGGATCCCTCGCTGGGGAGCTACGCCGAGGTCAGGCCGCTCACGGCGGCAGACGGCGGCGTGTCCATCGGCGCGCTGGTGCGCGTGTCGCACGTGCATCTGTTCGGCATGACCTTCATCTTCGCATTCCTCGGCCTGATCTTCAGCCATGCCTATGTCCGGCAGCGCCATCGCAAGTCGATCCTGATCGCGCTGCCTTCCTCGCGATCTTCGTCGACATCGGTTCCTGGTGGCTGACCAAGATGTCGGTGGTGTTCGCCCTACACGGTGTTCGCCGGCGGCGCGGTGATGGGGACCGCCTTCGCGCTGCGGTGGCTGATCTGCGCCCACCAGCTCTGGTTCCTGCGCGCGCCGCCGGAAGGGCCGCGGCCGGACTAATGCTGAGTTGGACGGATTTGGCTGCGGGGACAGATTTGAAATCTGTCCCCGTCAATAGAATTAATCCATCGGTGGTTTCATCGCGCAGGTTCACAGGCGTTCACTTGATCGGCTCAGCGATCCGCCGACATTCCCTTCCACGTCCACCCACAGATGGCGCAATCCCAGGCTTTCCAGCCAGGCCGGGCCGTCCTGTTCTTCAGCATCGCGATGGTGGAGGCGCTGCCGGCGACGACCAGGAAATCTCCCACCACGGTGACGGCGGCCATGTACCGCACGGGCCAACAGGTTTTTCGGATTCAGGATATGGCCATAGCGGATGCCGTCGACGCTGATGCAGCGCTCGTAATCACCGCTGCTCGCGGCCGCCGCCCTGGTGCGGGGCGATGGTCTCGATGGGTTCGATGCCCGGCTTGCGCGGGTGTTTATGCCGATGCGCCAGGGGACTTCGTCCGGGTGCGGACCGATGACGCGGATGTCGCCGCCGAGATTCACCAGGCCGTGGCGCGCGCCGCGTTCCGGCACAACGTCGCGAGGTGATCGACCGCGTATTCCTTGACGATGCCGCCGAGGTTGAGCTCCATGCCGGGTTCGAACCCGATCGTCGGCGGCGACCAGCGCACCTTGTGCCAGCCGATCCGGTCGAGCGGCAATGCCGGATCTGCCCGTCGCACTCGGGAAAACGGACCGGAAGTTCCCAGGCCTGGCGCAGGCCGGAGGTGATGTCGAACAGGCCGTCGCTCTCGCGGCGCACGGCGAGCCCATCGCCCTGGACGGGAATTTGAACAGTCGCGGTTCGCCGGTAGACTTCATGACTTCCCACACGATGCCGCTCCCGGTGACGGGGTGTTAAGTCGGCCCGGTCGTCAGATATGGATGCCCCAGTTGAAGACCAGTGTCCCTTCGCGGTCGAGCTGGTGGCCGTTGAAATCGTTCTGCACCGGCACCAGCCATTCGAGGCTCAGGCGGTTGCCCGCGAAGGTCCCGCTCCGGATGCTGGCGGACAGGCCGAGGCCGAGGTCGATGAAGG